>JADJPR010000022.1:0-300000 GCA_016713135.1 Rhodanobacteraceae bacterium | reverse complement strand
GTGCGTGGTCCAGCAGGCGTGGCTGCGCCTGCCGCAGCAGCCGTGCCAGCGACAGCGTCGCTTCGACATCCGAGAGCGCCGCATGTGCATGGCTGTGGGGCAGGGCGTTCGCGGCGCTCAGGTCGGTCAGCTTGAAACTCGGGTGGCCGTCCTCGCGCATCGGCCATTGCAGCCCGCCGGGGCGCAAGGCATAGGCCGCGCGGATCAGGTCGATCAGGTCGAAGCGCGAATTGCCGCGCGCCCACTCGCGTTCATAGGGGTCGATGAAGTTGCGCCAGAACAGATGGCGCGTGATTTCATCGTCGAAACGCATGCTGTTGTAGCCGAGTGTGCAGGTCTGCGCCTCGGACATCTGCGCATGCACGCGCGCGGCAAATTCAGGCTCGTCGAGACCCTGCGCGTAGGCTGCTTCCGGGCCGATACCGGTGACCGCACAGGCCGCTGGTTCTGGCAGGTAGTCGAGCGTGGGCCTGCAGCGGAAGGTCTCGGGAGCGGCAACGGGTTCGAAATCGGCATCGGTGCGCCAGCAGGCAAACTCGGCTGGCCGGTCATGCCGGGTATCGGCGCCGAAGGTCTCGTAGTCGTGCCACAGGAAGGTCGGTTGCGCGGATGGATTCATGCGCCAAGTCTGGCACGCGGGAGCCCTCAGCCGGTGGCAGCCAGGGTGGTCGCCGGGAGCAGGGCATGCCATTGCCGCGAACGCTGATAGCTGCCGCGCAGATCGGCGGTCGGGCGCCCGACGTAGTAGCCCTGGATGAAATCGACACCGCAATCGAGCAGGGCGGCCAGCACATCAGGCCGATCCACATACTCGGCAACCGTACGTTTGCCCACCGAATGGGCAATCGCGTTGATCGCGGTGATCACCGCGCGATCCACCGGATCCTCCAGCAGTCCCTGGATGAAGGATCCATCGATCTTGAGGAAATCGACGTCCAGGTGCTTGAGGTGCGTGAACGACGAGAAGCCGCAGCCGAAATCGTCCAGCGCAAACCGGCATCCGAGGCCACGCAGCTGCGCAATCAGCTCGCGCGCCGCGTCCAGGTTGGTGACTGCCTTGGTTTCGGTGATCTCGAAGGTCACCAGGGCCGGGTCGACGTTGAACTCGACCAGCTTGTCCATCACGTATCGACCGATGCCGTTGGCGCCCAGAGATTGCGCCGACAGGTTGATCGACAGCCCCAGCAAGTGATCCGGATCCAGCGACTGGCTTTCGCGCAGGGCCTTGAGCGCGTGATGGATCACCCAGCGGTCGATGTCCAACATCATGTTGTAGCGCTCGGCCGTCGGCAGGAAGGCATCGGGGGCAACCAGCTCGCCGCTGGCGCTGCGCATCCGCAGCAGCACCTCGTAGTACACCCGGCGTGGCCGGCCATGATGCAGGTGGCGCATCCACAGATCGCCGTCAGCGACCGGCAATTCGCCCAGGTCGATGCTCGGCAACGGCAGGATCGGCTGGAAGCAGAGCACGAACAGGTTGTCGCGGATCGCCTCTTCCAGCCGCGCCGACCAGTTCAGCTCCACGTCCATCGATGCGCGCTGGTCGGTGTCGTAGGAGTACACGTGGACCTGGTTGCGGCCCTTGTTCTTCGCGATGTGGCAGGCGATGTCGGCGTTCGCCATCGCTTCCGAGGGCGACAGCACCTGGCGGTCGAGCACCGCCACGCCGATGCTGGCGGTGATGCGGTAGTGCTTGTCGCCATAGGAAAAAAGCTGCCCGGACAATGCTTTGCGGAAGTCGTCCGCAACCTGTTCCGGATCGTGGTGCGAGTTGCGCAGGATCAGTGCGTACTCGTCGCCGCCCATGCGCGAGAGGGTGTCGGAAACCCGCAGCCGGCTGCGCAGCCGATGGCTGGCTTCGACCAGCAACTGGTCGCCGGCGGCGTGGCCGAGGGTGTCATTGATGTACTTGAAGCGGTCGACATCGACGAACAGCAACAGGCTGGACTGATCTGAACGGCGCAGGCGCGCGACTTCCTGCTGCAACTGCTGCTCGAAGTGCGCGCGGTTGTGCAGCTTGGTCAGCGCGTCGTGGCTGGCGGCCCAGCGCAGTTCCTCTTCGAGCAAGCGGCGCTGGGAGACATCGCGGAATGCGACCACTGCACCCTCGCGCTTGCCGTCGATCTCCAGCGGATAAACCGTGCATTCCACCGGCACCGAACGCCCGGACTCATGCCAGAACACGGTCTGCCAGCCGGTGACCTGGTTGCCGTCGTGGTAGCACTGCGACAGGAAGCAGGCCTGGCGGGGAATCCGCGTGCGGTCCTCGAAAGCGTAATGGAAGCGATCGGCAGCGCATTGGCCGACCAGCGCCTCGTCATGCGGATAGCCCAGGATGTCGAGTGCGGCGGGGTTGATGAACTGGATCTTCCCGAGCGAATCGACGCCGTAAACACCTTCGCCGACCGAGGTCAGGATGCCCTGCAGGCGGCGCCGCTCGTTGTCGATCGCCTTGCGGTCGAGAACGGTGCGCGACAGCGAGCGCATCCGCGCGAGGAACAGCTCGCGCGCCTCGGACTTGAACATGCACTCGACCGCGCCCGCGCCGAGGGATTCGGTGATCACGCGGTCCGAATAGGTGCCGGTGATGATCGCGGCCAGGATGCCGCTGGTCTTGGGCGTGTCGCGCAACTGCTTGACCAGCATCGCGCCATTGTCGCCGGGCATGAAGTAATCGACGATGGCGATGTCGAAATCCTGCACCAGGGCTTTTCGCGTCCGTCTTCGGCACTGACTGCGGTTTCGACCTGGAATCCTTCCGCGGCCAGCAGGCGTTTGAAGGCTATGCGTACCGTCGGTGAGTCATCGACAAACAGGACCCGCAACTGCTCGGCGCCAGTCCGCGGCTCGGCGGCTGCCGGACGCTGCTGCGGATGGATCAGCTTGTGCAGCGCTTCGGGGGCGTCGGAATAGTCCGACCACAAGAGCAGCGCGGTGCTGGCGCGTTTCATGAGCCAATTCACGGCGCCTGCGTCGGTGGAATCGGCCATCACCAACACCGGCAACGTGACCCAGTCGCGCGCGCGCAGCAGCGCAAACACGTCGTCCGCGCGGTGGTCCGAGTATTCCGGCCAGCTGACCACCAGAGCGGAGTACTTCTCGCGCTCGACACTGGACAGCAGGGACAAGCCTTCGGCGTAGGTCGCGATGACCGCGACCTCGAAGCCTTTCTGCATGAGCATCGTCGACAACGCTCGCCGACGCGTCGCCGATGCCTCGATCAGCAGGACTCGGTCCATTCCCCCTGGCCCCTGAACCTTCAATCTGGTGAAGGGTATCGCCAAAACCTCTCACGGTGAATGTGCGCGCAGCATCAAACAGGTGATTGTTGTGCAAGGCACATGGATTGGGCCGGCCAAGCATCAGCAACATCGTCTAATGTGCATTATGTCAATTACGAAACAACCCAAGGTGCTGCGCCCTTCCGGCAACGCCTCGCCAGCACGCTGCGAGCGTCGCCGGACGAAGGCTACAATCGAACCATTCTGCCGATGCCCTTCCTGTCGCCATGCGCAATCTCCTGCAGGACCAGTTGCTGAAAGCCGGCCTGGTGAAGAAACAACAAGTCGACGCCACCGTGCGTGCCCAGACGCGCCAGCGGGATGGCAAGGCACCAGCCACGCCGCCGGCCGAGAAGATCGACGCGCAGAAGCTTGCGGCCGAGAAAGCGGAACGCGATCGCGCGCTCGCCGCCGAACGCAACGCACAGCTTCGTGCCAGGGAACTCGAAGCGCAGGTACGGCAGTTGATCGAGCACCACAAGATCAAGACATCCGGCGAGATTCCCTACCGGTTCGTCGACGGCGGCAAGATCCGCAGCCTGCTGGTGGATGAAAAAATACGCGCCCAGTTGGCAAAGGGCACGCTGGTGATCGCTCGCGACGGAGATTCTTATGCCCTGTTGCCGCGCGCGAGCGCAGAGGCGGTGGCATCGCGCGGCGGCGTGATCGCCCTCGATCACGGTCGGCCGGAGCCGCAAACGACGCCAGCCAACAGCACGGACGATGACTACTACGCGAAGTTCAAGGTGCCGGACGACCTGATCTGGTGATCCGGTGAATTCGGAAAACTGCGCTGAACCGGGTGCCCGGCGCGGGCGGAAGCGGCCGCGCCGCGGGGTATCCTCGGCGGCTCCCTGAACTGGCTGGACCACCGACAATGACAATCCGTTCCCTGCTTGTGCTGGGATTGCTGGCGCTGGCCAGCCTGGCCCAGGCACAGAATCCGCGCGTGCTGCTGGACACCGAGCGCGGCCCGATGCTGCTGGAACTCGACAGCACGCGAGCGCCGAACACGGTTGCCAATTTCCTCGCCTATGTCGATGCGGGCGGCTACGACTCCACGCTGCTACAGCGCGCCGCGCGCAATTTCGTGGTCCAGGGCGGGCGCTACAAAGAGAACGGCGTCGAATTGCCGCAGCGCCCGGCGATCGGCTCCGAGCGCAACAACGGCCTGTCGAACACCCTGGGAACCATCGCCATGGCGCTCTCCGGCAATCCGCCGAACGTCAACAGCGCCACCAGCGATTTCTACATCAATACCGGCAACAATGCCGCTGCGCTGGATCCGAGCTTTACCGTCTTCGGGCGCCTGGTTTTCGGATTTCGCACGCTAGACACGCTCAACAACAATCCGGTCTTCATCAACACCGACCAGCCGATCCGCATCCCGCTGCTCAAGCGTGCAGTGCGCGTCGCCGCCAATGAATTCCCGATCCTGCCGGTGCATACCGCCACCTGGTATGACCCCAACAACTCCGGCAAGGGCTTCCTGATCGAGATCGCGCATGCCGCCGGCACCGACGCGAATCCGCTGCTGGTGGTGTCCTGGTACGACTTCTTCGAGGGCCGCCAGATCTGGATGATCGGTATCGCGCCGTTCACCTGGGGCGCGCACCAGGTCGAAGTCCCGCTGCAGATCAGCACTGGCGCGCAGTTCGGGCCGGCCTTCAACCCCAGCCAGGTGACCAGCAACCCGGCCTGGGGCCGCCTGACCGTGCGCTTTACCGGTTGCGATACCGGCAGCTTCAGCTACACCTCGATCTATGGCAACGGCACGATCCCGGTCAAGGCGCTGACGTCGCCGACCACCGAGTCCTGCACCGGCGGTTGAGCCGGGCCGAGGGAATACGCCAGCGCAGCGATCAGGCGCTGGCGCCCTTCCCCACTTTCGCCAGCAACTCCGCCATCTTCTGCTGCAGCAGCGCCATCGCCTTGGCCGGGCGCACCATCACCTTGAAGTCGATGATCCGGCCTTGCGCGTCCCAGCGGATCATGTCGACGCCGTTGACGGTGATGCCGTCCACCTCGGCCTCGAACTCCAGCACGGCATCCATGGCGCCGACGACTTCGCGCACATAGCGGAAGCTCGCATTGCCGAGCACATGCATTGCCGCCGTCAGGTACATCCGCGTCAGCAGACGCCCACGTTGAGGCGTATGCACCACCGGCGAGTGGAACACCACCTCGTCCGCCAGCAGCGCGTCGAGGCCGGCGGGATCGCGTGTGGCGACGACATGGTGCCAGCGGGCGAGCGTATCCATCGGTGCACTCCTCGAACGGTTTCCCGAGTCTAACCGGGACCATCTGGCAAGCGCCTCGTGTGATGCCGGCTAGAATCCGCGGCCCCGACGCCACCTTTGGAACCCTCATGCAGGTCGCCGCATCCATCTTCAAGGCCTACGACATCCGTGGTGTGGTCGGCCAGACGCTCGACGAGGCCTTCGCCGAGCATTTGGGCCGCGCTTTCGGCAGTGAGGCCAGGACCCTCGGCGAGCGCGCGGTGGCGGTAGGGCGCGACGGCCGTTTGTCCGGGCCAGCGCTCAGCGCCGCGCTGATGCGCGGATTGCGCGCCAGCGGCATCGATGTGATCGAACTCGGCGCGGTGACCACGCCGATGCTGTACTACGTCGCCGCCACCCGCGGCGACACCGGCTGCAGCAGCGGCATCCAGGTCACCGGCAGCCATAATCCCAAGGATTACAACGGCTTCAAGATGGTGCTCGGCGGCCGCGCGATCTATGGCGAGGACATCCAGCGACTGCGCCAGCGGATCGAGGCCGAGGACTACGTGGATGGAGATGGCGGGTTCGTGCACCTGGATGTGCTCGCCGAGTACACCGCCAGGATCATCGGCGACTGTCGCCTGGCGCGCCCGCTGAAGATCGTGGTCGACTCGGGCAACGGCATTCCCGGGGCGTCGGCGCCCGGCATCCTGCGCGCGCTGGGCTGCAGCGTCAGCGAGTTGTATTCGGAGGTCGACGGCGACTTCCCGAACCATCATCCGGATCCGTCGAAGCCGGAGAACCTGGCCGATCTGATTGCCGCCGTGAAGGCTCAGGGCGCCGACCTCGGCCTCGCCTTCGACGGCGACGGCGACCGCCTGGGCGTGGTCACCAAGGATGGCCACAACATCTTCCCCGATCGCCAGATCATGCTGTTTGCGCAGGATGTGCTGGCACGCGTGCCGGGTGGCGAGATCATCTTCGACGTCAAGTGCAGCCAACGCCTGGCGCAGGCCATCCGCGCGGCCGGCGGCAAACCGTCGATGTACAAGACCGGCCATTCGCTGATCAAGGCCAGGCTCAAGGAAACCGGCGCACCGCTGGCCGGCGAGATGAGCGGGCACATCTTCTTCGCCGAGCGCTGGTATGGCTTCGACGACGCGACCTACACCGCCGCGCGCCTGCTGGAGATCCTCAGCCGCTCGGCCGACCCGAGCGCCGTGCTGGATGCGCTGCCGACCAGCTTCAGCACACCGGAACTGAACGTACCTTGCGCCGAAGGCGAGCACCACGCGGTGGTCGAGAAACTGCGCGAATCCGCGCGTTTCGACGGTGCCCTGGAGGTCATCACCATCGACGGCCTGCGCGCCGAGTACGCAGACGGATTCGGCCTGGTGCGCGCATCCAACACCACGCCGGTGCTGGTGCTGCGTTTCGAGGGCCACACCCCGGAGGCGCTGGCACGGATCCAGGCGCAGTTCATGGCGCAGATCCTCGCGGTCAAGCCGGATGCCCGGGTGGCCGCCGGGCACTGAGGAGGTGCGGCACCGGATCGTCAGGTCCGGCGCAAGGCAGTCACCTCGATCTCGATGCGCATGCGCGGATCGGCCAGGCCCACCGCGATCATCGTCGCGGCCGGGCGGATCTCGCCGAAATACTGCCGCAGGACCGGCCAGCACTGCGGAAACTCGCTGGCATCCGGCAGCATGTAGGTGACGCGCACCACGTCGGCCAGGCTGGCGCCGGCCTGGGCCAGCGCCCACTCGATATTGCGCAGGCACTGCGCGGTCTGGGTGACGATGTCGTCGGCGATGGACATCGTCGTGTAGTCGAATCCGGTGGTGCCGGAGACGAAGATCCAGTCGCCCTGCACTACGGCGCGCGAGTAGCCGATCTCGGCCTCGAAGGTGGAACCGGAACTGATCAGATGGCGCTCGCCGGGCATGCGCGGGATCCTGCTGCGGGACGGTGGGATCTTCGAGCATACTCCGCGCCGTTTCGCGCCAGCGGGAAGCCCGATGCACACCATCTTTCGAGCCGTCACCCTCGCCTTCGGCCTGGCGACCGCCGCCGGCGCTGTTGCTGCGGATGACGCCGCGGCGCAGCGCGCCCGCGATGTCGCGGCGATGATCGAAATCTCTGTCGACGACTGCATCCGCATCGACCAGACCTTGCGCGAGGCCTGTGGCGACAACCCGGCACGCGTGCCGGGCCCGTACAAGGCCATGTGCGCGCTGCCGCGACAGAGTTTCAAGAGCCGTACCGCATCGAATTACGCCGCCTGGCGCGCAGCGCACGCCGAGGAACTGGCAACAGAGGCAAAGAAGATCGCCGCTCGGAAAGCCAAGTCGGCCAGCGGTTTCGACCGCCAGTTCGGCCCCCTGCGCGAGGGCATCCTCGACCGCCCGAACATGGATTTTCTCAGCCGCGAACTGGGCGAGACCTGCGCCGTGGTCGAGAACGAGTGGCTCAAGCCCAAGGGTTGAACCGCGCGGCCGCTGGAAAACCGCCAACGGCGGCGGCTGCAGGTTCATCGATCTCTGGTTGCAGGCTCGCTACGGGAAACGCCCTGGCCGGGTACAAGCGCACACTGCATGCGCTCAATTCTCGAAACCACTCGCGAACAGCCCATCCTCGGTACCGCCGAGGCGGAACAGGAAGGCGTCGCGGTTGCTGCCGCCGTTGAAGTCGCCGAGCCCCAGGATGCGCGTGCCATCCAGGGCCAGCGCGCGCAGGGCGCGATCGTCGGCCGCCGGCGCAGCGAAATACTCGACCAGTGCCGTGCCGGCGCCAAAGCTGACGTCCGGCTGGCCGTTGTCGCCCAGGCGGGCGACAAAGATCCGGCGCAGGCCGGCGTAATCGCCCTGCCCGCCGACCACCAGGCGCCCGTTGCCGTCGCGCAGCAAGGCACTGGCTGCCAGCGGCACTCCGGCGAGGGCGAGCCCCTGGAAACCCGGCGTGGCAGGCGAACCGAAGCCGGTGTCGAGTTCGCCGTTGGGGTTGAGGCGCAGGAACAGCAAGGGTGCAGCCATTCCAGAGGCCAAGGTTGCGCGGCCGCCCTGGATGATCCGCCCGGCATCGTCGCGCAGGCCCACGGTCACCGCCATCTGGGTCACCGCCTGGCCGTCGTACTGCAGGTTGCGGACCACTCGGCGTCCCCGGTTGGCGCCCGTCACCGAGGCGTTCATGCAGGCCGTGCTGGCGCAGAAGCTGGTGTCTAGCTGACCCGTGGTGGCGGTCAGTTGCGCCGCCGCCGGCAGGCAGCCCAGGGCACTGGTGCAGGACTGGGCGAGCACCAGCAGGCGTCCGTCCGGCAGCACGGCCAGGCCGACGACGGTGTCGCGCGCCGCATTCGCGGATGGCTGCAGGTCGACGATCTTGAAGCCGAAGCCATCGCCCCAGGTGGCCACGGGCGTGCCGCTGGATCCGCTGATCCGCTGCAGGATGATGTCGCCATTGCCCTGGTCGAGGTCCGCCGCGGTGACCAGGTCGTCATTCGGCATCAGTGCGATCGCAATGATCCGGTTGGCGGCGCTGGGCCCGAAACCGTAGGCGACGATGCCATTGTTGCCAGTGCCGCCATTGAAGCTGCCGTCGCGTTCGCCTGCGGCGGTCAACCGCAGCACCTGCAGCGAGGCGGTCTGCGGCGAGCCGACCAGGGTGGTGCCGACCACCACGATCCGGTTCTGACGGTCGATCAACGCGCCGCGGAAGTCGCTCCAGTCGGTGGTCGCGCGCACCTGGCCGCTGCCGAAGCCGAAGCTGGTGTCGACGCTGCCATCGCCGAGGTAGCGGAACAGGATCAGTTCGAAGGCCGTTCCGGCGCCAGCGGGAACGGGTTGCGGCGGACCACGATGACGATCCGGCGGCCCAGGCTGTCGTGCAGGATCGCCAGGCCCTGGTCGGGCTCGTTGCTGGCCACCTGATAGCTCAGCACACGCTGGCCGCCACTGCCGAAGCTGGCGTCGAGCGTGCTGTCGAGCGCGGATGCGGCATTGCACAGCGCCATCCATCCGACAACCATCCAAAGCCTCAGGTCCATGGCCCGCCTCCCGTGAGATTCAGGTTGCTCAGGCGCAATCGGGCGGCCTGATGTATCGCGCACCCGGCGACAAGGATAACGCCGGCCCTTGTGTGGCCGATGAAGCTGTATGAAAATACAGTGCATGGATGAGAACTCGCTGACCCCCAGGCAACGTCAGATCCTCGAGTGGATCGTCGACCAGAACCTGCGCAATGGTGCGCCGCCGACCCGCGCGGAGATTGCCAGCGCCTTCGGTTTCCGCTCGCCGAACGCGGCCGAGGAGCATCTGCGTGCGCTGGCGCGCCGGGGCGCCATCGAGATCGCCCCAGGGCGCTCGCGTGGCATCCGCGTGCTGTCCGGGAGGGCTGTGCGGAGCGGGTCGACCCTGCCACTGGTCGGGCGCGTGGCCGCCGGCAGCCCGATCCTGGCGGTCGAGAACATCGAGTCCGAGATCGCGGTGGAGGCCGGGTTGTTCCATCCACGGGCCGATTACCTGCTGCGGGTGCGCGGCGACAGCATGACCGGCGCCGGCATCCTCGACGGCGATTTGCTCGCGGTGCACCGCAGCGCCAGTGCCGAACCGGGACAGATCGTGGTGGCAAGGCTGGGCGAGGAGGTCACGGTGAAGCGCCTGCAATGCGAGGGTGGGCGCGTGCGCCTGTGCGCCGAGAACCCGGCCTACGCGCCGATCGAGGTGGACCCCGAGGAGGCGTTCGCCATCGAAGGGCTGGCGGTCGGCGTGGTGCGGACCGGGCTCGTGTAGGCACGGCATCGCGGTCCAGGACGCGTGCCGTCTCAATGCCTGAGACGACGATGGCGATTCTGTAGCAGCCCCATCAGGAACCACCGTCATGTCCGCCCTGCGCGCCTTGCCTGCCATCGTCCCCTCCACCACCGACGCCGCCGCGGTGTCCACCGCCGATCTGCTGCAGCACCAGGACATCTGGCGCGCCCGCGAGGGCTCGCAGAAACCGCTGCCGACCCAGCCGACCGGCTGGCAGGGACTGGATGCACAACTGCCGGGCTACGGCCTGCCGCTAGGGCGTCTGTGCGAGGTGCTGCTGCCGCAGCCGGGCATGGGCGAGATGGAACTGCTGTTGCCGCTGCTGGCGCAGCGCACCCGGGCGGGCCAGACGCTGGTGTACGTGCATCCGCCCTGCCCGCCGTGCGTGCAGGCGCTGGCGCAGGCCGGCGTGGCGCTGGACCGCGTGCTGTGGATCGCGCCCGCCAGCGAACGCGACGCGCTGTGGGCAGCCGAGCAGATCCTGGCCAGCGGCATCCCCGGCAGCCTGCTGCTGTGGTCCGAGCAGGCCGACGAGCGTGCGCTGCGGCGGCTGTCGCTGGCCGCCGAAGGCAGCCGCTCGCTGGCACTGGTGTTCCGCCCGCTCGCACAGGAGCGAGCGGTGTCGCCCGCGGCGCTGCGCATGCGCATCCCCCGCCCCCTCGCGCGCGCCCCGCTGGAACTGCTCAAGGCGCGCGGCCTGAGTTGCTCGTCGGCGCAGCCGCTGCGGGTGCGGGCGTGATGTGGCGGGTTGTGGGTCGTGGGCGGCAACGGCAGACGCACAGAAGCGGGGCAAGGGTCAGGGGGCATGGGCCCCAGTCAGCCGCACGGGTCGATCGTGTCGCGAGCCGGGTCCCCTGCCCCTCGCCCCTTGACCCACTGTTGATACCCGACAGCTGAGGCGGCACGGATGGTGCACCCACCACAACCCACCACCTGCCCCATGAGCCCCGACCGCAACTGGCTCTGCCTCGCCCTGCCCCGCCTCGCGCTGGACCTGATCGATCGCGCACAGGCGCAGGCGCCGGCGGCTGCACCGCGGGTGGTGATCGATGGGCCCGAGCAGCGCGCCGAGGTGCACCTGGCGGATGCCGCAGCGGCAGCCTGCGGGGTGCGCGCCGGGCAGCGGCTGGCGGCGGCACAGGCGCTGGCGCCGCTGGCAATCCATCGCCGCGACCGCCTGGCCGAGCGCCAGATGCTGGAACACCTGGCCGGCTGGGCTTATCGCTACACCAGCCGCGTCTGCCTGGAGGGCCAGGACGCCCTGCTGCTGGAACTCGGCGGCAGCGCGCGCCTGTTCGGTGGCGACGATGCCCTGCGCGGGCTGATCGAGGCCGACCTGGCGCAGCTCGGTTTCCTCGGATTGCTGGGCTACGGCGCCACGCCGGCCGCCGCGCGGCTGCGTGCCGAGGTGGCGCGGCGGGATCCAGCGCGTTCCGGCCTGTTGTACCCGCTGGCACCGGTCGCGCTCGGCGACAGCGCGCTCGACAGTCGCACCGTGGCCACGCTGGCCGCCACCGGCGTGCGCACCCTGGGCGAACTGGCGAAACTGCCGCGCGCCGGCGTGGCACGTCGCTTCGGCCAGCCGGTGCTGGATTACCTCGGCCGTTTGCGCGGCGAACTGCCTGAGGCGCTGGAACTCTACCGCCCGCCCGACAGCTACCACGCCTGGCTGGAGCTGCCGGCCCCCTGCGCCAGCACCGAGGCGCTGGCCTTCCCGCTCAAGCGCATGCTCGGCGACCTCGCTGCGGTGCTGGTCGCGCGCGATGGCGGCGTGCAGCACTTCCTGCTGCGCTTCGCGCTGGAATCGGCATGCCGCAGCGACGAGCTGCGCCCCGGCATCGGCGACATCTGCCAGTTGCAAGTGGGCCTGATCGAACCCAGCCGCGATGCCGCGCACCTGTACGGACTGACCCGCGCGCGGCTGGAGCGGATGCGCTTCCCGCGCCCGGTGCTCGGCATCCACCTGGAAGTGGCGTGTCTGCCGACGCTCGCGCCGAAGCCCCAGGACCTGTTCGGCGACGAAAACCAGTCCGGCGCGCTGGCACCATTGATCGAGCGGCTGACCGCGCGCCTGGGCGAGGCTGTGCTGTTGCGCCCGCAGTGGATTGCCGATCACCGTCCGGAATACGCCAGCCGCTGGCGCCCGAATGCCGACGGGCCGCCGCAGATCCGACCCGGCGCAGGCGCGTCGCCCGATGCCCCGCGCCCGACCTTCCTGCTGCCCGAGCCGCTGCCGATCGATGTCACCGCGGTGATGCTGATCTCCGGCGCCGAGCGCATCGAGTCCGGCTGGTGGGACGACGACGATGTGCGCCGCGACTACTACCTCGCCGAGGTCATCGACGCCACCCGCATGTGCGCACCGGGCGCGGCGCGACAGGCGCTGGCGGCGTCCGTGTCCGGCGGCGCCCGGGCAGACCCGCACGCCCGCGACAGCTTCCAGCCCAGCCCCGGCGCCCGCGCCTGGGTCTACCAGGACCTGCGCCAACCGGAGTGCTGGTACCTGCATGGGTGGTTTGCCTGAGCTGAGGGTGAAAGCGAAAAGGCGGGGCAAGGGTCAAGGGGCAAGGGACCAACTCCTGAGCACATTTGGGAAGTGACGCAAGGCCGAGCCCACCGCGTGGCATCCACGTGCCGCATGGCTGGTCCCCTGTCCGCTAGCCCCCTGCCCCGCTTCTGCGACCAACCCCGGAGCACATTCGCGAAGTGACGCAAGGCCCAGCCCGCCGCATGGCCGGTCCCCTGCCCCCCGCCCCCTGCCCCACTTCTGCTGCACTCACACGTCTACCGTTCAGGTCTGCTTCGGCAGGATGAGACGGCCGCTGCTGGAGAGCTATCGATGAGCCAACCGAATCGTGCGCTGGTGTGGATGCTGGGTTTCCTCGGGCTGGTCGCGCTCGCCTGCGCCGCCCTGTACCAGCCGCTGCTGAGCGCCTTCGGCGCGACCCCGGTGTTCAACGGGGTGATCCTGCTGGTGTTCCTGGTCGGCGTGCTCGCGAATGTGCGCCAGGTGTCGCGGCTGCAGCATGAGGTCAACTGGATCACCCACTTCCGCCGCTCGAACCCCGAGCGTGCGCATGCGCCGCCGGTGTTGCTGGCGCCGATGGCGCAGATGCTGGCGCGCAGCGAGCGCCGGCCGCTGACGCTGAACACCGCCTCGATGCGCTCGATCCTCGACAGCGTGCACCTGCGGCTGGAGGAACAGCGCGATCTGTCGCGCTATCTGGTCGGCCTGCTGATCTTCCTCGGCCTGCTCGGCACCTTCTGGGGCCTGCTCAAGACCATCGGCTCCGTCGGCGAGATCATCGGCGGCATGACTGCCGGCGCCGATGCGGTGGCGATGTTCGAGACCCTGAAAACCCGCTTGCAGGCCCCGCTGTCCGGCATGGCGACCAGCTTCTCGACCTCGCTGTTCGGCCTCGCCGGCTCGCTGGTGCTGGGCTTCCTCGACCTGCAGGCCGCGCGCACCGCCAATCGTTTCTACACCGAGCTGGAAGACTGGCTTTCCGGCATGACCAAGCTGAGTGGCAGCAGCGGCATGGCGGTCGAGAGCGACACCTCGGTACCAGCCTATGTGCAGGCGCTGCTGGAGCAGACCGCCGATGGCCTGGAGCGGATGCAGCGCGCGATCGTCGACAGCGAACGCGAGCGGCGCGCCAGCGCCGAGCAACTGGTCGAGCTGAATGCGCAACTGGGCAAGCTCGGTGAGTTGCTCGGACGCGAGTCTCGCGGGCTGAGCGAGCTGGCGCAGTCGCAGCAGGAGTTGCGCGGCGTGCTCAAGGCGATGGCCCAGGCGCAAGGCGGCGGCCACCAGCTGAGCGAGGAACTGCGTTCCGAGTTCCGCCTGCTGACGCGCACCATCGCCGCGGCGATGGAGCACAAGCGGCCGGCCGCCTGAGGCCGCCGCGATGAGCACCCTCGCCTCGCGCCGCCGACGCTCGATCGACTTCTGGCCGGGCTTCGTCGATGCCCTCAGCTCGTTGCTGATGGTGCTGGTGTTCGTGCTGCTGATCTTCACGGTCGGCCAGTTCGTGCTTTCCGACGCGCTGTCCGGCCGCGACAAGGCGCTCGCGGCGCTGAATGCCGAGCTGGCCGAACTGGCGCGCAGCCTGTCGATGGAGCGCGAAGCCAAGCTCAAGGCGGAATCACGGGTGGGCGAGCTGTCCGCCTCGCTCGCCAGCACCGCCGGCGAACGCGATACCCTGCGGTTGTCGCTGGACCAGACCCAGGCCACGCTGACCCAGACCCAGGCACAACTGGAGGGCAGCGAGTCGGAAGTCGCACGCCTGACCGCCGACATCAACGCGCTGGCCGAGCTGAAGAAGCAACTCGAGAGCGAAGTTGCATCGCGCCTGGCGGAGCTGGAGGAAAACCAGGAAAAGCTCGCGGTGCAGACCGACCTCAGCGCCAAGTCCGCAGCGCAGGTGGAACTGCTGAACCGCCAGGTGGCCGCCTTGCGCCAGCAACTCGCCGAGCTGTCGGCCTCACTTGACCTGGCGAAGGCCCAGAGCAAGGCCAAGGATGTGCGCATCGAGGAGCTGGGCAAGGAGCTGAACCTGGCGCTGGCCAACAGGGTCAACGAGTTGCAGCGCTACCGTTCGGACTTCTTCGGCCGATTGCGCGAGGTGCTGGGCAACCGCGCCGACATCCAGATCGTCGGCGATCGCTTCGTGGTTCCCTCGGAGCTGCTGTTTGCCTCTGGCACCGACGAACTGACGCCCGCGGCGCAGGCGCAGCTCGACCAGTTGGCGCAGACGCTGCTGGAAGTCACCGCGGAAATCCCGCCGGAGATCGACTGGGTGCTGCGCATCGACGGACACACCGACAAGCGCCCGATCCGCACCGCGCGCTTCCCGTCCAACTGGGAACTGTCGACCGCGCGCGCGATCGCCATCGTCAAGCACCTGGTGGTGTCCGGCATCCAGGCCAACCGGCTGGCGGCGAACGGCTTCGGCGAGTTCCGTCCGCTGGACCCGGCGGAAACCCCGGCGGCCTACGCCATCAACCGGCGCATCGAGATCCAGCTGACCAATCGCTGAGCCGCGCTATCGGTTCCCCCATCGCAGACGCCCGCGAAAAAGTAACTCAGTCGTCGACCAGGGTGCAGGCGTATACCTGCTGGGGTTTTCGCGGGGGATACCAGCCGTCGTCGCGCGCCAGCGCGGCGGCGGCCTCGATCGTCGCGTAGTGAATGTCGACGATGTCGCCGACCTGTGGGGCGTAGCCGCCGGCCATGCTCACCGCCACCGGCAGCGAGTGC
Organism: Rhodanobacteraceae bacterium; assembly: GCA_016713135.1. Taxonomy (NCBI): domain Bacteria; kingdom Pseudomonadati; phylum Pseudomonadota; class Gammaproteobacteria; order Lysobacterales; family Rhodanobacteraceae; species Rhodanobacteraceae bacterium. The sequence goes on along the minus strand of JADJPR010000022.1, from coordinate 284,429 downwards.
CGACGGCAATGGTCGAACACCATCTGGTCGCGTTGGCGCAGGCCTTCCTTGCTGAGTTCGAGGTAGCCCAGCGCATCGCCCGCAAAAGGGTCCGCACCCGCGAGGTAAATCACTGCATCCGGTCGTGACTGCGCCTGGACGTAGGCCAGGTTGCGTTCCAGCACGGCGAGGTATTCGGCATCGCCGGTGCCCGCCGGTAGCGCCACGTCCAGGTCGCCCTGCGGCTTGACCGCCGGGTAGTTGCGCGCGCAATGGATCGAGAAGGTGTAGATGCTCGGGTCGTCGCGACAGATGCTGGCGGTGCCATCGCCCTGGTGCACATCGAGGTCGATCACCAGCACGCGGCGCGCCAGTCCGAGCGCCTGCACATGGCGCGCGGCGACCACGCTGTCGTTGAAGATGCAGTAGCCCGCGCCGTGCCCGGCGGCGGCGTGGTGCGTGCCACCTGCCAGGTTCACTCCAACGCCGCAGCCCTCGATGGCGCTGCCCAGTGCCGCCATCATCGCGCCGGACACCCGCCGTGTGCGTTCGGCCATCTCCGGGGACCATGGAAAGCCGATGCGCCGTTGCTCGGCGGCGCTGAGTGTCCCGTCGCGCACCTTGGCCATATAGTCGGCGGTGTGCGCGCGCAGTACCGCGGTGTCATCCGCGCGCGGCGCCTCCAGCAGGCGGGCGCCCAAGGACGGGAGACTGGCCTGCACCCGCTCGTGCAGCAGGCGGTATTTCGCCATCGGAAACCGGTGCCCGGCGGGCAAGGGCAGCACGAAGCGGTCGCTGGTATAGATGTTCATGAACGCGCAACCGGGCATGCGGCACGGGGTGCGGGAAGAGTGCTTGCGCGAGCTGCCGCCCGCATCCCCCAGGTCACCTCGCCGGCAGCAGCGGCAAGGGATCGACCGGTTTGCCGTTCTTGCGCACTTCGAAATGCAGCAGCACCCGGTTGGCGGCGTTTTTGCCCATCTCGGCAATCTTCTGACCGGACTTGACCTTGTCGCCTTCCTTGACCAGGCGCACGCGGTTGTGGCCGTAGGCCGAGAGCAGTTCCGGCGAGTGCTTGACGATGATGAGCTCGCCGTAGCCGATCAGTCCGGCGCCGCTGTAGACCACCTCGCCATCGCGCGCGGCGCGCACCGGCTGGCCGGCCTCACCGGCGATGTCGATGCCCTGCCGCGTGGGATCACCGGCGGCATAGGTGCCGACGACCTTGCCGGGCGTCGGCCAGATCCAGCCGGCGGCGCTCGGCTTGCTGCCGGCGATGTCCGTGGCGCCGGTGACCGGGGCTGCGGTGGAGGGAGCAGTCACCGTGGCCGGGGCGGTCGGTGGATTGGCGGGTGCCGGAGTCGGAGCTGCCGTCGTCGTGGCAGGCGTTGTTGCCGCCGCGGGGCGCGCGGGTTGCGTCGTTGCCGCACCAGCGGCGACCGTCGGCAAGGGCGCATCGGGTTCGAACACCGGCGCAGCTGAAGTGGACGCGGTCGACGGGCCCGCCGAAATCGGCTGCGCGCCTTCCGGCAGGGTCACGCCCAGGTTCGGATCGTAGCCGGGACCCGGGGCGGGCCTGCTGGCAGCGGCCGGCGCGCCGGCGGTTGCCGCAGGCGTCGCTGCGGCGCCTACGCGCTCGGCGTTGGCCGGCGGCGGTGCGGCTGCGACCGCCGTTGCCGTGGCGGAGGCGGCCGGACGCGCCGGTGATGCCGCCGGGGCCTTGCGCTCGCTGACTCGCAGGCGTTGCTTGGGATAAATGGTGTATGGCGCCTCGATGCCGTTCCAGGCAGCGAGATCGCGGTAGTCCACGCCGTATTGCAGCGAGATCTTGTACAGCGTGTCGCCCGGCTGCACGGTATAGCTGTCGCCTGCCGTCGCGCTGGGTGTGGGGCGGTGCACCGGCGGCGGGGCTGATTCGTCGGCCGGTTGCACCATGACCGAGCGGGTGCAGCCCGCCAGGGCCACGGCGGCCGCCAGCAGAGACAGGCGCAAGGCGCTCAAAGCACGCCCCGAACCAGCGGAACGAAGCTCACCGCACCCAGATTCTCCCGCGACCATCCGTCCGTCCCCCGAACCATGCGTATCAATGTCTGTTGCCCGGCCGGCCCGAGCGGCGCGACGGCGACACCGCCGACCGCCACCTGGTCCAGCAGCGCCGGATCCAGCGAATCGCGCGCGGCGGTGACGATCAATGCGTCGAACGGCGCATGTTCGCGCCAGCCGATATTGCCATCATCGTGCTTCGAGCGGATGTTCTTGTAGCCAAGCTGGCGAAAGCGCTTGCGCGCCTGACGCAGAAGCTCGTCGATGCGTTCGACGGTGTGCACTTCGCCGACCAGTTGCGACAACACCGCCGCCTGGTAGCCAGAGCCGGTTCCAATCTCGAGCACCTTCGTCGGCACCCGGTCGCGCAGCAGCGTGGCGGTCATCAGCGCCACCACATAGGGTTGCGAAATGGTCTGGCCCATGCCAATCGGCAATGCGGTGTCCTCGTAGGCGCGACTGGCCAGCGCCTCATCGACGAACAAATGACGCGGCACGCGGCCGATGACTTCGAGCACGCGTGGATCGCCGATGCCCTGGGCCTTCAGCCGCTCGACCAGGCGGTCGCGCGCGCGCTGCGAGGTCATCCCGGTCCCCTGGGCAACCACCGGTGGCGGCGCGTGGAAGCGGGTCATCGCAGCGTGGCGACCCAACTGGCGACCTTGTCGAGCGCGGTGTAGCGCGTCAGGTCGACGGTGATCGGAGTGATCGAGATGTAGCCTGCACGCACGGCGTGGAAATCAGTGCCGGGACCCGCGTCCTGTTCCGGGCCCGCCGGTCCGATCCACCAGATCGGCCGGCCGCGCGGATCGGCCTGCGGAATGCAGGGCTCCGAACGGTGGCGATGTCCGAGCCGGGTGACCTCGAAGCCGCGGATCTCGTCCCATGGGCGGTCGGGGACATTCACGTTGAGGATGGTGTCGGCCGGCAGCGGGTCTTCCAGCAGCCGCGCAACCAGCCGCAGCGCGGCGCGGGCGGCGGTCTCGTAGTGCTGGCCCGTGTGGTCGCGCGTGACCAGCGACACGGCGATTGCCGGCAGGCCCAGGAAGCGCCCTTCCATCGCGGCCGCCACCGTGCCCGAATACAGCACGTCGTCACCCAGGTTGGCCGAATTGTTGATCCCGGAGACCACGATTGACGGCTCCGAGTCGAGCAGGCCAGCCAGCGCCAGGTGGACGCAGTCGGTCGGGGTGCCGGCCACCCGGTGGCGTCCGTTCGCGAGCGCCGTCACCCGGATCGGCTGGTCCAAGGTCAGCGAGTTGCTGGCGCCGCTGCGGTCGCGGTCGGGCGCCACCACGCTGACTCGGCCCAATTGGGCCATGTGCGCGGCAAGCACCTGGATCCCCGGCGCATCGACCCCGTCATCGTTGCTGATCAGTACGTGCATACAAACTCTCGCAGGCCAGCCGGCGATAATAGCAATGCCATGCCGCCACAGACTCCCGACGCCCGATGAAGCGTGTCCCGCAACCGTCATGACGACTGCGCCACCCGCATTGTGATATTCCCTGGTGGTGACCGGGGCCAAGCGTTCCTGCCTGCCCCTCCCCGGCCCTTCCCGACATCGGGGAGGGAACTACCGCCCAGTCGAGCTTCCCTTGCCTGAACGACGTTTACCGCAGCCCAGCGCAGAGGATCGCGAGTTGTTCCGCGACGCGATCGGGCCGGTGCGTGTGATCGCGACCGAGTCCGACCCGCGCGCGCAGACACGCCCTGCGCCGGCGCCTGAGCCGCGCCAGTCGCTGGCCGACGAGCGCCAGGTGCTGGCGGAGTTGTTGGCGCAGGACGAGGTGCTGGTGGGCCTGGCCAGCGGCGATGCGCTGTCGCACCTGCAGGACGGCTACCCGCCCAAGTTGCTGCGCCAGCTGCGCCGCGGGCAATTCGTGATCGAAGACGAACTCGACCTGCACCACCTGCGGCTGCACGAGGCACGCGCCCTGCTGTCGCAGTTCCTCGCCGAGTGCCGCAAGGGTGGCCGCCGCTGCGTGCGCATCGTTCACGGGAAGGCGCGCGGTTCCGACCAGGGCAGCGTGATCAAGGCGATGACCGACCGGGTTCTGCGCCAGCGCGCGGATGTGATCGGCTACACCTCGGCCCGCCCCCAGGAGGGCGGCACTGGCGCCGTGCTGGTCCTGCTGAAAGACGCCTGATCAGCTCCCGACGACGCGACTGGTCAGCGCGCTGACCCGGGCCGTGGCAAGCAGCATGTTCAGACGGTCGAGCAGCACCGGCTTGGTGAGCCACTCGTCGACACCGGGCGGCAGCACCTTGGGTGCGAGGTGACCGGAAATGATCGCCACGCGAGTGCCCTCCATATTGGCTTCGGTGGCGCGCAAGGAACGCGCCAGGTCGGGGCCGTTGCCATCCGGGAGCTCCACATCCAGCAGCACCAGGTCGTAGTGCGCAGCGGCCACGCGGGCACGCGCCTCCTTGGCCGACGCGGCCTGATCGACCTCACACTCGAGTACTTCAAGCTGGCTGCGCAGCGCCAGTGCGACATCCTCGTCGTCGTCGACCATCAGCACGTGCAGGCCGGTGCCCTGCGCGCGCTCCAGACGTTCAGTGGTGTCGAGGTTGGCCGCACAGGCCTCAAGCGTCAGCTCGAAGCGGAACTGCGCCCCCTTGCCTGGGGCGCTGTCGACCTGGATCTGGCCGCCCATCAGACGCACCAGGTCGGCCGAGATGGCAAGGCCAAGACCGGCGCCTGCTCGATGGCGCTGTCCCGCGCGGCCCTTGGCGAAGGGCTCGAACAGGCGTTCGATGTCGTCCGGGTCGATGCCGGGGCCGGTGTCGCGTACCGCGAAGCTGACGCGCACGCGGTTGTCGCTGGAGCGTGCGCGTACCCGCAAGCTGAGGTTGATCGCACCGCGCTCGGTGAACTTCAGGCTGTTGCCCAGCAGGTTGCCAAGCACCTGCTGCAGGCGTTCGGCGTCCGCCAGCACCAGGTCAGGCAGGTCCGGGCCGAGATCCAGCTGGAGAGTGAGCCCCTTTTCGCGGGCTCGCGGCAGGTGCAGCTGGTACAGGCTCTCGGCGAGCAGTCGCAGCGAAGCTGGCTGCAGCGACAAGCTCAGCCGACCCGACTCAATGCGTCCGCGGTCCAGCAGGTCCTGGGCGAGTTTCTCGATGGTGGCTCCGGCTGCCCTGATGGCTTCGACCATACTGCGCTGAGCGGCGTTGATCGGCGTCTTCAGCAGCAGCTCCGACAATCCAAGCACGCCGCCGATGGGGTTGCGCAGCTCATGGCTGGTCTGGGTCAGAGCGCGCAGGCGTGCGTCCAGTGATTGCTGCAATCGCACATTGGAGCGCCGCTGGGCGGCGAAGTAGACCGCCATCACCAGCACCACGGCGATCGACAGCAGCACCAGGAAGATCGTCAACTGGTTGCGCTGTGACAGCGCGCGTTCGCGCTCGCGTGCCAACGTGGCCTCGCCTTCCAGGCGCATCATTTCCAGTGCCTGCTCGGCATAAGTCAGGCGCGCGTCGAAGTCGTCCGAGGCCGATGCGCGGTCGCTCCTGGAGACGTCTGACTCGAGCGTCAGCAGGCGGTTGAGCATCTGCGCCCATTCGCTGTCCCTGGGCTCGGACATGAGCTTGACCGAAACCTGCTCGCGCACCACTCGCAGTTCGTCGCGAGCCAGCCCGAGGTCACGAAAGGACCGAAGGGCAATGGCCATCTCCCGCTCCGCTGTTTCGCGGTCACCGGCGTCCATGGCCGCCAGACCGAGCAGCTCGTGCGCCAGCCCGGAGAGCTGCGAATTCTTCAATTGGGCGGCGAGTTCCAGCGCGCGCGCGGTATTCACCTGCACCCCCTTGCGATCGCCGCGCGTGCGCGCGAGGCGCGCCGCCTCCAGGTGCAGTTCCGAGTGCAGTTTGGGATCCACCACCACTTCGACGATGCTGAGCGCCTCATCCAGCGCGTCGCGGGCCTGGTCCAGTTGTTCCGTCAATGTCAGTGCGCGGGCCAGGTTGCGCAGCAGGCGCACGCGCATCGGCAGTGCCTTGCCGGGAGCCAGTGCAGCGATCCCTTCTTCGGCATACCTGCGCGCCAGATCGTGCTTGCCCAGGGAATTGCTCAGCGTCGAATAGGCCAGCTTGACGTCGGCGACCAGCTCTCCGGAGGGGCTGCTCTTGAGCAACAGCTCAGCTTCGACCAGCAGTTGCTCGGAGCGCGAGTAGTCCTGCAACGACATCCCTGCGCGCGCCTCGGCGATCAACCCACGGATGACGAGGATCGGATCCTCGGCCTCCTCGGCGAATCGGCGAGCCTGCGCGCCGGCGCTGCGCTGGCATGCCCAGTCCGCCACCATCCGGCAGGCGTTGGCATGCGCCAGGTGCAGCAACGCAATCACGCGCTCGTCGCGCTGTAGATTCGCCTGCTCCAGCGCCTGCGGAATCACCCGCAACACCTGGTCGGGATCGGTCAGTGCCTGGATTTCCAGCGGGTGGCGCGGCAGTTCCGAATCGGCCGCATCGGCAGCTGAGGTGCGGTCTGTCGCGGCCGCGAGCGGGTTGGCGCATGCCCAGAAGGCAACCCAGACGATCAGCCAGAGGCCAATGCCATTGCCTTTGGGAATGCGACGACTCACTCGTTCCTGCCTGCAACCGCGGAGGTGCGGAGTACCTGGCGAATTCTACCGAAATGCAACCGATTGTTCATCCGTATTGAGACCTGTTCACTACACCATTGGTCGTGTCTTCGTGTCGCCGGACAGCCCTGCGGTGGCCACGTTGGCTGGGCGATAATCGCGCGATGCCCGACATCCTGCTTTCCACCCTCAACGCCCGCTATTCGCATGCCTCGCTCGGCCTGCGCTGCCTGCGCGCCAACCTCGGCCCCTTGCGCACGCGCAGCGCAATCGCGGAATTCGTGATCGGGCAGAAGACCGAGGAAATCGTCGAACGCCTGCTGGCCGCTTCCCCCAGGGTGATCGGACTGGGCGTCTACATCTGGAACGTGGAGGAGACCACGCGGCTGGTCGCCCAGCTCAAGTTGCTCGCCCCGGGGATCGTGATCGTGCTCGGCGGGCCCGAGGTCAGCCATGAGGTCGACCAGCAGCGGATCTGCGCGCTCGCCGACTTTGTCATCACCGGGTGGGGCGACATCAGTTTTGCGGCGCTCGCGCAGCGGATTCTCGACGGCGATCCGCCTGCGACGCGCGTGATCGCTGGGGTGCAGCCTCCGCTGGATACGCTGGCCATGCCTTATGGCGAGTACACCGACGAAGACATCCGCCAGCGGCACCTGTACGTCGAGGCCTCGCGCGGCTGCCCCTTCAAGTGCGAGTTCTGCCTGTCGGCGCTGGACCAGACCGCGTGGCCGTTCCCCTTGCAGCCCTTCCTGGATGCCCTGGAGCATCTGTACCAGCGCGGCGCGCGCCAGTTCAAGTTCGTCGACCGCACCTTCAACCTGAAGGTGGATGCCTCGCTGGCCGTGCTGGACTTCTTCCTCGGCAAGATCGCAGAGCATCCGGAGGATCCGCCATTCGCCCACTTCGAGCTGATCCCGGACCACCTCCCGGAACGGCTCAAACTGGCAATCGCGCGCTTTCCGCCAGGTACGCTGCAGTTCGAGATCGGCATCCAGACTTTCGATCCGGCGGTGCAGAAGCGCATCTCGCGGCGACAGAAGAACGGCGTCGCGGAAGACAATCTGCGCTGGTTGCGCCAACACAGCGGCGCGCACCTGCACGTGGACCTGATCGCCGGGCTGCCCGGAGAGGATGTCGCGACGTTTGCGGCGGGATTCGACCGCCTGGTCGCGCTGGCGCCCCACGAGATCCAGTTCGGCATCCTCAAGCGTCTGCGCGGCGCCCCGATCGCGCGGCACACGGCCGAATTCGACCTGCGCTTCGCCCCCGATCCGCCCTACCAGATCCTGGCAACCGACGCGATCGATTTCCCGACGATGCAGCGACTGGCACGCTTCGCACGTTACTGGGATCTGTACGCGAATTCCGGTCGCTTCCGGCGCAGCCTGCCACGCCTGCTGGACGCTGCGCCTTTCGCCAGTTTCCTGGCCTTTGCCGACTGGCTGTATGCGCGCACCGGGCAGACGCATGCACTGGCGCATGATCGGCTGGTCAACCTGCTGCACGAGTATCTGGTCGAGCGCGGTGACGTGGACGCAGAATCGGCCCTGCTCGCGGATTACCGCGGTGCCGGAGGGCGTTCCAGACTGCGGTTCGAGGACGCAACAGCGCCGGTGCCACCACCGCGGACGCGCGCTGGCGGGGCCACCCCGCAGCGCCAGGCGCGCCATTTGTAATCAACCGTTCGGCGGCCAGCCGCATACGCCGGTCGTTTCACCCATGCACGTCGCCCGCATCTGCGCTCTGATCGCGCACACCGAAGCGGAGGCATGCCAACCGTGCTCGTATCCGAACGATCCAGTCGTTTGCAGATCGCCGCATCGACTGCGCGGCGCACCCCGCAGGTGCTGCAAACCAGTGTCGCCATCGATTTCGCACAAGGCCTGCTGACCATGAGCGTGGATCTGACGACGCGCTTCGGTCGGCGCCCCGCATACGACTGGCTGCTGCGTCTGGACCTGGCGTGGAATCCGCCGGTACACGAACAGTGGCACGGGCACGGTCACTGCGTGGGCGGCCACATCGATATCGAAGTCCAGCCGACACATTGGCCCAAGGGCAACGAGCGCTGGTTCCTGCACCTGTGGATGCGCGATCCCACCGGCAATGCAGAGTGGGATCTGGTCGATACGCGCCTGCTGACCTGAGGTCGTTCCAGATTCTCAGCGCAGCGCTTCGTCGATGGCCTGGCGCAATTCGGCGGCATCGGGCTTGACCCGGCTGCCAAACGCCTTGATGACATTGCCGTCCTTGCCGATCAGGTACTTGTGGAAGTTCCAGCCGGGCTCTCCTCCGCCTTGCTTCGCCAACTCCTGGTAGAAGGGGTCGGCAGCGTCACCCTTGACCGAGACTTTCTCGAACATCGGGAACTTCACGCCGTAGGTGAGGGTGCAGAACTCGCGGATCTGCTGCTCGGTCCCTGGCTCCTGACCCATGAAATCGTTCGAGGGGACGCCGACCACCGAGAAGCCCTTGTCCGCGTATTCGGCGTGCAGTGCTTCCAGACCCTCGTACTGCGGTGTAAAGCCGCACTTGCTCGCGGTGTTGACAACCAGCAGGACCTGGCCCTCGAACTGCGCGCAGAGGTTGACCGGAGTCTTGTCGGCGAGCGGCCGGAAACTGCGGTCCAGCAGTGGGCTGCACGCGGCGTGCGCAGCGAGTGACGCAAGCGACAAAGCCGATGCCAGCAACATGCGAATGATCATCGGGGCTTCCTGCCTTCTGTGAGTTGGACCCGAATTCAATCACGCCGCGCATCGGCATTCGGTGAACAATCCTGCGTCTGCCTGCAATTGAAGGCTGTCCTTGTGTCCTGTCAGGAACTTGCGTCATATACTTGAGGTCAGCTGTCAAGCCCCATTGGCGACATTATCCTGACCCTGCGATGACTCCACGACTGCTTTTGCCAGCCCTTGCCCTGCTCCTCTCCGCCCAGGCTGTCCAGGCGGCGAGCGAGAACATCTACAAATACGTCGATCGCAACGGGGTCACCGTCTACACCAACGTGAAGCCGCGCGGCGTGGCCGCCCGGATCATTGGCACGTATTCCTGCCCGGCCTGCAAGGTCGATTCGAAGATCGACTGGACGCATACCGGCCTGAATGTCACCGCCTACAGGGAAGAGATCGCCACCGCGGCGCGCTTGAATGATGTCGACGAATCAATGGTGCGCGCGATCATCCACGCTGAAAGCGCATTCCGGCACGAGGCACTGTCGCCGGTGGGTGCCCAGGGATTGATGCAGCTGATGCCGGGCACGGCGGGCATGTACGGCGTCGACAACGCTTTCGATCCCAAGCAGAACATTGCCGCGGGCGTGAAGCATCTGCGGATGCTGCTCGACATGTTCGACGGCGATTTCGAGCTCGCAGCTGCGGGCTACAACGCTGGAGAGAACGCCGTGTTGCGCCATGGCGGCATCCCGCCCTATGCCGAAACCCAGGTCTACGTCGAGCGCGTCGGCATCCTGCAGAAGCGCTATGCAACGGAACTGGCGGCTGGGGCAATGGGCGGTGTGTCGGCCGGCAGCGTGTCTGCAGGCGGACTCTGACCGCTTGCGCCGCCGGCGCAACCCGAGGGTTCAGTCGGGATCGCGCCAGGCTTCGCCGCGCTGGTACAGGATCAGGCGGGCAGCGAAGCCCTCGCGCGCTCCGGGTCCGAGTTGGGGATCGCTGGCAGCCAGTGCCAGTGCCTCGCGCTGCGTGGCTGCTGCCTGCTCGAATTGGCCAGCAGCCGCGAGGCAAGCGGCCAGGGTGTCGGTCAGATTGGCGCTGCGACTGCGCTGCAGCGCGTCAGTGACCAACCGGGTGCCAGCCACCGGATCGCGCAGGCCCGCGTCGCCGCTGCTGCAACGCGTCCACGCCAGGTTGGCGATCGACGGCGCGTGTCGCTGCCGCGCCGCACGCTCCCACCATTGCACGGCCGCGGCGCGATCGCGCTCGCCGCCGCGACCGCTGTAGAGCGCCCGGGCGTAGAAGTCCATCGCATCGAGGTGGCCCGCCTTGGCCGCGCGCCGGTAGTGTCTACGCGCTTGACTCAGGTCGATCGCCATTCCGCCCTGCCCGAACTCAAGCACCTGGCCGAGCCGGAATCCTGCCGCGCTGTTCCCCTCCGCTTCCATGCCGCGCAGCAGGGCCATGGCCTGCGCAGCATCCGCCTCGATGCCCTGTCCAAGCAGCAGCGCGCTGGCCTGGCGCACGCGTGCGCCGGCAACGCCGTCCGCCACCAGTTCCTGCAGCAGCGCATAGCCTTCCTTGGGGGTTCCTTCGAATCCAGGCGTGGCGGACAGGTACAGCTCTGCGAGTTCACTGGCGGCATTGCGATCACCGAGCATCACCGCGCTCAGGTACCAGGCTTCGGCGCGACCAGGGTTCGCCTGCAGTCCCAGCGAGGGCTCGCGCCAGGCGCGAGCCAGGCGCCGCATCGCGGAGGTGTTGCCGAGTTCGGCGGCGCGCCGGAACAAGGAGAGCGCGCGCTTCGGGTCTGCATCCAGGCCCATCTGCCCCTGTTCCATGGCAATCGCGAACAGCGACAGCGCGGCACGATCGTCGCCCGCCGCCGCGGCTTCGATCAGTGGCCATCCGCGCGCAATGTCGCCTCGCTTGAGCGCTGCAACACCGAGCCGGCGGTGCGCTGCCGGCGAACCCCGCTCGGCTGCGCGCAGCAACCAGGTCTTTGAGGTTTCGCCGCGCACAGGCGCCAGACGCCGGTGACGCAGCAGATCTGCCAGCAACAACATGGCCTGGGTGCTGCCACCGTTCGCCGCAGCGCGGATCCGGCGCGCCAGGTCGCGGTCGACCTTCGCCAGGTCGCCCGCACCGAGCCAGAGTCCGGCGTAGGCCACATCGGCCTCCACCCGGCCCAGGCGCTTCGCTGCGCGGTCCAGCCAGCGACGGGCATCGCGTGCGGTGCCTGCCCCATCCACCTTGCGCGATGCCGCCAGCGCCATCACCAGCATCGCGTCGCCCAAGCCGCGCTCGGCCAGCGGGCGCACCAGGTCGAGCGCGTTCGCGGCACAGCGACCGTCGTCGTCCAGCGCCAGACACAGCGGCAGCAGTTCCAGCGCAGCCGCGGTCAGGCCCGACAGGGCCAGTCCCTCGATTCGCTGGGCCGCCTCGGCGGGCGCGAGTTCGCGTCGCGCGAGTGCCGTGGTGATCGCTGCCAGTTCCGCGGCGCTGTTGCCGGCGGCCATCGATTCCTGCAGGAAGCGCTGGGTCAGGCCCTGCTCGAATGCCGGGTAGCGCTCTTCTCCCGGGGCGGTTTTGAGCAGATGCCAGAGCTCGAGAATGTCAAAGTACAGCTTGTGCTCGCGCTGCTGCGCGGGGTCCCGCCAGGTGGCGACGAACTGGACGCTGCCCGCTGGCCGCATGACCTCGTAGCGGCCGTACAGGGGCTCGCCGCCGAGGTGCTCGACCAGTGCAACGGCATCCGCCTCGGTCATCACCAGCACCGGCTTGCGCGCAGTCCGGCCGGCGTCATCCGCCAGCAGGAACTCGCGCAGCGCGACCGACTCGGCTGTTGCCCGTTCGCGTGCAGCCGCGTCCGCCGCGCAGCGTTCGACCAATTGCGCCAGCAGCGGACTGAAGGGATGGGTGCGCCGGGAGTTGCCCAGTTCTATCGCAACCACGGCACAGCGTTCCGCAAGGCTGCCCTGCGCCTGGTCGAAGCTGACCAGCACGTCGTAGCTGGCGGTCACATCCTCGAAACGCGCGTGATCGATGAAGCGCTGCCAGCGCTGCGCAAGCGGTGGCGCCGCCGACGCCGAAGCGCCGACGGCCACCAGCAGGGCCGCGATGCCCGCCAGCAGGCGCAAGCCGACGCCGGCGGGCATGCGCATCCGGCTCAACGGGCCTGAGTGTGCCTGGTCATCCACGCTTCGACCGTGCGGTGCCACTGCACCGAGTTCTGCGGCTTCAGGATCCAGTGGTTCTCGTCCGGGAACCACAGGAATTCGCTGTCGATGCCGCGGCGCTGGGCGGCGGTGAACGCGGCGATGCCCTGTTCGAAGGGCACGCGGAAATCGAGCATGCCGTGGATCACCAGCATCGGCGCCTTCCAGTCCTTCACCCGGTTGACCGGGTTGTGCTTCTCGAAGTTCTCGGGCTTGTCATAGTGCGTGCCTTCGAACTCCCATTCGTCGAACCAGAGTTCCTCGGTGGTGTAACTCATGAAGCGGTTGTCGAGGATGCCGGCGTGGGTCACCAGGCAGCGGAAGGCATCCGGCCAGGCGCCGGCGATCCAGTTCATCATGTAGCCGCCGTAGCTGCCGCCGCCCGCGCAGGCGCGGCTGGTATCAAGGAAGTCGTACTTCGCCGCGGCTGCGGCCAGACCCTTCTGCAGGTCTTCCAGCGGCTTGCCGTCCCAGTCACCGCGGATCGCGTCGGTGAAGGCCTGGCCGTAGCCGGTGGAGCCATGGAAATCGATGAACACTGCGGCGAAACCCTTGCCGGCATAGGTTTGCGGGTTCCAACGGTAGTGGAAGCTGTTGCCCATCGAGCCCTGCGGGCCGCCGTGCACGAGGAAGGCCACCGGGTACCGCTTGCCGGCCTCGAATCCGACCGGCTTGACCACCCAGCCGTAGACCGTCTCGTCGTTCCAGCCCTTGAAGCTGAACTGCTCATAGGCGCCGAAGGCCACATCCTTGAGCCGCGCGGCATTCACCTGCGTCAGTTGCGTCGAGGCACCGCCGCCCAGCGGCACGCGGTGGATGTCCGCCGGCGAATCGAGGTCGTCGATGGCGGCGTAGATCGCCTTCGCGCCAAGGGCAAATCCACTGACCTGGCCGGCGCCGGTCAGGCGCTTCGCTGCGCCGGTCCTGACGTCCACCGAATACAGCGGGTGCTCGCCGAGGTCGTCCACCGGCACGTACAGCGTGCGGCCGTCATCCGACAGCGTCAGCCCGTCCGGCGAACGGTCCCAGTTTGGCGCCACTTCGCGCACGCCGCCGCTGGCGAGGGTCAGCTCCAGGATGCGGTTGCGGTCGGCCTCGTAGCCGGCGCGTTCCATCGAGCGCCAGTAAATGCGCTTGCCGTCCGGCGAGTACACCGGCGTGGTGTCATAGCCGGGATAGGTCGGCGTCAGGTTGCGTGGCACTCCGTCCGCCGTGGTCGAGACTTCATACAGATCGGTATTGGTGGACCAGGGCTCGGACTTGCCGGCGATGCGCGCGGTGAAAACCAGCTTGCTGCCATCCGGAGAGAAGGCCACTTCGCCCATGTCGCCGAAGGGCTTGGTCGGGGCGTCGCCGTCGATGCCACGAGTCAGCCAGCGCGCATTCCCGGCGGCCTTGCCCTCGACGTCCAGGTCCATCAGGAACAACTGCGCGCGGGTGCCGCGTTGCCAGGTGTCCCAGTGCCGGATGAAGAGCTTGTCGTGTTTGGTGCCGCTGGTCTTCTCAGCTTCGTCGTCCGCGGCCTTTTTCTTGCTGCACGCGAAGTCCGCCCCGCACTCGGGATATACCTCCAGGGCCAGCGCAATGCGCTTGCCGTCCGGCGACAGCAGGAATCCGCCCACGTCCAGCGGCAGCTCGGTGACCGGCCGCGCTTCGCCCGGGCCGTCGAGCAGCCAGACCTGGGCCGAGCCGCTGCGGGTCGACAGGAAATACAGCTTGTCGCCGGCAAAGCGCGGATGCATCGCGCTGGATCCCGGCGCTGTCAGCCGTCGCGGTTGCGCGTTCTTCTGGTCGAGGGCCAGTTGCCACAGGCTCTGCACGCCCTTGTTGGCATCCCAGTCGGTCTGGCGCAGCGCGTAGACCAGGCGGGTACCGTCGGCGTTGAGTTGCGGGTCGGAGACGCGGTCCAGCCGCACCAGGTCATCGACATCGAAAGGACGCACCTCGGCGCCGGCGGCCAGCGGCGCCAGCAACAGAGCCAGGCTCAGGGTTCGCAGCATGATCGGGACTCGCGCGATTCAGGGGGAGCCGAGTCTGCCACCGCGCAAGCGCGGCGGCATCTGCCTTTCGGCGCAGCTGGCCCAGCCGACGCGTAGCGACCAGCCAAACAAGGCGTGGCGGATGCAAACACCGAGGGCGAGAACTCGCCGATGGCGCCATCGGAGTTGCTGGCGAGATTGCCGGCGCAAGATTGCAGCTGACCCCCTGCCCATTATTATCGGCTCCAGCTTTCGCTGCGTGCCGACGGCCCGGTCATCGCGCCGCGAGTGCGCGCACGCCGTCCACCGAGGCCCAATGCACCGCCTGGCCGCCGAGGAAGCTGCGCAGCAGGGGCGCGGCCATTGCGGTGGTGACCAGGCACATGAGCACGAACATGGTGTAGAGCTGGCCATTCAGAACCCCGAGCTCCAGGCCCAGCGACACCGCGATCAGCCCCATCAGCGCGCGCGTGTTCATCAGCGAAGCCACGGCTCCCGCCTCGCGGTGCGCCAGGCCGGACCAGCGCCCGGCAAGGTAGCAGCCGCCAAACTTGCCGAGCACGCTGAGCAGGATCACCGCGCCGCACGCCACCCAGGCGAGGGTGCTGTCGAACTCACCGATGCGGGTATTGAGGCCGGTGTAGGTGAAGAACACCGGCACCAGCAGCAGGCGCACAGGATCGGCGTAGCGCTCGTCCCAGCGCTGCTCCAGGTTGCCCTGCCCGTGCAGGGCCACGCCCAGCGCGAATGCGCCGAAGATCGCGAACACGCCGAGGTAATAGGTGGCGAGGCAGCTCAGCAACAGCGTCGGCGCGAGGAACAGCAAATGGCCCGGCGACAGGGCTGCGTGCCGCTGCAGCACCCGCGCGTGCAGAGGCCTGGCCACCTTGAGCAGCACCAGCGCCAGCAGCGCCAGTCCGGCGATCTGCAGCAGCGGCTTGAATCCGACCATGCCGGCGCCGACCAGTGCCGCAATCGCCGCCAGGCCGATCCATCCGATCAGGTCGTCGATCGCGGCGGCACTCAGCGCAGTCATGCCGATCAGCGAGCGCTCGAGCCCCAGTTCCATCAGGATGCGGCCCATGATCGGCAGCGCCGAGATACTCATCGCGATGGCGACGAAAAACGCCAGTCCCGCCAGGCTGGCGTCCGGCGCAAACTGTGCGTGCAGCCAGGGCGAAACGGCGAGTCCCAACGCAAACGGCAGCGCGATGCCCACCGCCGCCACCGCCAGCACACTGCGCGAGCGCCCTTTGAGGTGCGAGAAGTCGAAATTCAGGCCGACGTGAAACAGGAACAAGATCAGGCCGAGCTTGCCGAGGAAGCGCAGCAGGTCGGCGCCTTCTTTCGGGAACAGCAATGCGAAGGCTTCGGGCCAGATCAGGCCCAGCACCGACGGGCCGAGCGCCAGACCGGCGCAGATCTCGCCCACAGCCGGCGGCTGGCCCATGCGCACCGCCAGCCACCCGCCGAGGCGCGCAGCCAGGATGATCAGCACCCATTGCACGAGCACGATCGACAACAGGGCTTCGATGCTGGCTGGATTCATGATCGCCCCATCGTGGTCGAAAGGCTCAGGCGGCGGCAACCTACGCGCAGCGCGCGGCAGGCGCAACCGACCCCGCCGCTGCATACGAATGCGCCCGGATGAACGGCACCGGTCGCCTCATCGCAGGGCGTCGCGCAGTGCCTGGGCCTGCGCCCCGATGGTCTGACGCTGCCCGGGATCCAGCCGCGACAGGTTGCGCCACTGCAGGGCCGTGCGCGGATGCCGTGCGAACCGCGCTTCGTGTCGCATCAGGAAGTCCCAGTACAGCGTGGTGTAGGGACAGGCGTCCTTTCCGGTCGCCTTGGCTGGGTCGTAGCGGCAGCCGGCGCAGGCATTGCTCATGCGCTCGATGTACTTGCCGCTGGCGCAATACGGCTTGCTCGCCATGAAACCGTCGTCGGCATACTGGCTCATGCCGATGGTGTTGGGCAGTTCCACCCATTCGACCGCGTCGACATAGACCGCCAGGTACCACTCGTGCAGCGCGCGCGGGCGCACGCCCAGCAGCAGCGCGAACAGCCCGGTCACCATCAGCCGCTGGATGTGGTGCGCATAGCCGAACTTCAGGGTCTGCCCGATCGCATCGTGCAGGCAGGCCATGTCGGTATCTCCGGTCCAGTAGAAGCCGGGCAAGGGCTCGTCCGCGCCGAGCGCGTTGTCCTCCAGGTACTGCGGCATGCGTAGCCAGTAGAGCCCGCGCACATACTCGCGCCAGCCGAGCACCTGGCGGATGAAACCTTCGACCGCCTCGATCGGCGCCCTGCCCGCGCGCCAGGCGTCCTCGGCCGCCCCGATCACCGTGCGCGGATCGATCAGCTTCAGGTTCATCGCCGCCGACAGCCGCGAGTGGTACAGCCAGGGCTCGCCGGTCCAGATCGCGTCCTGGTAGCGGCCGAAGGCGACCAACCGATGCGCGATGAAGTCGTCGAGCGCTTGCTGCGCCTGCATGGGCGTCAGCGGCCAGTCGAAGGTGGCGAGGTCGCCGGGGTGGTCGGCGAACCTCTTCCGCACCAGTGCGACCACTTCTCGGGTGATCTCGTCCGGCGCGAAGCGCAGCGGCTGCGGCAGCAAGCCGGGACCGCGGGCATCGAAGCTGCCGCGATTGTTCGCATCAAAATTCCAGCGTCCGCCGACCGGCTCATCGCCATCCATCAGCACGCCGAGCTTGCGCCGGAAATGGCGATAGAAATGCTCCAGCCGGAACTCGCGGCGCCCGCGCGCCCACGCTGCGAATTCGTCCGTCGAGACCAGGAAGTGGCGGTCCGGGCGCTCGTCCAGCGGCAGGCCTGCAGCGCCCACCGCGGTCCGCAGCGACTCGCGCACGCGCCAGTCGCCCGGCTCGGCCATGATCACGCGCTGCGGATCGAGTGCAGCCAGGTCGGCCCGCAGCGCCTCGGCGAGACTCGCCGCGAAGTGTTCATCCAGCCTGCGATAAACCACCCGCAGGCCGCGTTCGCGCAGTGATTGCGCGAAATGCCGCATGGCCGACAGGAACAAGGCGATGCGCGCCTGATGCGACCACACATGGGTGGATTCTTCGACGACTTCGGCCATCCACACCGCGTCCTGCGCCGGATCGAAGCCGTCGAGGGCGCTGCTGTCGGGGTCGAGTTGGTCGCCGAGAATGACGACCAGATGTCGGGTCTTCATGTGCATCGCCGGAGCATGCCGGCCAGCGGGTGGCGGGATCGCGAAGGACCGACAGTCGAACCCCGACCACCGACCCGGTTATGATCGGGCGTCCTAGCCAGCCGCTGCCGTCGACCCGATGGATGCACCGATCCAGATTCCGAATTTCGAGCTGACCAAGGAAATCGGTCGCGGCGGCATGTCGCGGGTGTATCTCGCGCGCCAGTTGCAGCCCAAGCGCGAGGTCGCGATCAAGATCGTGTCGCCGGGCTCGGCGCCGGACGAGGCCTTCCTCTCCTCGCTGAAGATCGAAGGCGACACCATCGCGGGCCTGAGCCACGACAACATCGTCACGGTGTTCGCCTGCGGTGTGGTCGACAAGCACTACTACCTGGCGATGGAGATCCTCTCCGGCGGCGACCTCACCGACCGGATCAAGAAGGGATTGCGCCCGGAAGATGCGGTCGAGGTGATGATCCAGATCGGCGGCGCGCTCGGGCATGCGCACAAGAAGAACGTGCTGCATCGCGACATCAAGCCCGAGAACGTGATGTTCCACGAGAGCGGCAAGGCCGTGCTGGTGGACTTCGGCATCGCCAAGGAGGGCGACGCGGAATCCAGCTTCACCCAGGTGGGCGCGGTGGTCGGCACGCCGCACTACATGAGCCCCGAGCGCTGCATGGGCAAGCCCACCGACGCCCGCAGCGATCTCTACGCCATGGGCGTGATGTTCTACGAGATGCTGACCGGGCATAAGGTGTTCGAGGGCCGCGACACCTTCGCCGTGTCCTACGCCCACGTCTATGAGCCGGTGCCGCCGCTGCCGCCCGAGCACGCGCGCTTCCAGGCGATCGTCAACAAACTGCTGGCCAAGGACCCGAAGGACCGTTACCAGAACGCCGACGAAATGGTTGCGGCGCTGAAGAAGCACCGCGCCGGCGCGCCTTCCGCGGCGGAACCCGCCACCCGCCGGGTCGACACCACGGTGTCCTCGCCGCTGCAGGAGAAGCTGAAGAAACTCGCCGCCAGCGACACCGCCGGCGCAACCACGGTCAATGCGCCCACCGGGCCGCACAATCCGTATGCGGCCACGGCGGTTTCGAAGCCGATCGAAGCCGTGGCGACACCCGCCACTGGTACGCCCGCCGCGGTTCCGACGGAAAAGGCCAAGCCGGTCGCGCTGTACGGCGCGATTGCGGCGCTGGTCGTCGTTGTGGGGGCTGGGGTGGTGTTCTGGCCGAAGCCGAAAGTCAGTACCCCGAAGGCAGTGCTGGATGCGGTGAAGCGTTCCGAGATGGTGGACAAACTCAGCGCCGCGCGGACCATGCTCAAACTCGGAAATCCCGATGGCGCAGCCGAACTCTATGAGATTGTGGTTGAAGACTACGATTGCACTGAGACCGAAGCGCGCGAAGGGTTACGGGGCACGAACAAGGATCGATACGAACAGTTGCTCAAAGACTGTCCGGTCGACGAGTAGCGTCCATCAGGCGAACTTGCCAGATGTGGCTTGAGCCGCTGTAGCGCGCAGCGCTTCACCGGCTCGAGCCGCGAGAGAGCGCCGGAGAACCGCTGCGCGGCACTCCAGCCTACCCGCCCGCAACCGCCTCCAGCGCCTCGGCCAGAGTCGCCGCGCCGATCACTTCCATCTCGCCCACCACGCCCTTCTTCGGCTTGTTCTGCGCCGGCACAATGGCGCGCTTGAAACCGTGGTGCGCGGCTTCGCGCAGGCGTTCCTCGCCGTTCGGGATCGGGCGTATTTCGCCGGCCAGGCCGACCTCGCCGAAGGCCAGCGTGTGGGTGCCCAGGCTGCGGTTGCGGAAGCTCGAATGCACCGCCAGCAGCACCGGCAGATCGGCCGCGGTCTCGCTGACGCGGATGCCGCCGACAATGTTGACGAACACGTCCTGGTCGTAGATCGCCACCCCGCCATGGCGGTGCGCCACGGCGAGCAGCAGCGCGAGGCGGTTCGTCTCGTAGCCCACCGCCACGCGCCGCGGATTGGCCAGCGGGCTCTGATCGACCAGCGCCTGCACCTCCACCAGCAGCGGCCGAGTGCCTTCACGGGTCACCATGACGACGCTGCCGGGGCCGCGCTCGGCCTGGCCGGAGAGGAAAATCGCCGACGGATTCGGCACCTCGCGCAGTCCCTTGTCGGTCATCGCGAACACGCCAAGTTCGTTGACCGCGCCGAAGCGGTTCTTCAGCGAGCGCAGGATGCGGAAACGGCTGCCGGACTCGCCTTCGAAATACAGCACCGCATCGACCATGTGCTCCAGCACGCGAGGGCCCGCGATCCCGCCCTCCTTGGTCACATGCCCGATCAGGAACACGCTGACGCCCTGCTCCTTGGCATAACGCACCAGCCGCGCCGCGCACTCGCGCACCTGCGACACGGACCCCGGCGCGGAACTCAGCTCCGGCAGCCACAGGGTCTGGATCGAATCGATGATCAGGACCTTGGGGCCTTCCTTGATCGCGGTGGCCAGGATCTTCTCGACATTGGTCTCGGCCTGGCACTTGAGCCCCGCCACCGGCACCTGCAGCCGGCGCGCGCGCTGGGCGATCTGGCCGAGCGATTCCTCGCCGCTGACGTACAGCACACTCGCCTTGTCGTGCAGGCTGGCGTGCACCTGCAGCAGCAGGGTCGACTTGCCGATGCCCGGATCGCCGCCGACCAGCACCACCGAGCCCGCGACCAGGCCACCACCAAGCACCCGGTTCAGCTCACCGAGGCCGGTGTCGAGGCGGATCTCCTCCGCGCTGGCAACACTGCCAGGTCTGCGATCTCCCGGCACTCGCCGTCCCCGCGTAGCCCGCGCGCCGACCGCCCGGCCCCGCCGGCGCCGCGACCTCCTCGACCAGGCTGTTCCACGCCCCGCAATCTCCGCACTGCCCCGCCCACTTGGGCGACACGGCGCCGCATTCGGAACAGACGTAGCGGGTCTTGGGTTTGGCGGACATGTTGGCGGGTGCGGCGGAAATTCCGGAGTATGCGGCGATCCGGGCCGGTTGTCGGTTGCCGGCAGCCAAGCAGGGCGAAACCCGGCTACCGCTTGCGCCAGTGCATGATCCAGTTGTGTTCCCAGGTCTGCCCGCCGTCGCGTGAAACTGCCTGGCGCCAGCGGCAGCGCCCGGCCTCGATCTGGTCCCACAGACTCGCGGCGAGGATCACCTGGTCTCCGTCCTGTTCCTCGCTGAAGAACAGGCCCTTTCCATCTTCGAAGCTGCCGGCAAGGCCGCCGCCAACGACTCCGCTGCGCGCATTCACCCAGTGGTCGGCCCACTGACGCTTTTCGACATCCAGCGCGCGCAAGCCCATGCCGCTGAAGTTGCGACTGGGGATGCGCAGCTCCTCGATGCTGATCACGCCGCCGAGGATGCTCCAGCAGGTGGCTTCGCCCTCGAACTCATCCCACTGCGCGCTGCCGTCGCGAAGCCGCCGATGCTGGATGCGCCATTCGCCGTTCAGGAAGTCGAATTGCCCGGGCTCCCCCGGACTGGGCGTTGCCGGGCGCATGGGGACTGCAAGGTCTTCCGCCTCGCCTCCATGCGCCAGGCCCGGCCAGAGGGCCTGCGAGCCGATCGCCACCGCACTCGCTACCAGGATGGTCCTGCGTTGTTCGTCCATTGTTGCCAGCCTCGTCGGGTTCCGGCTCATGCCGTGACCACATCGTGCAGGCAATGACCTGACAACCTGTGTCAGCATTTCCAGCCGGATGTCGATGCACCCCCGAAAACTCCCTGGAGACTTGCCCAGGTGCGAGCCAGCCGCCTGCTGTCGATCCTGATGCTGTTGCAGTTGCGCGGGCGCATGAGCGCCGTCGCGCTGGCGGCCGAGCTCGGTGTCACGGTGCGCACGGTTTATCGGGATGTCGACCAGCTTTCCGCGGCTGGCGTGCCGGTTTACGCAGAGCGTGGCCGCCGCGGTGGGTTTGCCCTGCTCGCCGGATACCAGACCCGGCTCACCGGCCTGAGTGGTGCGGAGTCCGAGTTGCTCGGACTGATGGATATCGCCAGCGCCGCCGAAGCCCTGGGATTCGATCGCCAGCCAGAGGAAGTGCGGCAAAAGATCCTGGCCAGCCTGCCCCACGCGCAGGGATCCACTGCCGCCCGGATCGCGGCGCGTTTCCACCTCGACCCGGTCCCCTGGTACGGGCGCCGCCCAACGCCCGATGTCCTGCGCGCCCTGGCCGCCGCAGTGTGGACCGATCGCGAGATCGAGATCGAGTACGAGAGCTGGAAGGGCTTGGTCATGCGCCGACTCACGCCCCTGGGGCTGGTCATGAAGGCTGGCGACTGGTACTGCGTGGCAGCTGCGCAAGGCGATGCCCGCACCTACAACGTCGCATCGATCCGGTCGCTGGCCATTGGCGAACCCGATCCCCGGCGCCTTGCCAACTTCGACCTGGCGCGGCACTGGGCGCAGCGTGTCGAAGCCTTCGAGCAGTCGCTGCTGACACGCACGGCGGGCGTGCGCATCAGCACTGCGGGCATGCGCCTGCTGCGCGACCAGCAGCCATCCGCCTGGCAGCACGCACAGGCGCACGCTTCGGGGCCGGACGCGGCGGGGTGGATCACGACCGAGTTGAGGATAGAATCCGGCGCCCAGGGCGTCCGCGAGATCCTGCGCCTGGGGGCGGAGATCGAGGTGATCGAGGCGGATGAACTGCGATAGGCCGCGTACGCGGAGGCCGCCCGCTTGCTCCTTCGATACCGTCCGGAGCCATTGCAGCGAACGAACTGATCCGCCCAAGCTACGGTCATTCGTCGCAACAGAGTGCGCGTGGTCGCGGAAGCAACGTTCCGAAGTGGCGACCCCACTCCCGGCATTGTGGAACGCTCAGGAGCGCATCAGCCGTCGGCCAGTGCTGGTTTGGGAATCGGGACCGCAATCGCCAGCCTCCGGACGAATGTCCGGGCTAATCCTGCTTCGCACCTGGCACCCAGGGCTCGACTCCACAGCACGCCCAGTACTCATCGGATCCCTCGAACATGCACAGGTTCGGGTTTTCCTGCTGCAGGCGAGCGCAGTCGAACTGCGGTTGACTGACCGTGAGCGCGATGCTTGCCGCGCAGTTGGAGCCCAATGGAGCCACTTTCAGCGTGCCCGAAACGGGGATGCTGGCTGGCAGTGTCACGTCGATGGAGCGCTCGGACCAGCGCTCCACGCCAACCACGCTGCCGTCCAGGTCCACTGCGCTTGCCGGATCCAGGGGGCCAAATCCGCTGCCTTCAATGGTCAGCCGATCTCCGCCGCGTGGCTGCGCCGGCGTGATCCGGACAATCGTCGGGCGCGGCGCCAGGATTGCGCGCACCGGAAGGCGATCAATCCGCTTGCCGCCATGCCACAACTCGATGTCGAGCAGCGCATCCACGTCGCGATCCGCCTGCCGCAACGCGCAGACATTGCTCAGTCGGGCCGACCAGTCCTCGGACCTGCCTGCCGGAATGTTCTGGGTGTTCTGGACCCGCAGACTTGCGACTGGCGCCGGCACCCCGCCCCCGTAGGTGAGCGCAGCGCGCAGTCCTACGACTTGCGCCGAGGAATCCGAGTTCCAAACCGGGAGCGTGATCTCGAGGGTATCCATCCATGCGGCGATCCGCATCGACGACGGGCCTGAGCACCTTTCGGTACTGCAATTTCTCCAGGCATAGGGGGTTCTGGTGCTTTCATCGAAAGGCTTCCAGGCCATGCACTGCTGCTGGTCGGCGCGCACCTTGAAGCAGAAGTGCCCCTGCGTGCGACTGCCGTCGTCGGCAATAAATGGGACAGCCAGACTCTGCAGCGGGATCTCTGGAAGGGGCGGCCATTTGGGTTCAACCACCTGGGCGATGTATGCGTAACCGGGATTCTTGGTGCGCATGGCCAGTTCGAGCCAATCCTGCGCAACGACCCAGTAAGGCCCGCCTTCCGAAGCCACGTTTCCGCGTCCAGATTCTCGCGCCCCAGCGATCGCTCCGCCTTTTGGATCGTGCACCACCCAGGTCGGCACCGGCGCCGAGGTATCGGGGCGCAGCATCAACCAGGCATGCCGCGCGCTGGCATGAATGAACGGTAAGCCGTTTTGCGCGGCTGGCTTCCACTGCGCCAGCACATCGCCCATTCGCGTGGTGTCCATGGCTGCCGAAATCACGCTTTCGAACAGTCGTCCGTAGGGAGTGGGTCGCAGCACGAACGGTCGCCCGGGCGTGACTTCGTTCATTACCTCCACCAGTCGTCCATAGGCCTGGCAGTATTCGGCAGGCCATAGGCACCGCCACCATCGTCGCGGGCAACCACCCATTCGCCCATCCCGCCAACCAAGTCGAAGAGGCTGGCCTCGCCGCCATACGCGCGCACCAGCATCAACGCGGTGGCGGCCCAGCAGGTACCGTGCGACTGCTGCACGTAGGTCATCGGCCCTTGCCAGCCAGATGTATGAGCCACCTCGCCCGGCGGCAGTGGCTCTATGCCGGGCAAAGAGGCAGGCGCCTGCGCCGCCACAGTTCCGACCCAGGCAGCCACCGAAACAGCCATGATGCCAGCACGTGCATTCATTTGGGATTCCGGGCTTGGCGCAATATCGGGCATGGTCCGATGCACTACCGGTACCCGTGTTGACGGTGGTCAATCGCGGTTGCCGAGCCTCGGCATGCCTGATTCGCAGTCTTCCCATCGCTGTGACCGCCGATGACGATGCGTGCGAATCTCGCGTGAGCGAGTATGTTCCGTCACACGCCAGCCAGAGTCCATGTCGTCCGAATGACCCTGATTGCCACGATCAAATCAACGCTGCGAGCCCAGCGCCAGACCGGTAATCCGGTCGTCAGACTCGCAATCCGGGTTTTCGACGCTGCGCGCGGGTCGGTTCGCCCGTTCTGGATGTTCGCTTTGAATCGTCGCTATCGTGCAACCACCTTGCTCAGGTGGTTCCACCCGGAGCGGTTGCACCAGACGGCAGCGCTGACCTGCATGAACCGTTATCCGCAGATCTTTGGCGCGTGCCGCGATCTCTGCGTGGCTCGTCAGGATCTCAGGATTCTGTCCTTCGGTTGTTCGTCCGGCGAAGAAGTCATCACCCTGCGCCAGTATTTTCCCGACGCCTATATCGTCGGCGCCGACATCAATCCGGAGAGCCTCGCACAGTGTCGTCGTCAGCCGGTGGACGCGCGCATGGCGTTCGTCCTGTCCGAGCCGACGGCCATCGCTGCGCACGGGCCGTTCGATCTGGTGTTCTGCATGGCGGTGCTGCAGCGCACGCCGCGACTGGTCGAAGCCAAGCGACTGACCAGCCTGAAAAACTCCTACCCGTTCGAACGCTTTGATCGGCAGGTCGCTGAACTTGATTCGTACCTGCGCCGCACCGGGCTGCTGGTGATTCACCATACCCAGTACTTCTTCCGGGACACGTCGGTCGCCGGCAAGTATGTGGTGCTCGATGAAGGCCGGATCGCGACGGACTACCCAGCCCGGTTCGATCGCAACTGCGAGCGCGTGGACGTCGTCAGCGGCGACGGGTCGATTTTCAGGAAGGTCCAGGACTGAGCGAAGCGGATGGCAGGTGCGGGAGCCCCCGTCGGCCATGCTTGCCGGGATGTCGTTCCGTACCTCGCTGATCCGGGCGGGAGTCGGGTCGATCAGCGCGCGCCGTCGGATCGCGGCAACACCACGATCAGGAAGGTCGCGACCGGGCCCAGGAACAGCGACCCGAGCCACCAGCCAAGTCCGGAACGGCCCTTGGATTGCGCCAGCCCGGCGTTGATCAGGGACAGGGTTCCCCAACCGATGCCGGCGGTTCGGATGGTGTAAGGATCCATGCCTGCTCCCCGGAAATGGTCGAGGGATGATGCATCTTACTTCGGCTCCCGCGAAGGCCAGCCCATCCAGTGACAGGCGTGGAAGCCATTCCCTAGTGTGGTGTTCCGTAATTACCTTGAATTATTTCCGCGCCTTTTGCGCCGATGCGGCGTTGCTCGTCGTCGCCATAGCCCTGCTATGACTCCTCCTCTCGCCTTGCCTCGCCGCAAAATTCATCGGAAATTTCTTCAACTTAATTACGGAACACCACACTAGTGCCGCGCCTTCCGCGGAGCCCGGCCCGGATGTCTTGCAACCTCGCGACAAGCGCTTGCACGCTGGTGGCAAACGTCGCGGCGCAATCCTGTGCAGATTTCTCGCCACCCAAGGGCAGCGAGGAATCGACCGTGAACCGACAAGTTGCGCTCATCCTGTGGACGCTTGCAGCCGCACCGCTTGCGGCAGCCGATCTGGTCGTGACCAACGCGGGCGACGCCGGCACCGTGAGCACTTGCGATGGCGTCGCCGCCTGTTCTCTGCGCCAGGCAATCAACCTGAGCAACAGCAACGGCACCAACGACCGGATCTTCTTCAACATCCCGGGCGGCGGCACACACACGATCCAGCCGACCACCGCCCTGCCCGCGATCACTCAGGGCAATCTCAACATCGAGGGCAACACCCAGCCGGGCGCGGTCGCCAACAGCGCCAGCAATGGCACCAGCAATGCGGTGCTGCGCATCGTCATCCAGGGCGGCTCGGCACCACTGGGCACGAGCGGGATCATCGTCAATACCAGCGGCACGGTCAGCCTGCGTGGCCTGAGCATCCACGGCTTCCGCGTGAACGGAAGCAATGGCGGACACGGCGTGAACGTGCAGAGCGGCAGCCTGAACCTCAACGGCTGCTGGATCGGCGTGCAGCCCAACGGCGCCGCCACCGGCAACCAGGGCGACGGTGTGCGCCTGGCAGGTTCGGGCACCCACAGCATCGGCACCAGCAACCTGGCGAACCGGAACGTCATCAGCGGCAACCGCAACGGCATTTTCGTCAGTGGCGGCGCGACCAATGTCAGCAACAACCTGATCGGGCTGCTGCCCAACGGGAATGCCGGCGGCAATTCGCTGGCCGGTGTGCTGATCGCCGGCAGCGGTCACACCCTGCGCAACAACACGATCAGCGCCAATGGCGGCTTCGGCATCGACCTGGCAGACAACAGCAACGAGAACCTGATCGTCGGCAACCGCATCGGCAGCGATCCCTCCGCCACCATCGGGCGTGGCAATGGCCTGGGCGGCGTGCGCATCGTCGGCGGCGAGACCGGCAGTTTCGGCAACCAGATCGGGAGTGCCGGCGAACCCAACGTCATCGCCTTCAACCTCGGCCACGGCATCGCCCTGCCTTCCGGCGGCCTGAATCCAGCCGACGGCAACACCCTGGCCTTCAACCGGTTCTTCGAAAATGAGTTGTTCATCCCGGAACCGGACCGCTCCCCCAGCGGTGCCGGCGCCCTGGGCATCGACCTCGGCAACAACGGGGTCACCGCGAACGACACCGGCGACGGCGACAACGGTCCGAACGGCTTGCAGAACTTCCCGGTGGTCGCGGTGGCCAATCGCGACACCATCAGCGGCCAGATCAGCCTGAGCGGCACTTTCAACTCCAGCGCAGGCAGCTACCGCCTGGTGTTCCATGGCAATCGTGCGAATGACCCGAGCGGCCACGGCGAGGCTGAGTTCCTCGCGCCGGAGTCGCTCGATATCACCCCTGCCCGCCTCGGTGTTCCAGGCCTTCAACCACACGATCAGCTTTCCCGGCATCGACGCCAGCACTCTGGTCAGCATCAGCGCAACCGCCACCCGTCTCGATGGATCCGCCACGCGCGCCACCAGCGAACTGTCGGCCACGCGCGCGATCGTCGCGGTAGGGCCGAACGTGTTCACCGTGACCAAGACCGCCGACACCAACGACGGCAGCTGCAACGCCGACTGCTCCTTGCGCGAGGCGATTGTTGCCGCCAATGGCGCGGCGAACGCGGGTGGACTGGCCGATCTGATCCGCTTCAACATTCCCGGCGCCGGGCCGCATCTGCTGCAACCTGCGAGCGTCCTGCCGGCGATCGACCAGGCGACCATCATCGATGGCTACAGTCAGCCCGGAAGCAGCGTCAATACTGCCGCCGACGACAGCCACAACGCCCAGTTGCAGATCGCATTGAACCTGTCGGCGGGGCGGCTGCTGATCGCTTCCGGCGCGAGCGGCAGCGCGATCCGCGGGCTGAACCTGGGCGGCAACAACGCCCAGTTCCTGCTGCAGGTGGACGCGGCGAATTTCGATCGCCGGCAACTGGGGGGTGTGTTGCCGGCACGGCCGTCCCCACGGCGCTCGCGATCAGTGGTGCCACCCCCCCTGGTCGGCGGGCCGCTGCCAGCCGATCGCAACGTCTTCCTGCCCACCCAGTTCGGCCTGCAACTCACCGGCGGCGCCACCGTGCGCAACAACCTGTTCGGCATCCTGCCGGGCGGCAGCACCGCCCCGAACCCGGCGATCACGCACATCTTCTGCCTCGGCCCTTCCACCGCCACGCTCGAAGTCCGCGACAACGCCTTTCGCGCCGGACGCGGCATTGAATGCGGTTTGCCGCGTTTGTATGCACACACCAATCGCTTCCTCGGCGAAGCGGCCCTGCTGGATGTCGGTTCGCGCCACCGCGTTGTCGCCAATCAGGTTGTCTGTACCAGCAGCACCGCGCTGACCGTCTCCAGCACCGCCGTCGAGTCGCGGTTCGCGGACAACGTCCTGATCGACTGTCCACGCGCCATCAACATCGGCGCGCCCTTCAACGATCCACTCGATGCCGACAGCGGTCCCAACGGCCAGCAAAACCACCCGCTGCTCGGCTCGGCGACCCGCAGCGGCGACAGCGTACTGGTCAACGGGACGCTCAATTCGAATCCGGCGCCCAATTCCGCATCCGCTTCTGCGCCATCGCGCAGACCCTGAACGGAGACCGTGGCCCGTGCGACCTGGGCGAGGTCGGCACGCCACTGGTAGTCACGACGGACGCCAACGGCAATGCTGCCTTCTTCGTCGATCTGCCGATCCCCGCAGCGCTTGGCGCCACCCGGGTCAGCGCCACCGCCTCGCGCATCGTCGCCGCCGACGCGGAAGAGACCAGCGAGTTCAGCCCGAACGTGGTGATCGCCGCCAACACGCCGCCCACCTACCTCCCGAACACCCCAATCAGCCGCGCTGCCGGCTCGCAGGGGCCGCTGCCCGAAATCATCGGCACCGCCGTAGATGCCGAATCACCCGGCAGCGCGCTTACCGTCAGCCAGGTACCCGGCGGCAACGCCAGCGGCATCACGCTCGACCATTTCGCCATCACCGGCACGATCCTGAACGCGGTGGTAAGTATCGCGTGCAACGCCACCAGCGGCACCACCAACGTCCAGGTATCCGATGGCGAGCTGACCGACACCGACGGCTTCCTGGTTACGGTGACCGCCAACACATTGCCGTCGCTCGGCTACGCGGCCGTGACGCTGGCGCCCGGTGCCAGTCAAAGCGTGCCGCCGCAGACCGGACCCGGCGACAACGGCGGCGCACCGAGCTTGAGCATCCAGAGCCCGGGCACCTATGCCGGGAATGTCTCGGTGGCTGCGAATGGCACCGTCAGCCTGATCGGCGCAACCCCGATCGGCACCCACACGATCATTGTCAGGGCAACCGACAATTGCGGCGCCGTGCATGACGCGAACCCGCCGGCGCGGAGTGTCGGCCGTTACGGGGGCGGTTGTTTGCGAACGCGATGCAAGTAGGAGCGTCGGCGACGGCCAATGTCGACCCGCTCTGCACGGCCTCGGGGGTGACGGCCACCGGCCCAGCCCGTGCGCATCTCCCCGGCGAGCAAGCGGCGACGCGAGAAACGCCAGGCCTTCGTCGAGCGGAATCCTTCTGCTGTCGCGACACGTGCCGCCCTCGATGCAAGGGTGTCGCCGGCCGGCAGCTGCGCGAAATCCGCCAGCGAGGCCGCGGCACGACTGCGTTAGCGCGGAAGCACAGAAAGGCCGAGGCGAGGGCCCGACGCAGAACCGCCTTTACCAGATCCTGGAGTTCGGCAATGGCGCCAAGGTGACCCGGGCGTTGGTCTATGGTTGGCGCACGACGCCCGCGGGGCCGCAGAGCACGCCACCCATCGAGCCGAGGTCCGATGCTTCCCGGCCCGGGCCCCAGGCTGATGCGCTCGCAGATTTCTCCGGGCGCTGGAGGGTCGGCACCCTGGATCCGGCACTCACCGAGGTCACCTGCTCCATCCAGCAGGATGGCAATCGCGTGCACGTCGAGGGCCGGATGGTGATCAACGGCACCGAGGTCCTTTGGGAGGCCAGGGGGACCATCCGCGGGCGTGAGATGGACACCGATCTGGTCTACACCCAACCCTATCCCGGTTGGGGCAACGCCGGCGACGGGAAATGGGTCATGACGCTTTCGGAGGATGGCCAGACCCTGCGTGGTTGGTACCGCAATCGAGCCGGCCAGACTGGTGAGTCGCACTACGTTCGGGCTCGCTGAAGACCAAGCCCCGGAAACCGCATCTGGCAGACCGGCCGCATTCAGAACCCCAGTCTTGGGGTACACAGCGCAGGCCCTTGGCAGCCAACATTGGCCGAACGCGCCGATGGGTGCGCGCCATCGGACTACCGCGATGCCATTGCTCGAAGCTGTTCCCGGATGCTTGCCGCCGCGCCGGCACGCCTGGCGCTCCGCGTTGCTGATCGGAACCTTGCTGTGCGCGTCGCCAGCGCTTGCAGCCACACTGGTGGTGGACACCACCGCCGACGATCTCTCGCTCAGTACCTGCACCACCGCGCCCGGAGATTGCTCCTTGCGCGGCGCGATCACTGCGGCCAATGGTCTGGCTGGCGCCGACACGATCGAGTTCAACATCCCCACCAGCGATCCGGGCTGCAGCGCGGTGACCGGCATCTGCCGCATCGAGGTGGTCAGCACGCTGTCGATCAGCGAGGGCTTGACCATCGATGGCTACACCCAGCCCGACGCGCAGCCGAACACCATTCCCGCGCCTGGCGCCAACAACGCCCAGCTCAAGATCGAAATCACCAGCGCGGGCTTCGCCAACCTGGGCGTGGCACTGTTCAACCTCATCAACGCCAACGCCAGTCCCTTCAGTCTGCGCGGTCTGGCGATTGCCTTGCCGACCTCGGCCATCGTCACCGGCGGCCTGCGCCACGATCACCGCGGCAACTGGTTCTGCGTCGATGCGCTCGGCCAGTCTCCGGAGTTCAATCTGCCCTGCAATGCCTTCGCCCTGACCGGCTTCAACCGGACCATCCGCGTCGGCGGACCGGACCCGGCCGACCGTAACGTCATCGCCGGCGGTGGTCGCGACCTGAGCGGGCAACCAGGCGGCGGAACCAATCGTCTGCGCGTCAACAGCATCATCGGCGAGCGCGGCTTGATCCTGCTGCAGGGCAATCTGATCGGCCTGGCACCTGATGGCATCACCGCGTTGCCGATGCGCGACCCCTTCAGCGTCAATCCTGGCGACGACGGCTTCGACACGCCGGACGCCCGCATTCTGGACAACCGCTTCGCGCGCGCGGCCGGCAACTTCAGCGGCGGCTTCGGCGGAGCCCTGGAGATCTCGGTCAGCCGCACGATGAATGAGGTCGCGTTGATACAGGGCAATGTGTTTGGCCTGGCTGTGGATGGTTCGGAGGTCGGTGTCGAAAAGGACCACATCGCCGTCATCCTGGGCAACAGCTCACGGGTGCCAAGATTGTTGATTGGCGGGATGGGGCCCGGTGAGGGCAACACCTTTGCCGGCGCCCGACGCCAGTCCTTCAGCGGTCTCGCGCTAGGCTCGGCCGTGATTCTGCCGAGTGGCAATGTCACCACCTTTGTCGAGTTCGTCGGCAACCGCATGCTTGGCAACCAGGGCATTGGCCTGGATTTCCCCACCGCAACGGCGGGAGGTGGCGTGGCCATCGGGCGCACACCCAATGACGCCGGGGACCCGGATGCCAACGCCAATCTGCAACAAAACCATACCAACATCAGTACCTTCAACGTCAACGGCGGTCAGTTCGAGCTGACTTACCGGGTCGACTCCGATCCCGCCAACAGCGTCTACCCGCTGCGTGTGGACTTCTACAAGGCGCTCGGTGACGAGGGCGAAGTGCTGCTGGACAGCGACGTTTACGCCATCGCCAATGCGCAGCAGGACAAGGCGGTCACGCTGATGATCCCGCCCGGCGTGAGCCTGACCAACGATGATGTGATCGTCGCCATCGCTACCGATGCCGATGGCCGCAGCAGCGAGTTCAGCTTCGACACACTCAGCCTCAGCGCCACCGACTTGCCCGACCCGCACCCTGCCGGGCTGCCCTTCACCGTGGAGGTCACCGCGCTGGCCACCAGCGGGCCGTTCAAGCCCAACGGCGTGGTCGATGTGTCGCTCAACACCTCGCCGGCGGTTACCTGCAGCCTGACCCTGGCGCCAACGCCCATCGCCAACACCAGCAGCGGCAGCTGCCAGCTGGTCCCCACCCAGACCGGCACGCGCACGCTGACCATCAGCTATCGAACGCTGCAAGGCGCCTTCGGCAGCGCCGCCGGCCAGGATGTGGTGATCACCCAACCGCATGTAGTCACCGTCGCGGGTCCCGAGCAGATCAGCTTCAGTCGCTGCCGCCAGAACGCGCTCGAAGGCGAAACCTCGCAAATCCGCATCGAGCGCCCCAGCGGCGGCGTGGCCAATGTCAGCGTCGATTTCACCCACACCCCGGGCACGGCCACGCCAGGGGACGACTACACGGTGCCGGCGGCTCAAATGCTGCAGTGGGCGCCCGGCGACATCGCTGCAAAGATCATCGACGTGCCGATCGCCAGCGACGGCCTGCCCGAGCCGACCGAGCGCTTTCGCGTGAACCTCGGCAATGTCATGGGCGCCGCCGTGCTGCCCTTCGGCCAGCTCGATGTCGAGATCATCGACGGGCAAACCGATCAACGCTTCGCCAACGGCTTCGAAGGGCCGGAGTGCCTGCCATGAGCCCGCGAAGGATGGTTGTCGGCACCCTGGCCAGCGCTGCCGGAACACCCTCCGAAGGGCTTTCGCGAACGGACGCATTTCAGCAGCCGGGGCACCGCCGGCGAGCGTGCCCAACGTCCTCCTCGCGCGGATCTGCGTCCGCGTTCTGCTCCTTGGAGACCGAATTCGGAGCGGCCTCCACAGCCCCCGCAACAGTTCGACCGGCGGGATGGCCCGCCGGTCACGAGCATGGATCAGCGGTTCGTCACGGCCATCTTGGCCAGGATTGCCGCCTTGTCGACCGGCCTGCCGGCCTTGTCAACCACCAGAGAAGGCGTGCCCGGCTGCAGGATCTGCAGGGACTTGAGGAACTCGATGATCTCGGCCTGTTGACTCGCGCTCAGCGCCTCGAAGGCGAGACGCGAATCCCGAGCCTCACCACCATGCGCCATGATGGCCTCGGTGATCGTCGTCAGGTCTCCGCGATGGCCATAGGGTGCTGAATTGCCGACATCCCACAGTCTGCGGGTCAGGAAGTCTTCGGTCGGAATGCCGCCCTGGACCACCTGTTCGTTGCAGAAATGTCGTACCTGCGAGTCGCACAGGTTGTGGCGTTTGAGGTCAGTGTAGGCGCGGACGAAAATGCCGCCGTCCGGCGCTTTCTCATGTCGCGGGAGCTGGCCGAATTCGGTCATGTCGTAGACATAAGGGATCACGCCGGCGCCCGGCGCGAGGTTGCCCGCCGGATTGTAGGGGTTGGGCTCGGAGAACTCGGCCGACGCCAGCTTCAGCGACGGCGTGTGGCAGTCGGCACAGCCCACGGTCTCGAAACGACGCTCGCCCCGGATCACTGCGCGCAGCGCGGCTGGATCGTCCGGCAGCACCTGGCCCGGCACATTCAGCGCAGCCTGGTAGATCGTCGTGGCCGTGATGTCGCCCACACTCAATTCGTCGCTCACTCCATCCTGGTCGAAATCGTCGCTGCCGGTGCGCGCGGCGCCGAAGCGCTCGGCGGACTGCATGCCGTGGTGGTGGTTCATCGCGTTGTTGGTGAACTCGCGCAGCGAGACCACCACGCCCTTCTGGTGGAAGGGGCGCACGATGAGGTCAGCGTTGATTCCCTCGACCTCACTGAGGTCGAGCTGGCTGCCAGCATGGGCAGTGATGAAACCGAAGTTCACGCCCTTGGTATCCAGCGCACGGCGCGTGGAGCGCCCCGTTTCGTTGGCGATAGTCACGGCTTCGTCACGAATGGCCTGGAGGTCGGCGGTCATTTCGCGCGCCAGCATTTCGATGGCGCCCGACCCCTGCATGCCCAGCGTGTTGCGCTCATTGCTGAACTGCCCGCTGACCGACTCGGTGATCGGGTCCAGGGTCTGCGCCAGCACGAAGACGTTTGCGACGATGTCGCCGCCACCGCCCCTGACCGGATCGTTGTGGCAACCGGCGCAGGAATTCGCATCCGGCGCCGAGGTGCGAACGAAGCGCGGAGCGCTGCCGGGCACGCGTGCAGCACCACCACCGGTCGTGCCCGGCCGGCTCTGGCCGTCGAACATGTTGAACTTGGCCGAAAACAACAACTGGCCGTGGGCGAAGATCTGGTCGAAAGGCACCTGACCTGCTTCGATCGCTGCCTCACTCATGTGTTCCTCGACTACGGGGCCATCACCGATAGTGGCCGCCATCGCACCGCCGGCCAACAAGACCCCCGCCATGGACCACCAAAGACTGTTGCGTCGCAAGACCATCTCTCCTCCGGGCAAATGAACGGCGGCCGAATGGTCACCTGCACGCAGTATCGACATTTGTGAAGGAAATATCAAAGCGAGTGCGGCTCGGCAAGGGCCCGCGTGCCCGACCCACCCTGCCCTGCCCAGCCTGGCACCGCGCGGTGCTCCGCTGGCGGGCAGCGCCACCGTGAGAACCTCGGAGCGATCCGGACTACTGCCTCCGTCGTGTCGGTGAGCGCCGCGACCTGCGTCCCTGGATTGCCGATCTGCCGTCGGCGCTCGGGCTGTCCCTGCTGCCGGAACCAAAGCCACCGAGTACGGCTCGGCTATCCGGGGGTGACATTGGCTGAGCATTCCCCTATCCAGTAACACTTCGGCTGCAACTGGACGCATGCTCGGCAATGCCGGAACACTGTTTTCGATTCGATGGTGTCGAGTTGAAGCCGTCGGCACGTCTGCTGGAGGTCGACGGCCGCCCGGTGAGCTGTCCGCGGCTGGTGTTCGAATTGCTGCATCTGCTCTGCCTGCATCCCGGCGAGCTGCTCAAGCGCGATTGGCTGATCGAGCAATTGTGGCCCGGCGGTCAGGTGGTGGCCGATGAGTCACTGACCCAGGTGCTGTTCAAGCTGCGGGCCTTGCTCGGGCCGCGCGGCGATGCGGTGGCCACGGTGCGCGGGCAAGGCGTTCGACTGGATGCGAGCGTGATCCGCGTTGAGGTCGTTGCGGCACCCCAGCCCCTGGCAGTCGAGCCGCTCGCGGCATCGGAACCCATGGCGCCTGCGCCTGAACCATCGCCAGTACCTCCGGCGGTGTCAGCGCCATCGGCTCGTCGGCGTTTGTCGGTCGTGGCCACGCTGCTGGCGATCGCCCTGTTCACCGTCATCGCCTACGCTCTGTGGCCGGCGCCGAGGGTGCCCGACCCACCGAGCCTGCTGGACGACCCGGTCATCGGTATTGATCTGCGTCCTGCCGATCTGCACGCCAGCCACGAGCAGACCTTTGCCATCTTGCGCTCGGCATTGGCGGCAGATGCGCTGGGCGACCGTTCCCGGGCGCTGGCCCTGCTGCGTGCGGCGCACGATGGCGACGAGCAAAGTCCATATCCGGCGATCTGGTTGGCGCTGCTGAATACCGGAGGGCGCGCGGCGCCTGCCGCGATGGAATGGCTACGTCTGGCCGAGGAGCGTGCCAAGGGCAT
Organism: Rhodanobacteraceae bacterium; assembly: GCA_016713135.1. Classification (NCBI taxonomy): domain Bacteria; kingdom Pseudomonadati; phylum Pseudomonadota; class Gammaproteobacteria; order Lysobacterales; family Rhodanobacteraceae; species Rhodanobacteraceae bacterium. Next base: position 249,009 of record JADJPR010000022.1, on the reverse strand, counting down.
CAGTGATGCCCTGTTGTCCGCCTATCTCGCCCTGGCTCGAAACACGGTGGAGGACGATCGGACCGCCAACCGCGGCCAGCTGCGCGCATTGCTGGATCTGCGACCGCGCAGCTGGATGTTGCGGCAGGTTCTGGTGCGGCAGCTGCTGGTGGACGGCGAACTCGAAACCGCCCTGCTGGAAGCCCGGCGCATGGATTATGGGCAGCTGGGAACCCGGCGACTGGAAGATGCGCTGGGCAACCGTGCATCCCTGGGCGATGTGGATGCCGCACAGAAGATCTTCGATGCCATGACGATCTCCCGCTCCGACCCCGGTGCGCTGTCGGTGGCTGCCAGGCTGGCATACAGCGCCGGCAATTTTACCCTCGCCGAACAGCGCTTTGCCGAGTCGAACGCAGTCGCCCTGGCCGCAGGCCGTCGCGATCTGCAGGTATGGAACTCGATCATGCTGTCGCTGTTGGCCGCGATCGGCGTGACTACGACGGCGCACTGCGGATGCTGGAAACCGTGATCTCGCTTTATCACGACATCGGCGGTGGCGACGTCCATATACCGGGTGAGGTGCTGCTGATGCAGGCGCAATGGCTGGCGTTGGCCGGCGACGCCGATGCTGCCCGCGCCAAGTTGCTGCAGGCCGTACAGGATTCGCAGACCGAAGAACCCGATCTGCTGCTGACGATTGAACTGACCGGCCTGCGACTCACCGGGCAATCGCTGGTCAGCGCGCCGATCGAGGCCAAGTCGCGCAGCCAGCGCGGCGGGACGCATCTGCTGGAAGCGCGCCTGGCCTGGATCGCAGGCGACAAACCCAGAGCCGAACGCGCTCTGGACGCGGCGCTGGCGCTGGATCTGCCACCGACCGCCCAGTACGGGGAAGCGCTGCTGCTGGCCCGCGATCTGGGGCGGCCGATCACTGTTCCCGAACGCTTGCTCGATCCGCCCTTGCCCCTGGCTCGCTGGCCGGCCTATTTCGCCCTGCGCGCCTTACCAGGCCCAGGTGCGCAATCCAAGCAGGCCGGTGTGCCACAGCCATAGACTCAGTCCGGTCGCAGCCAGGCACAGCAGCACGGCGTAGCCATATTCCAGCGCTTGCCAGCGACCGCGCAGGTGGCCCCGCTGACGCCAGCAAGCGACCAGCCCTGCGCAGGCGATCAGCGCAAATGCGATCGTGCCCACGCAGATGCCCAGTGTGTGGACATTGACAGAAGTGACGGCCGACGCCGGCATGCGGGCAACGGTCAGGCCGGTGGTCAGCAGCGCACCGGTGGCCATCAGCGGCCACAGATGCAAGCGCTTGGTGCGGGCAGGATCGCGGCGTCGCCACAGCCAGATCGGCACCCACACGATGGCATACAGCAGGCTGCTGGCCAGCAGTACGAAGGCGGCGAAAATGGCGTATGCCGGAAGCGCCACGTTGAACCAGTTGCCTTTCTGCCAGTAGCCCAACCGATGGGCGATCACCGGCGTCTCGCCCTCGTCCGTCAACACGCCAATCGGAGTACGCGTGCCGGCGACCAGCAGTTGGCGTCCGTTGACGATGCGATAGTCGTAGCTGATCGGCAGCAGTGGATGCTTGAAGTGCATCTGCTCGCCGTCGATACGCACCTCCGCTGCGTTGAACAATCGCTCCACGCCCGCGAGAATCTGATTGCGTGGGGCTGCCAGCTGGTACCAGCCAGATCGTGATTCCAGCCCGGCCTCGGCAGGCGCGTACGTCGGCACTGGCCTTTCACCCGGGCCAAGTCGGTCCAGCAGCAGGGTCGCGATCTCCGCGAGCAGACTGCCGTCGAAGGCATTGGTCAGGATCACATAGCCCAGGCCATCCTCACGCGAATAGCTGAGTGTGGATCGATAGCCGGCGATGCCGCCGTCATGGCCGTTGAGGGCGATGCCCTTGCGCTCACGTCCGGTGTTTCCCAAACCGTAGCCCTGAGCGAGTCCCGCCACCCCGGCTGGCGTGGATTCGGATTGCTCCAGGCGGGCGAATGCGGCCGTACTGAGCAATGCCGGGCCATCCTGACCGGCGCTGGCGTACCAGCGCAACAGGCGCGCCATGTCGGCGGGTGTCGAGATCAATCCTCCTGCCGGGTAAATCGCCAGATCTTCGAAAGGCTCTGCCGATCGGTCGTCGGCGTAGCCCTGGGCCAGCGTGGCTGCGGCCTGCTCGGCTTGCCAGACCGTCTGCAGCATGCCCAATGGCTGGAGAATCCGCTCCGTCACATAGGCCCGGTAGTCCATTCCGCTGGATTTCTCCACCAGATAGGCAGCGACCCCGTAGCCCGGATTGTTGTAGGCAAAGCGGCTGCCCGGACGCCAACGCACCTGCAGCTCAGGCTGCAATCGGCGCAGTACGTCCTTCAAAGTCTGGTCCTCGGGGCGGGCATGGAAGTGGCTGAAGTGCATGTCGTCGAATCCGGCGCTGTGTTCCAGCAGATGCACCAGACGCACGGGATCGGTGGCGTCCCAGGGATTGTCGATGGGCAACTCCGGCGCCAACTCGGACACCGGTTGCTGCAGCCGCAACCGGCCAGCCTCGACCTGCTGCATGACCGCAATGGCGACCAACATCTTGCTGATCGAGCCGATGCGAAAATGCGTGTCCGCGTCCACCGGATGGCTGAAGCTGCGATCGCGCGCGCCGACGCCACCCACATGGACGATCCTTCCGTCCTTCCACAGCGCCAGTCCTACACCGGTGGCGGCGGACTCGGCCTGTTTCGCGCCGATGTCGCCGAGCAGGGTTTCGAAATCGTTGGTATGGGCCCGCGCCGCCGAGGCATGCAACAGCCCTGTCACAATCAAAGCGACGCTTGCGAGCCAGTGATTCTTGAACATGAATGACCCTTCGCCAGGGAAGGGCGCTTTCGGAAACGGCAGCGCCCCGGCAGCCGTGGCGCCAGATTGCGGTCGGGGTCGGTTGCCTGCCTGATCAGCTGCTTGCCGAATTCTGATCGGGACCCAGGGAACCGGGTCCAAGGCATTGAAATGGCAGCCAATAAACAGGAAACAAAGCAGCCGTTGGCAGCAGCTGCGAAAGCCTTCGGGAGTGAAATTCCGCACCAGCCGAACGGGCTGAACGCAGCGTGCGCGGGCGTTGGAGGCAGCATGATCCCAGGGCAACTCAACACGATCTGGGTTCCAGTCGGGCGGTTGCTCGGGCCTTCGGTCAACTTGACTGTCCCCTGCTTTGTCCGTGCCTTGACTCGCGCAGTGAATGAGGTTCGCCTGGCCGTGCTGCGTTCACGACTCTGCAGCTTCTCGTGGTTCATGAGATCGCTCACGAGCGGCGGCGGTGCGCCGCAAGCCCGCCGCCTGCGGCCGGGCCCGCATGACTTTAGCCACGCGCCGCGCCGTGCCACGGACTGACTGAATCGGCACTCCCTGGGTGGGAGTGCGAAATGACATCGATTTCACAGCTTGGCGGATGGGCTGCAGCCACGGCTGCGGCTTGCTATGTCTTCGGATTCGCCGTGCTCATCGGCGCGCTCAATCCCGGTGATACCAGCGCCTGGAGTCCATCCGACAAACTGGCCTTCGTGATGCAACATCAGGGCTGGTATCAAGCCTGGTTCATTGTCACCTACCAGTTGTGTGGTATCGCCCTCGTGGCACTCGCCTGGGCGTCACATCAACGCCTGCAAGCCATCGCGCCACGCTGGCTGGCGATTGCCACGGCGTTCGCCTTGATCTGGTCGGGCTTGGTGATCGCCAGTGGCATGCTGGGCAGCTTTGGTCTGGAGGCGACTGCGCGACTGCAAATGCGAGCGCCCGAACTGGCCCTGCCGGTGGCCGCCACACTCGGCATCGTCCAGGAAGCCCTCGGGGGCAGCATTGAGGTCGTTGGTGGCATCTGGACCCTGCTGCTCAGCTATGCCTTTCTCATCGCGGAGCGCAAGCGCTGGTTGGCGATCATCGGCCTGCCGACCGGGTTGGCCGGGCTCCTCACCCTGCTGCCGCCGCTGCGGGAACTGGCTGCGTTGTTCGGCCTGGGCCAGATCCTGTGGTTCTCATTGCTGGCCTGGACGCTATGGCGGGGAGACCCGGCACCCGTCAACACCCGCAACTCGTCTGCAGAGACGCTGCCAGTGCAGCCCTGAGCGCCAGTCAGATCCGAGGGGCACACGGCGCGCGGAGCGAACGCCGACACGCCCGGTTTCGCCGCCTTGTGACAGCGACATCAGCGGATGAGCGCGTCCAGGGTGGCGCGATGGCAACGGCTGCCCGCGCAAGTTGCACTCGCACGAGTCGAAACGTATCGAGGATCGGTCGCGCGTCATGTTGTCGCCGCCGGTCTCGCTCCGGAGGACTTTCTCCGCTTCGCGGGCCCACTCGACGGCGAACAGGCGTCAGCCTCGCAGGCATCCGATCGGATAACCGGGAAGTCCCGCGCCCTGAATGCCTCAAAGCCTGAACTGGCCGGTCGTCGGCGCGCGCCCACGAGCGTCCGCTCCCGATAACTCGACGACCACGCGCACCAAGGCAAACAGGGCCGAAAACGGGTCCTCCAACACTGGCGGCGGAGCCGGACAGCCGGCTTCCTTGACCAGGATCACGCGATCCGCGGGGTCACTCCCGAAGCAATTCATCGTGCAGGTCCATCCGCTCGAACAACAGGAAGAGTCGCCGCAGAACGGCCGGGTCCACGGATGTCCGATGCGCTCGCAGCAGCGCACGGATGTCTCCCAGATCCTGCGATCGCCGCGGATCATTGCACAATGCCTGCAACTTGAAGGCGATCAAGCCTTCGACGCCGATCACCTTGACCTCGCGCCCCAGCAGCCTGCGCGTTTCCGCTCTGGCCAGAGACTCGCGAGCGATCGGCCGATGCGCGTACAGCAAGTCCAGTCGCTCCGGACCGCGAACATAGTTGCCGGCGTCCTCGCTGCGATACAGGCATTCATGACCTTGCGCGAGCAGTCGATCGTGCAGCCGGGACGCGGCCTGCGCATCGACCAGGAAATCCACATCCAGAGTCGCCCGCACCACGCCATGCGCAGCCAGCGCCAGACCGCCAATCAGCGCCGCGGGCACCGCCTCAGCCTCCAGCGTCTCAAGCACTTCATCGAGTTGGCGTGCGAGATCGAGCAAGTCAGGGTGCCTGGCGGCCCACTGCCGCAAATGGAAACAGGATTCTATGCGCCAGAACCGGAACGAAGCGGACGATGTCGAGTCAGGTCGACGCCGTGCCCAATGGCGCCGTCCATCGTCGCAACGCCATCGGAGCCCGCTCCAGCACGCCTGCAGCCTGCACACCGTATTCTCTGCGCCGGCCGGCCCAATCCCGATTTGGCAGCTGGAGGTAGCAATGCCGAATTTGCTGTCTCGACTTGGTGCACTGTTCGTCACCGCGATTGCAGCGGCGGAAACCCCGGCCGGAACCCTCTCGGCCAGCGCGGTCCAGTCCGGGAGCTGGTCGAACCCAGCCACCTGGTCGGGCGCGCAGGTGCCCGTCAACGGCATGCCCGGTGTCGGCAATGTCTGGCACGCCTGAGCGAGTCCAGCCACCCCGGCTGGCGTGGATTCGGATTGCTCCAGGCGGGCGAATGCGGCCGGGCTGAGCAGTGCCGGGCCATCCTGACCGGCACGCCGACACGCCCGGTTTCGCCGCCATCTGACAGCGACATCAGCGGATGAGCGCGTCCAGGGTGGCGCGATGCCGACGGCTGCCGCCAACCTGGGTCCCGTCGCGCAGGATCACGACAAAGTCGCCGTTGAACATCGCTTGCAGCTCGCGCACGCGCCCGATGTTCACGATCGCCGAGCGCGACACGCGCGTGAACTGCTCAGGGTCGAGGCGGGACTCGAGACTGGTCAGGGTCTCGCGCAGGAGGTGGGCCTTCGCACCCACGTGGACTTCCGCGTAGTTGCCGGCGGCCTCGATGCGGTCCACGTCGTCGACGTCGATGAGTACGATGCGGCCGGGCGAGCGCACGGCCAGGCGGCGGGCCCAGCGCCGCTGACCCGCGCGGCCAAGTGCTTCGAGCGCGTCCGCGATCTGTCCGGCAAGGGCCTCGTCCCCGCGCCCGATCTCGCGTCGCGCGCGTTCGAGCGCGGCGCGGAATCGCACGCCGTCGATCGGCTTGAGCACATAGTCCAGCGCCTGGACGTCGAAGGCCCGGACGGCATGGGCGTCGTACGCAGTCACGAAGATCACGCGCGGCATGCGCGCCAGCCCGACAGCCTCGATCACGTCGAAGCCGCCCAATTCCGGCATCTGGATATCGAGGAACACCAGGTCCGGCCGCAGTTCCGGGATCGCCTCGATCGCAGCGCCGCCGCCGCTGCACTCGCCCACGATCTCGATATCGCTCTCAGTGGCAAGTCGCTGCCGGATGCCGCGCCTGGCCGCGGGCTCATCGTCAACGATCAGCACCCGCATGGTCATGAAGGTGTCCCCGTGCGCAGCGGAATGGACATCTCGGCCAGCGTACCTCCGCCGGGCGCGGGGCCGATGCGGAACACGCAGCGGTCGCCGTAGAGCAGATCCAGGCGGGCACGGGTGTTGGACAGGCCGACGCCATCGACGGCCGCGGGCGTGATGCCCGGCCCGTCGTCGTACACCGAAAGGCGCAAGGCTCCGTCGTGCGCGGCGCCCGTGATCTCGACCCGACCCGATTCGGCGCGGGCGCCGAGGCCATGACGGATCGCGTTCTCGACCAGCGGCTGCAGGATCAGGCTGGGCACGCGCGCATCGAGCAGCGCACCATCCACTTCGACCCGGTAAGCCATGCGGTCGGCGAAGCGGGCCTGCTCGACCGCGAGGTAGGCCTCGGCGAGCGCCAGTTCCTCGCGCAGAGGGATCTCGATCGCCTCCCCGACCTGCAGCGCGCGCCGCAGCAGGACGCTCAGTTGCACCAGCACGCGGTCGGCCGCCTCGACGTCCTCGCGCATCAGCACGGCGACGGTGTTCAGCGCGTTGAACAGGAAATGCGGCTCGAGCTGCGCGCGCAACGCGACCAGCCGGGCGTCCGCAAGCTGCGATTCCAGGCGGGCCTGGCGCACCTGGTGTTCCGCGGCCCGGCGCGCCGCGCGCAGCGCGTGCGCAGCGCCCACCAGCAACCAGTACACGGGCAGGTTCAGCAGGAAGGTCGTCGCCAGCAGGCGCGAGAAGGTCGCCGCCCATGTCGGGCCGGCGCTGATCGCGCCCACCAACGGCGCGACGGCTGCGAACAGCGCCAGGTTGAGCGCGGCGAGCGCGCCCCCGGAAACCGCATGCACCGCTGCGGCCTGCCAGCGGCGCGGAAGCACGATCGGAAAGCGCGTCGCCAGTGCCAGTGCCAGCGGCGTCAACAGCGCCCATGCGTAGGCCCATGCAAGCCAGATCGCGAGCGTGCGGCCCCACGCGATCGGTTCGCCGCGGACGGCGCCGGCGAACCATGCCTGGGTGGCGAGCAGCAAGCCCGCCAACGACCAGGCGCCGATCACCGCTGCGAAGCCGGCCAATCGGCCCTGGGGGATTCCGGGTATGCGCATGCCGGGATGCTACTGCGCTGGCGCAGCGCCGGTCGCGGCCACCGGTGCGGGGAACAGCCCCAGTTGCTTCAGCAGACCCAGCGAGTCCCCCGACGTCCACTCCTCGGCGATGGCGCCGTCCGCCATGCGGAACACGGTGGTGCCACTGATCTTCACCGGCTTGCCGGTCGCCGGAATGCCGTTGCCTGCCCCGGTGTTGGTCCCGCGGGCAGTCCAGCGCACCGAGACGAGGTCCCCTTCCGCCAGGATCAGGTCGACCTTGACGTTAAGGTCCGGAAACGCAAGGCGCCAGCCCTTCGCCTCCGCGATGCCGTCGGCATGGCGGAAGGTCGTGTCGCCACCGTGGCCGACGAAGTCCTGCGTGTACGGCACCTCGAACACTCCCCGGCTCAGTCCTTCCTCATACACGCGCCGCGCCACCGCCTTGTTGCGCTCGAGTTCGGCAAATCCGGCGCGCGCCTCCCGGGATCCCGCGTGCGCCCGTGCAACAGGACAGTCGTACAGCGACGTCAAGGCGACGCCCAAGGCGAATGCCGCAATTCGAAACTGCATGTCAGATGCTCCTTGCGCGGGCGGATTGCCCGCGGCAGGCACCGTAGGCATCGTGCGCTGGCGCTGCGAGGGAAAAGTGACGGGTCGACGCGAAGGCGGGACCAGCTGTATCGCGAACGGGATGGGTCAGCGCATGCCAGAGAGCGTCGCCGATGGCGAATGTCGTCGGCGATTTCGGCAGGAGCACGCGCAAGTTGTACTCGCAAGAGACAAGCACGCCGGCAGGGGCAACCGGAACTCTCACCGAACATGCGCCAAGGTGTTGAATTTCAAACATTTTCAGCCGTGCGAAACGACCCCTGGTTGAGTAAGCAAAGGACAAGGGACGCAAAGACGCGCCGGGATACCCCAGCGCTGTATCTTCTTTTTTTTTTCTCTCCCCCCCCCCCCCCCCCTCCCCCCAAAACACAGTCCGCGAGCTTGCGAGAGTCACGGTTCGATGCGCGAACAAGCGCACCGGCCAGGGGCGACCGGGACTCTCACCGAACATGATTTAAAGTTCTGAAATACGAGACATTTTCCGCAAAGGACGCAAAGGACGCAAAGGACGCAAAGGACGCAAAGGACGCAAAGTAGAGCCAAATCCATAGGCGGATGCGGGTGCATGGCGACTCTGCGCAACCCAAGACGCTCTTGCCTTCTTGGCGTCCTTTGCGTCCTTTGCGGACAAAAAGAGGCACCGGTCCGCAACAGTTCGACGCGCGAATAAGCACGCCGGCAGGGGCAACCGGAACTCTCACCAGGTCTCTCGCGATTCGAAAGTCGGTTGCCTGGACGATGGACGCGGCCTCGCGAATCCCGATTCCGGCCTTGCGAGACCGGTCGCCGATGTCGAGTCAGGTCGACGCCGTGCCCAATGGCGCGCCGTCCATGGTCGCAACGCCATCGAAGCCCGCTCCAGATTCACGCCTGCAGCCTGCACGGCGTATTCTCTGCAACGGCCGGCCCAATCCCGATTTGGCAGCTGGAGGTAGCAATGCCGAATTTGCTGTCTCGACTTGGTGCATTGTTCGTCACCGCGATTGCAGCGGCGGAAACCCCGGCCGGAACCCTCTCGGCCAGCGCGGTCCAGTCCGGGAGCTGGTCGAACCCAGCCACCTGGTCGGGCGCGCAGGTGCCCGTCAACGGCATGCCCGGTGCCGGCAATGTCTGGCACGTCCTGATCGAAGAGAACATCAGTGTCGCCAACGACCTGACCACGACGATCGATCGCCTGACCCTGCGCGGCGACGGCGGCGGCACGCCGATCCTTGGCAACGCAACGCGCGACATCGGCATCGCCGACCAGTTCCTCTGGCAGCGAGGCGCGGTCGGCCCGGCTGGGTTTGGTCGCCTGCGCATCCTCGACGGCGCTACCGGAATGCTCGCCACCAGCAGCACCAAGATCCTGCGCCAGGACCTCGCAGTCGAAGGCATGCTGCAACTCGACGAGGGCGCACTGGCCGGCACCAGCGCTGGCCGGATACTCAATCTCGCGGGGGGCGAAATCGAATACGCGCCAGGGTTCTCGATGACGCTGACAGGGCTGGTGCGCAACGAAGCGGGCAGCCAGTTCCATGCGCTTCCTGGCGCCATGGCCGCAGCGAATGACATCGCCTGGATGTTCGACAGCGAAGCCGGCTCGATGGTTCGAATCGACCATCCGACCCGTTTCAATGGTGGCGGCGTCCATTCCGGAGACTGGACCGTTGCCGCCGACACGATGCTCGAGTTCGGCGGCACCGAAACCCACGTATTCAGGCCGGAATCGCTGCTTGCTCCGGTCTTGCACCTGCGCAAGGCCGGGTCGGGCACACTGAACGTGCCAGCGACCTCGGCGCTGCAGCAGATCGGCGTCCTCGAAGTGACCGGCGGCAACCTGCGCTTCGATCGGGACGTGGTCATCACCAGCGGCGAGATCAGCAACAGCCGGGTCGATGCACAGGCCCAGGCAGAGTTCGAATCGCTCGAACTGGCGATGGTCAACACGCAACTGGAGGGCAACGGCCGCTTCTTCTTTCCGACCAGCAGCATGCTCGACGTTTCCGGCAGCAACATCGTGAACGCAACGATCGACATCGCCGGCGCGGCCACGGTGGCCAACGGCAGTTCGATCTTCATGGGAACCAACGGAGCGATCAACCTGCAGTCAGGCGCATCGCTCGAACTCAACGGGCAGGTTGTGGTCGATTCGACCGGCCCCCTGCCTCCCGAGCCGCCGTGGACCTTCGAAGCGATCGAGCAGGACTCGATCATGTTCAACAACTTCTCCGACGTCGCCGTTCTGGTCAAGGCCACGGCCTTCGCGGGGCCGCGGCGAAGCGCGGGCCCGACGGCGCGGGCGCGCATCGTGCTGACATCGAGCCAGGTCCGTTTCGCCGAGATCATCGGCGGGCCGTTCGCCTTCGAGATCGATTCCGCCAGTACCCTGCGGCTGGGCATCACAACCGCTGTGTCGGCGTCTTCGCAGTTGTCCGGCGACGGCGTCGTCCGCCAGCATGCGTCGGGCGCCCCGCTGATCTGGCCCGGCGCGATCGACCCGCGCGGCGACGCCGGTGGCACGGCCGCGCTGCAGGTCGACTCGGGCCTGGAACTGGCAAGCAGCAGCCAGTTGCTGTTGCACCTGGGCAGTAGCAGCGACCGCATCGACGTTGCCGGCGACCTGCGCCTGGACGGCGAACTTGTCGTCGAATCGGCCGGCGGATTCGATGCCGGCAGCTACCTCCTGGTCGACTACGATGGCACCTTGGTGGATGCAGGGCTCGCGCTGGCAGCTGCGCCAGCCGGCTTCGACTACCAGGTCGTCATCGATACCGGCGCGAGCCAGGTGCGCCTTGAGGTGTCGCCCTCAGACGCCTTGCTCGCGGACGGCTTCGAGTCTCAGTCCCGACTGCCCTTGCCTTGAGTACCTCCCGCGGCGCGCGTTGGCTGTAACATCGATGCTCCCGATTCGTACCAATCCTCATCGCCGATGGACCGGCGATGCGAAAAGCGTTCGGACAAGGTCCGAACCCACAGATGCCGCGAGCTTGCAGTGCGTGGGTTTGGACCTTGTCCAAACGCTGTTGCTCTTGGTGCGCTCCCGCGATGAGGATTGGTACGATTCAGGTCGATGCTTGTCCTCGCTTTTGCCTCCAGGAGCGTCGCATCAGGCTCTTGGAGGGCCGCCGTCCCCGGCGGCCGCCCTGGCTGTGGCAGGCACGATGCAGAAGCGGCGGCCGCGACGGCCGCCCGCCAAGAGCGCCACCGGCCGAGCCATGGCTTCTGCCACTCGACTGCCCTGCAATGCAGGCTCATGTTGTCATCCTTGAAAGCACCGCGGTCCCCGACCGCCCTCGCAAGACCATGCCAACACCGCGTGTCCCGCGTCGCTTCGCGATTCCCCAGCAATCCTGGCGCCTCCCAGGCGGCTTGACGCTGGAGGTGTATCAGCCTGATGGCGCAGACCGACTGCACGCCCACACCCACCCGGGGCATTGCATCAACATCGTCCTCGATGGAACGTTGCTGGAGACGCGCGCGGAGGCTACTTTCGAGCTGCGCACGGGCAGCATCAGCCTGTTACCCGCCGAGATGCCCCATGCGATCGGCATTCGCGGTCGCTGTGCACGCGTGGTGCACCTCGAATTCGGTGCCGAGTTCCTGATGCGGTTGCCGCAGCGCTGGCAGGTCATACGCGATGTACCACCGTTGCTCGACGACGCCACGCGCGTGCTCAGCGAGCGTTTCCGCGCCGAGTTGCGGCAAGCCGACAGTCTGTCGCCACTGGCATTCGAAGTGCTCGCCAGCGAAGCGCTGGTGCAACTGCTGCGGGCTGGCGAGCAGGCGCCCGTGCAGATCCCGGAAAGGCTGCGCAAGCTGCAGGAGCACCTTGCGGCGAACCCGACGCAACCCTCCCAGATCGGCGCACTCGCGCAAACGATCGGCGTCTCGACACGTGCGCTCTCTCAGTTGTTTCGCCGGCATTACGGGCAAACCCTGGCCGATCACCTCATCGGGCTGCGCATGCGCGCCGCGTGCAGCGCGCTGATCGACAGCGACCGGCCACTCGGCCTGATCGCCGACGAGCTCGGTTTCGCCGACCACAGCCATTTCTCGCGGATGTTCAAACGCCATATGGGCGAGACACCCGGTCACTATCGCCAGCGCCGCAAAGGAGCGACGCTTTAGCCGGTTGGTCGGCCATGGCCGCATTGGCTTCGGCAGGGCGCGGCGCCTTCCGGGAGCCACGTCGCGGCGCACATCGGGTCGCCCGTCGGCGCGGACGGGATGCACAAGTCCCCGGCCATGGCTGCAAGCTCATGACCTGTGACCGATGCCGAACCGTTCCAATCGACGACCGCAAGTTCCAGGCGTTGACGCACGAGCACGCCAGCATTGCACGGGTCGTCCCTGGCCATTCGATCCCATGCGCGCTGCCCTGATTCTTGGTCTCAATCTGTCGCTGACGGCGCTGACCGCCAACGCGCAGAGCGTCCCCGTCATCGATGGTCAGATCGCCTCGGGCGAGTGGGCCGATGCGCGCGAAGTCAGCGAATTTCTGTTGATCGAGCCGCGCACGCGGCAGCCGCTGCCGTACGCCACGCGCGCGTGGATCAAGGCGACCGAGCACGGCCTTGCGGTGGCCGTCGATTGCCTGCAGCCGCCGGAGATCGCACGCACCCGCGACCAGAGCGCGCGTGATCAGTCGGGCCCGGTTGACCGGGTCTCGGTGAGTGTCGACTACGAGGGCGCCGGCCGCAGCGCGCTGGCGTTCACCGTGACACTGGGCGGCAGCGTGCTCGATGGCACGGTGGTCAACGAGAACCAGTATTCGACCGACTGGAACGGCAACTGGCGGCACGCGGTCAGCGAGCGCGCCGACGGCTGGTCGGCCGAATTCCTGCTGCCGTGGCATCTGGCGCCGATGCCACCGCCGGTCGATGGCAAGCGTCAACTCGGCATCGCCATTTCGCGCGTGGTCGGCAGCACCGGCGAGCGCGTCGCCTGGCCGCCGGTGCACCTGAGCGAGCCGCGCTTTCTCTCGGCGCTCGCCCCGCTCGAAGTGGCCGCCTTCAGCCAGAAACTGTTGGCATTCACGCCTTATCTGGTGGGCCTGCGCGATATCGCCCAGGGCCACAGCGACAGCGATGCCGGCCTGGATGTGTTCTGGAAACCGAACAACGCGTTGCAGCTCTCGGCAACGATCAACCCGGACTTCGGCCAGGTCGAAAGCGATCAGCTGGTGGTGAATTTCGGCGCAGTGGAGACCTTCTTCAGCGATCGACGACCATTCTTCACCGAAAACCAGAGTCTGTTCGATCTGCCCTTCGGCATCTCCAACTCGCGGCTGCTGTATACGCGGCGCGTCGGCGGACCGGCTGACGATGGCAGCGGCGCCGGGGATGTCGGCGCGGCGGTCAAGTTGAATGGCAGCGTCGACCGCTGGCAGTACGGCGTGTTTGCCGCTGACGAAACCGATGAAGCCGGCCGCAGCTTTCTGGCCGCGCGCACGGTCGCAGACCTTGGCGCACATGATCTCGGTTTCATGCTCACCGACGTGGACCGACCGTTGTTCGATCGCCGCGCGCGCACCGGTGCCATCGATCATCGCTGGACCCGCGGCGAGTCGCTGTCGCTGGCGACCACGGTCGTCGGCTCGGACATCGATCAGGATGGTCTGCGCGATAGCGCGTTTGGCGCGCAGTCGCGTTTCGACCAGCGATTCTCCGACCGCTATCGCCAGCAGATCTATGTCCTGCACATGGACGACGGTCTGGACCTCAACGACTTCGGCTACCTCGACCGCGACGATCTTGACTACCTGCGCTACGAGTTCGGCGTGCGTACCACCGAGTTCGCGGAAGGTTCGAGTACCACCTCGGTCGACAACCGCTTCGCGACCAGCACGCGCCGCAACACCGATGGCATGAAACTGTTCGACGCGGCAGCGTGGTACCGCTACCAGACCTTCAACGATGGCAGCAGCTTCTACCACGAGGTGACCTGGCTCAGCCCGACCAACGAGGACTTGATCCTGCGTGGCAACGGCGTGGTGCGCCTGCCACAGCGCTACATCGCCTACGCCGAGCGCTATCGACCGCGCAAAGGCAACTGGGCTGTCGGCTACAGCGCGAGCGCCCAGAACGAAGGGCTCGACGGCATGCAGCACAGCGCCGTTGCATTGAGTTTTTTCCCGACCTATTTCTTCAGCGACACGCTGTCGCTGTCGCCATTCGTGCAATGGCGGCATTCACCAGACTGGCTGCTCTGGCGCGGGGGCCAGCGTGTCGCCAGCTTCGAGGCACGCCAGCTCAGTTTCAATGCCGATCTCAACTGGATCATTTCCGAGCGCAGCGAACTGCGGATCAAGCTCGAAACCATTGCGCTTCGTGCCCGCGCGCGTGAGAGCTATCTGGTCGGCGCCGATCGCGTGGCGCGCCCGGCAGACACTCTCGACCGCGATTTTTCCCTGAGCAATCTCGGTTTCCAGATCCGCTACCGCTACGGGCTGGCGCCACTGTCCGACCTCTACCTGGTCTACAGCCGCGGCGGCCTGAATTTCGACCAGCGCCTCGACAGCGTGGGCACGCTGTTCAACGATGCGCTCGGCATCGACGACGACCAGCAGTTCCTCATCAAGCTGAGCTATCGCGTCGAGGTGTAGGGGGAAGCGAGGACACGGGGAAGCGAGGACACGCGGCGAAGCGCGGGGATCCGAGGACACGCGCAAATCTGCAGATTTTGGACGCGCTCATCAGAGTTTAGGAGCCGGCGCATGCAGGCGCAGGATCGGCTGCGCGTTTACGACGCGCGCGAACAGCCTGCCGGTTGCGGCTGCACGGGTGGCTGCTCAGCGGTCCGAGCAGGAGGTAGACACGCTCGGTGGGAGTCATCATCGATTCCTCGTCAAACCTGGCGGCCATCGCTGCGCGCCATGTTTGCGCGGAGTTTCGCGATGCCTGTTGGCACCTTCGCAAGATGCGCGGGTGCGATTGCGGACAGCGGATTCGAGTTTCGCGAGACCTTCGACCGGTTCTCGCGACCCGGAAAACCGCTTTCGCGACACATCGCGACGCCACTGCTGAAAGTCGAATCCGGTTTCGCGAGACCGCCGACAAGGTCTCACGAGACTCGCAAGTCGGTTCGCGAGACGACCGACGCGGCGTCGCGAAACCAAACTCCGGCGTCGCGAGACCAGATTTCGCTGTCGCGAGACCAGATTCCGGCGTCGCGAGACCCGATTCCGGCGTCACGCTACCGGCCAGCCGTAAGCAGTCAGGTCGACTTCGGTGTCGCAAGGCCGGAGGGACTGCTCGTGACCGACCTCTCGGCGCTGCGGACTCCCGAGGCGCTGCGGCTTGTCGGACTCAGGCGCCACGCGACGCGCTCCAGTGCGGTCTCCCGAAGCGCCTGTAATCGAGGTCGCCGCGCCCGGTAGGGATCGCAGGAGTCAACCACACACGGACCCTGCCATGACCCTTGCCAGTCTGTTCCGCGCCGGTATGGCGTTGGCGATGGTCGCGGCATCGATCGCCCTGACAGCGATGCTTGGCCAGGCGCAGGCGATTGCCCAGTCCTCCAGCGCCAGCTACCAGATACCGCGGCAGTCCATCGACGGCGGCGCAGCCCGTGCGCGCAGCGCCGGCTACACAATCGAGGGAACCATCGGCCAGCCGGACGCCGCGCCGCCGGCGGCCAGCGCGAGCTACGAGCTGCGCGGAGGATTCCATCGCGCGGCCGCGGGCGCCCTGCCAGATCCCCTGTTCGCGAACGGATTCGAGTAGCCGATGGGTAGCCCGGATCGCCCTGCCCTGTCCCCTGACGCCATCCGACGAGCCTTGAAGGATTCGCCATGACCCTGCACCCGCAATCGTCGTCCACCCTGCTCCGCCGCGCTGCGGTGGCGCTCGTACTCGGACTGGCGCTCACCGCCGCGCTGCCGCTCACCGCGCAAGTCACGCCGGCATTCACCTACCAGGGTGAACTGCGCACCGGCGGCAATCCCGCCAACGCCAGCTTCGACATGGAGTTCCGGCTGTTCAACGCCGCCTCCGGCGGCAGCCAGATCGGGCCGCTGGTTACGCGTGCGGGCGTGGCGGCGGTCAACGGGTTGTTCAATGTCCAGCTCGACTTCGGGCCGGCACAGTTCGCCGGCGACCGCCAGTGGCTGGAAGTGCGCATCAAGCCGGCCGGTTCCGGCAGCTACGAAACGCTGTCGCCGCGCACGGAAATGACCGCCACGCCGTATGCACTCGGCGCGGTCGCCGCGTTGCCGAACTCGGTCACCACCACCAGCCTGGTTGACGCCACCGTGCAGGGCGTGGACATCGCACCCGGCGCGGTCGGCACCACGCAGGTCAACAGCACCCAGGTGCAGCGGCGGGTGAACGGCAGTAGCAGCGGATCGCAGGGCGTGCAGTCGGTGGCCGCCGACGGCAGCGTGAGCTGCGGCGATTTCGCCGGGAGCGGCACGGTGACCAGCGTGGCCACCGGCGCCGCCTGACCGGCGGCCCGATCACCAGCAGCGGCACCTCAGCGTTGCGCCGGGCGGGATTGGCGCGGCCGAGATCGACGGCGCGCAGGTGCAGCGGCGCGTGACCGGCAGCTGCGCCGGCGCCAACTTCGTGCAGCAGATCGGCGAGGACGGCAGCGTCGCCTGCGCACCCGCGGGCGGCGCCAGCGGCTGGGCGCTGAGCGGCAATGCCGGTACCAATCCCGCCACGAACTTCATCGGCACCACCGACGCCCAACCCTTCGTCGTCCGCACCCAGAACACACCCAGCCTGCGCATCGAGCCCAATGTCGGTAATGGTGGCGTCGTGATCACCTCCAACACCCTGGGCGGATCGAGCGCGAACAGCCTGACACCGGGCGTACGCGGCGCCAGCATCGGCGGCGGCGGCGTACTCGCCGACAGCGACCCGGACCTTGGTTCCGGCAGCCCGAACCGGATCACCGATCACTACGGCGTGGTCGGCGGCGGCTTCGGCAATCGCGCCGGCGACGACGCCGAGCCGCTGTTCGGGGCGCCGTTCGCGACCGTCGGCGGTGGCCGCGGGAATAGCTCCAGCGGTAATGCGAGCACCGTCGGCGGCGGCTGGAGCAATACCGCGGGCGACTCGTTGAGCACCGTCGCCGGGGGCTTTTTCAACAACGCGAGCGCAGGATCGAGCAGCGTCGGCGGTGGCCAGTTCAACAATGCCGGCGGCGACTCGAGCGCCATCGCAGGTGGCAGGAACAACATAACGAGCGCCGCTGACAGCAGCGTGAGCGGCGGTGCATCCAACAGCGCAACCGCGATGGCAGCAGTGGTTGGTGGCGGACAGGACAACCAGGCTTCTGGATCCCACGCGGTGGTGGGAGGCGGCGCCGGCAATATGGCCGGCTTCTCCCATGCCACCGTCGGCGGCGGTCTGAACAACCGCGTGGAGTCCGTTTCAGAGCAGCCGGACTACGCCACCATTGGCGGAGGCCGTGACAACCATGCGACTGGCACATTCAGTACCATCGCCGGCGGCCAGGACAACGCCACCGCGCAGCCCGGGAGCACGGTAGGCGGTGGCAAACAGAATCAGGCCCTTGCAGGCTACGCGACCGTCGGCGGTGGCATCGCCAACGTGTCAGAGGGCTCCTCGAGTACGATCGCCGGGGCCCTCAACAATGCCGCGACTGGTATCCGAGTACGATAGCCGGCGGTGACACCAATGTTGCAAGCGGCTCAGGGAGCACCATCGGTGGCGGACACTCCAACCTCGCGAGCACGCCAGCGACCACCGTTGCCGGCGGCGAGCTGAACCGATCGGAGGCCAACGCAGCTACAGTGGGCGGCGGTCGCGGCAATGTGGCTTCCGCAGGCAACGCCACCATCCCCGGGGTGTCGACAATCTCGCCAGTGCCCCGAACACCTTCGCGGCAGGTGTGTCTGCACGCGCCACGCGCGGGGGCATGTTCACCTGGGCCAGCGCGCAGCGACCCGGCCCCGCACCTTTCGATCCGATGGACGATTCGGTGCAGGCAGGCGGCGTCGCCAATGGCTGGACCGACGGCAGGGATACCTTCAACGTCTATGCGCCCGGGGGCGTCTGGTTCGTCACCGGGTTCACCGGCAGCAACGACGCCACCGGCCCCTATCTCACCGCCGGCGCCAACGCTTGGTCGATCGGCAGTTCGCGGACGCTGAAGTCGGAGTTCCGACCCATCGACCCCGGGGCGATTCTCGCGCGCGTGGTCGCGCTGCCGATCACCACCTGGCGCTACAAGAGCGAGCCCGACGGCATCCGCCACATGGGCGCCATGGCGGAGGATTTCTCAGCCGCGTTCGGCCTGGGGCCCGACACCCGCTCGATCAACTCGGTAGACGGAGACGGCGTCGCCCTCGCTGCAATCCAGGGCCTCAACGCGAAGATCGAAGCCGAGAACGCCGAACTGCGCGCCGAGTTGGCCGAACTGCGCCAACTGATCGAGACCGCGATGGCCAATACGCAATCAGGAGCGCCCACACCCGTCCCGACCCACGAGAACAAGTCGCATTGAGATGGCAAGGCCGCATGCCTGTCAAGGGACAAATTCTGCGGGTGGCCCCCGTCCTTTTACTGTCAGTCCTTTGCCTTTCATACGCCCAGCGCTCGGACCCACATTCCCGCCCCACCCGCCAAGCCTGCGCCAACGAACGCTGCGACAATGCGCAGACGCTTTGATGCCTGCGATGCAACCGATACCAGCACCATTGAGACCGACAGAACAGACCAAACGACCACAGAACCAGCTGCCTGTGCTCGCGAGGTCACATCAGGAACGGCCGACGGGACTTCCATTACGAGAAGCTGGAGCAAATAGTGGAAGCCGACGACCCCGCCTAATGCACCCAGGAACCCGGCGATGGGGGTTAACCACACCACGTCCTGATGTGAGTGAGAGAGCACGACACAACCAACGGCCGGCGCGATAGCCAAAGTAAACGCAACGAAGGCCGCCAGCGCCACAAGTGCCGCACCAACTGGACCAGCGCCGAAACTGGCAACCAGCAAGAACCAGACAACGACCGCGCCCAAAAAGGCAAGAGCCGTTCTCAACAGAACCACCAGTGCGCGAGGACGATCGGACTGCATCGTCACGCGGACCCGCCATGAAGCTGTTGAAATATGCTCAAACGATCCGAAATCTGCCAATGCCCGCAGATACGTTCACCGTTGAACGAGTAGACCGTGGCACCCGACATGGCCAGTTTCCTCCCGGAAGGCGCAAATCCGGCAATTTCAGCCAAGTGCGTACCAACCCAGTGCCAGGTAACAGCCACCTTCTCCCCATCCTCCAACAGGTCCACAACAGTGAACCTCTGATCTGGGAAAGGCGCACGGGATTTTGCGACTCTATCGACATATTGTTGAACTGTGAGCACCCTTCCATTCCAGGGGTCGCCCGGATCATGGAAAATCGTGTACTCCGATGCGATCAGGAACTCAATTCGGTCCAAGTTGCCCTGGCTCCAAACCTCGCTCAGAAGCTCCAACACATACTGCTTTCGGGAAAAATTATCAGCCACCATCATTTCTCCAAAGGACGCCTGACGCCAAAATACGCCGTTGCGGCACACGGAAGCTCGGAAGCCGGAAGCGAGGACGCCGGGGAAGCGAGGACACGCGCCGGGGAAGCGAGGGCGGAAGCGAGCGCGCCGGAAGCGAGGACACGCGCAAATCCGCAAGGACAGGAAGCGAGGAAGGAAGCGAGGACACGCGCAAATCCGCAGATTACGGACGCGCTCATCAGAATTTTCCGACAGCGCGCGCCCGCCGTCCGGGCAATGCTACTCCCCATGACGCAAGCCCGCACCCTGCTGGTCCCCGCCAACGCCCACGGCGTCTATCACTGCGTGTCGCGCTGCGTTCGCCGCGCCTGGCTCTGCGGGCAGGATCCATTGACCGGCGCCGATCACGAGCATCGCCGGCAGTGGATCGAAGACCGCCTGGCGCAGCTTGCGGAGCTGTATGCCGTCTCGATCTGGGCCTACGCGGTGATGAGCAATCACCTGCATGTGGTGATCGAGATGCATGCCGACGTCGCGCGGGACTGGAGCCCGGACGACGTCGCCGCCCGCTGGCTGGGGCTGTATCCGCCGGAGGATGGCCAGTACGAAGCAGCGAAGGCGCAGATCGTCGCGAACGATGCGCGACTGGCTGTGCTGCGCGCGCGCCTCTGCAGCCTCTCGTGGTTCATGAAGTCGCTAAGCGAGCCCATCGCCCGGCGGGCAAACGTCGAGGACCACTGCAAGGGTCGCTTCTGGGAAGGGCGCTTTCGTTCCCAGGTGCTGCTCGACGAGACCGCCGTTCTGTCGGCGATGGCCTATGTGGACCTCAATCCCATCCGCGCCGGCATGACCTCGCAACTGGAGGGGTCCGCCCACACCAGCATCTGCAAGCGCATCCGCGCCATCGAGTCGGAACCGCGTGCGCAGACACCGTCGAAAGTTGGCGACGCTGGTCCAGCGCCGGGCAAACTCGCGCACAGACCTGAGCTGGCGCCGGTGCTCGGCATTCGCGGCCTGTCGGTGACGGCGCTTTCGACCGCCGAGTACATCGAACTGGTCGACGCGACCGGTCGCCGATGGCACCCGAACAAGCGCGGCCGAATAACGGGAAAGGCACCGGCCGTCTTTGGACGCCTCGGCATGGACGCCAGTCTGTGGATCGACCGAGTCTGCGCGGTCAAGCCTGAGCACGGGTTCTGCCGCGTGATCGGCAGCGAGAGCGCGCTCCTCCACAAAGCAGCGGAGATCGGCCAGCGCTGGCTGCGCGGCCTGGGCGTGGCTCGTTCGCTCTCGAACTGAGAGCGACAGGCCAACCTTCTTGGCGCCGCGGGCGCCTGGGGGCGTTGGCTTTGGTCAGCCCAACCCGTTGAAACCACGAAGGATTCACCAGCGACCCGCACGTTCATCTACGTTGGTCGGCTCTGGAATCGACGGGTGTCCTCGCTTTTTGCGTGTGTGCGCGTGTCCTCGCTTTGCGTGCGCGTGTCCTCGCTTTGCGCGTGTCCTCGCTTTGCGTGCGCGTGTCCTCGCTTTGCGGACACCATGCTGCCGACCTTGACCTGACATCCTGTGTCAGCATTTCCCAGCGAGATATCCGATGTCATTCCGGATCGTCCGGGAAGGATGCCTTCGTGCGCGCCAGCCGATTGCTGTCGATCCTGATGCTGTTGCAGTTACGCGGGCGCATGAGCGCCGTGGCGCTGGCTGCCGAACTCGAGTGACCGTGCGCACCGTTTACCGGATCGCCGATGCGGAGTTCTACGAAGCGCAGCAGCCAGTCGTGGCTGACCGCTAGTCCGTCGTTGTCGGGGACTCTCACCCCTTACGCTCCGCCGGTCTTGCCGGCGCTCATCGCGGTAGGAATGCCCGTCACCGGGCACCCCCCGCACAGATCCCGGCGGGCGCAATTAACGCACCGGGCTCCCACCTTGGGTGTTTGACGCGAAAGCGCACGCTGGGCCAGGGATGGGTGATGCGCGGTCGGGGAATGTAAGCCTCCGCCAGCTGGCTCATTCGGTCCCACGTGGTGGAGCCCCGCTGGCTGCGACGCTTGAGCGCCTTGCGCCAGTGGTCGACCGCGTAGTGCCGGAACGCGTCCAGCCGATGAAAGTTGGTCGGTACGCCGTGGTAGGCCATGTAACCGCCAACCACCTGCCCCAGCCATTTCCCCTGAACCGGGATCGGTTGGTGGAGTCGACTCCGCAGGCCGTCCTTGATCGCCACCAGGGCAGCACGCATGCGGTCACGCCGAGTATGGCGACGAAGTTGAAATTCGCCGCGCCGGTCGCGTCCGCAGATGTGCGTGAACCCCAAGAAGTCGAACGTCTCGGCCTTACCCTGTCCCTCCCGGTCGCGCTGCACTTGCGCGTAGCGGCCGAACATCAGCAGCCGGGTCTTCTCCGGATGCAGGGTCAGTGCAAATCGCTCCAGTCGTGCGCGCATCGCAACCAGGAATGCTTCAGCGTCGCTCTGGTGCTGGAATCCCAGCACGATGTCATCGGCATATCGCACCACGATCATCGAGCCCCGGGCATGGCGCTTTCGCCATTGCTGGGCCCAGAGGTCAAAGACGTAGTGCAGATACACATTCGCCAACAGCGGTGAGATCACGGCGCCTTGCGGCGTCCCCACCTCGGTGGCCAGGTGCACCCCGTCCTCGATGACTCCCGCTTTCAGCCACTTCCTGATCAGCCGCAACACCCGCTCATCGCCGATACGATGCTCCAGAAACCGCAATAACCACTCATGACTCACGGTGTCGAAGAACTTCGCCAAATCGGCGTCCACGATCCAATTTACTTTTTCCTGTCCAATCGCCACCGCCAGAGCGTCCAGCGCATCGTGCTGTCCACGCCCTGGTCGGAAGCCATACGAGAAGCCCAGAAAATCCTGCTCGTAAATCGCATTCAGCACTTCCACCAGCGCCCGCTGCACGATCTTGTCCTCCAGTGCCGCGATGCCCAAGGGACGTTGCCGTCCATCAGCCTTCTCGATGTACTGGCGGCGCGAAGGTCGTGCTCGGTAGGTGCCACGGTGAACACGCTCGTGCAAATCCGCGAGTCGGCGCTCCTGGTCAACCTCGTAGTCGTGCCACGTGACGCCATCCACACCGACGGCCGCATCCCGCTTCAACCAGGAAAAAGCGGCCGCCAACAGCGATGGCGTGAGGTGGTGCAACAGCGCCGTGAAGCGCTCCTGCCCTCGGACTTTCGCCCGTTCGCGTACACGGTGCAGCTGCAGTGACACGCTTTCCCGGCTCTGCGTCCGGCGCGTGCGTGGCTGTCCCGCGTTCCCTTCGGCCTGCCGCCTTCGCTCCATGAACTCCGCCTCCGCTCGCGCGTTCTTGTTCGCCCACTTCATCGCTACTACGCAGCAGTCTGACTTCTCCGGTCCGTGCATTGTCGGCTTCGGCTCCTCGCCTTCCCGACACGGGCCGTCAGGCGTCACCGCCCACCGGTCGGACCGGAGACCTCCCGGCTCCCGTACAAAGCGCGTATCCACATGCCAGGGTCTAGCGACCTCGCCGGGTCGCCACGACGCTCGCGAATAGCGCGTCGCAGCGTGCTGCCTTCCGCCGAATAGAAAGCGTCGGCACCCGGAATTAGGGTTCTTTCGCGGCTCAATGGCTGGCCTATGGACGCCCCTGTCAACGCTTCACGACGCATCTCGCGATGCGCCATGCATGACTCGGGGACAGATTGGATCGCTACTCCTCTCCCTGTCGGGGACTCTCACCCCTTACGCTTTGCCGGTTTGCGCCGGCGCACCTACTCGAAGCCATCCCTCAAGAAGACGCGTTCGATGACTGTCGGGTCGGTCGCGGCGTTGTTGCCGGAATTGCTCTCAAACTGGGCGGTCGTCACGGCGACCGAGTTGGTGAGCGGCGACCCGGCATTCGCCGCGATTGAAACGAAAACATCCAGTTGCGGGTAACTTGCTCCCGCGACCAGTTCATCGCTGCGAGTGCAGGTCGGAAGGGTGTTGCAAGTCATTCCCGCTGGTGCCGTGTCTGTCACGGAGACGGCACGGGCCGCCAGTTTTGTTCCAGCCCCGATGTTGGCGACGGTCACGACGTACCGGTTGCCGTTGGTGCCTTGCGCAAACACCCCGGTGTGCGCCTTCGAGATCACCAGGTCTGGCTGCACGATCGTCGTCGAGTCGGTATCGCTGTTGTTGGACGCATTGCTCTCCAGCTGCGCGGTCGTGACGGCGATCGAGTTGATCTGCGGAGAAACCGCATTGCTCGCGACCGTGACGGCGACCGTCAGATCCGGGTAGCTGGCGCCCGCTGCAAGCAGGTCGTTCCGGGTGCAGGTCGGCAAGGTGGTGCAGGTCCAGCCGGCCCCGCTCATCGCGGTGATGGTGAGCCCCGTGGGCGGCGTGTCGGTGACCGAAACCGCCTGGCCGGCCAGCTTGTTGCCGGCGCCGGCGTTGCTGACCACCACCGTGTAGATTGCCCGTCGAACCCTGGGTGAAGTTGCCCGTGTGCGACTTGGCGATCACCAGGTCGGGCTGCACGATCGTCGTCGAGTCGGTATCGCTGTTGTTGGACGCATTGCTCTCCAGCTGCGCGGTCGTCACGGCGATCGAATTGATCCGCGGAGAAACCGCATTGCTCGCGACGGTGACGGTGACCGTCAGATCCGGGTAGCTGGTGCCCGCTGCAAGCAGGTCGTTCCGGGTGCAGGTCGGCAAGGTGGTGCAGGTCCAGCCGGCCCCGCCCATCGCGGTGATGGTGAGCCCCGTGGGTGGCGTGTCGGTGACCGAAACCGCCTGGCCGGCCAGCTTGTTGCCGGCGCCGGCGTTGCTGACCACCACCGTGTAGAGATTGCCCGCCGAACCCTGGGTGAAGTTGCCCGTGTGCGACTTGGCGATCACCAGGTCGGGCTGCACGATCGTCGTCGAGTCGGTATCGCTGTTGTTGGATGCGTTGCTCTCCAGCTGTGCGGTCGTGACGGCGATCGAGTTGATCCGCGGAGAAGCCGCATTGCTCGCGACCGTGACGGTGACCGTCAGATCCGGGTAGCTGGCGCCCGCTGCAAGCAGGTCGTTCCGGGTGCAGGTCGGCAAGGTGGTGCAGGTCCAGCCGGCGCCGCTCATCGCGGTGATGGTGAGCCCCGTGGGCGGCGTGTCGGTGACCGAAACCGCCTGGCCGGCCAGCTTGTTGCCGGCGCCGGCGTTGCTGACCACCACCGTGTAGAGATTGCCCGTCGAACCCTGGGTGAAGTTGCCCGTGTGCGACTTGGCGATCACCAGGTCGGGCTGCACGATCGTCGTCGAGTCGGTATCGCTGTTGTTGGACGCATTGCTCTCCAGCTGCGCGGTCGTCACGGCGATCGAATTGATCCGCGGAGAAACCGCATTGCTCGCGACGGTGACGGTGACCGTCAGATCCGGGTAGCTGGTGCCCGCTGCAAGCAGGTCGTTCCGGGTGCAGGTCGGCAAGGTGGTGCAGGTCCAGCCGGCCCCGCCCATCGCGGTGATGGTGAGCCCCGTGGGTGGCGTGTCGGTGACCGAAACCGCCTGGCCGGCCAGCTTGTTGCCGGCGCCGGCGTTGCTGACCACCACCGTGTAGAGATTGCCCGCCGAACCCTGGGTGAAGTTGCCCGTGTGCGACTTGGCGATCACCAGGTCGGGCAGCGCTCCCGATGGCGTGTTCGCGCCCGACCCGACGGGTAGCTGCGCGGCAGCCGCGGTGCACGGAACAAGCAGAAGCCCCAACCCCAGCAACGGAAGCACACGGACCATGACGCATTCTCCCCGCACCTCATCCGACGATACACGCCTGCAAAAGGAAACGTGTAGAAGGAAACGGAGGAAACGGGACACGCGCGGATCGACAGAGAAAGCGGAAGACGCGGACAGAGCGAGGACAAGCACAGATCCGCAGCTTTCGGACGCGCCCGTCAGCCAATTCCGACAGCCCACATGGGTGTCCCCGCTTTTCGCCTTCGCGACATATCCGGCGCCACTGCTGAGAGTCGACTCCGGTTTCGCCAGACCGCCCACAAGGTCTCGCGAGACTCGCAAGTCGACTGCGAAGACGACGGACGCGGCCTCGCGAGACTCGATTCCTGCGACGACGCGACGAAGCGCGGCGCACTGGTCGCGTTGCTGGCGGACAGCGGTGCGCCGTTGCCCGCTGGGGCCGCCACCACCCTGCAGGCGGTAGGCGAACTGCCGCTGGCGATCCAGTTGGTGGAGTCTTTGGGTGGAGAGTTCATTTGCTACCTCAATGAACCGGAGTCGCCCGAGTGCATCGCGCTCGCCCGCGTCGTCAGCGATCCCACGCAGCTCCCGATGGCATCCCCGCCAACCGACGTGGCCTTGCATCCCTATACGAGCTTTGAATTGGGCGTCATTAACAACTACCCGCGCCTCTTTCTCGGCGCGTCGGGGAATGGCGAGCTCCTGTGGAACGAGGCCATCTATGCGCCGGCCAAGCCCATCACGTGGACCACACTGCCCTCAGGCCTCGTTCGCGGCGTTCACCGCGATGGTCTGCCTCTTCACAGCTATCTGATCAGCGCGGTGCATCCAAGCTGCAACTGCCTTGTCATACGGGAAGTCGTGGCCACGGCGGTGCGCGCCCAGTACGTTCGTGGTCCGCTGGGGAGCTTGAGCGTCGGCGTCAATTACGAAGGCGAGTACCGTTACCCGAACAATCCGGAAATACCTCCCGAGTTCGTCGCACCCTTTCCGTTGAGTCGTTTGACGCAAGTGCAGGTCGGCGATCGACCGCTTCACGCCATCCCTGTCGTTCCGGGTGACTCTTGGGTACTACCCCATTGCATGACGGCGTATTGCATTGTGTCGGGGACCGTGGAAAGCGCAGAAGCTCACCTATTCCGTGCAGACGGAACCGGAATCACCCACCGGTCCCAGCTCGAGTTCCAGTGGTCAACCAGCCCCCTGGGCAACCTCCAGATCACGTATGCCGACGGCGCCCAGGCGAGACACGTGCTGGCGAGCGCGAATCGCCAGACCGTAACGTCCACCAGCGTGCAGGTAGGCGCCAGTGGCGACATCATGGTCCTTTCCCAGCCGATCATGCGCACCGAGGGCCGCGGCTTCGACGCGGCGGACCTGATCGGATTCCAGCTCCGATCCCTCCGCGGTTGTGAAAGGCCATTCGCCGAGATCGAGCCTGCGTGCCGCAGCACCAGCGGATATTCGTTCGCCACTGGCGGAACCGGGTCCGGATACAACACCCCATTGACATGGTCAATCGACACCCAAGGCCGTTTGATTTTGATTCGCTACCGTACCAACGGAACGATATCCACGCGACGAGTGTGGGAGCGTATTGCGGAGGTGGGAGGCATCCTTTACGTGCTGGAACAGGTCGAATATCCGCCACTGCCTGCGCTCGACACAAGCAAGCCGGCCGGTCTAATGGCTTTTCGGAAGATTTCCCTCAATTAATCTGATGTGCTGGCTAGCGCGGGTGTCGGGAGTGGATTCGTCGGGCGTCCCCACTTTTGGGTGGCCCAGTTTTCCACCAGATGCCCCCGGCTCCTCCTTTCCGCGTTAATCAGGCAACCCTGATAACAAAGTCGTGCTCAACATTTCGATTTTTCGAGCGTCGCAAACGACTTGTCTCGCGGCGCACAACATCTGTCGTCGAAGTCAACTTTGCGTCAATTACCGTGAAGCCTGCGCGTTCAAATGAATCGATCAGCCCGCACCGCAATTCCTCGCCACTCAACTTGCCTCCGATTCTAATAACAAACCTAGAGTCCGCCTTCATCATTGGCAAACATCCTGACCAGACCTCTTCAAGGAAACTCCAATACCTGTTAATGTCGCGATATCGATCATCTCCATAGATTCCTCGGGACGGCGAAACCGGGCCTCCCAGCATCCACAAACGAAGCCATTGATCCTCGGCATAATCAGTCACATCCAAATATGGCGGAGATGTAATAACCAAACCCACCTGGTTTTT
Organism: Rhodanobacteraceae bacterium; assembly: GCA_016713135.1. NCBI lineage: Bacteria > Pseudomonadati > Pseudomonadota > Gammaproteobacteria > Lysobacterales > Rhodanobacteraceae > Rhodanobacteraceae bacterium. The sequence goes on along the minus strand of JADJPR010000022.1, from coordinate 221,551 downwards.
GAAACCGGAGAAGAGTTCACTTGTTCGCCTCGCATCACCATGCTTCACAGAACTATGCGTCGAAGCCGTTCCGCAACTGTACCGCCACTTTGCATCCTCGAAGAGTATCGGAAAAACGTCTCGCTTCGGCGGAAGCAATCCACGCTCATTCCACCATCGAATGGAATAATTCGGCTTCGTAGAGATTGTCCTGGGCATTTGATTGCTGAAATATCTCGCCGACCGCGAACTCTCACCGTGCAACAATCCAAGCACTAGCGCCATTATGAACCGGTCGGCAGGATCCGTCATCCAAAGCAAGTTCGTGCGCAGATAAAGCAGCTGCATCAGAGTTTCACGATGAAAGCAGTGGCTGAAGAAATCCGGCAATGCCTCGACACTACCTGAGTCGCAACCACCAAAACTTCGTTCCAGACTCTTAATTCTGCTCAGCAGAGTCGTTAATTCCGGAGGATTCACCTTGGCGCCAGATATACATACCGCCACCGGGTTTATATCTATCCCAAGACCCCGTCGCCCAAGCAGAGATGCCTGAAAAATCGTCGTGCCCCTTCCAACAAAGGGGTCCAAAACATAGTCATTAGGCCTCGAAAAGCTCAACAAGGCGTCGGCCGCGAAACTCTCGGGGAACATCGCGAAATACGGACAGATTGCGTGAAAAGGGTGTCTTCGCATTAGTGCGATGCCTCAAGATGACGCAATGCGTCTTCAAGCCACATTTCAAGCTCACCGATCCGGTCGTAGCCAGCGACCGATTCCGCTGCTTCGATTGGGTCACGCTTTAGGATTTCACTCGTCCCTTCCACTATTCTCAGTCTATCCAGCACAGCACCATGGTCAGAGTTCAACCTGTGCATAAAATTAAACTGCGCCTCGGCGAAATCCTCCGCGCCATCCGACTCCTCAAGCTCGTGATGCGACATTATCGGCACGGCGATTGCCGGCCACGCGCGTGCATACGGGCTCTTAAGGAACCAATGTGTGAACGCATCGACGTGGCCCGCAACTGACTTTTCGGTCCAGTTAGCTCCCGTTGCGGCTTGACAAAGCACAGCTAATCCCGCCCCGCGGCCATCGGAAAATGAGCGCCACCCCACCACATCGACTTGATCATCCTTTGCCTTCGAAGGCAAGCCACGAGGTGCAGTGCAGTGAGCTTGACCGACGCCAATTCTGATGCACAACTCCGCAAGCGCCGCCAAGAAACCAGTTCTATCGGGGCGTGGGAATCCCAGCCAGTAGGTTTTTCCAAGATGGAGCAACGCTGCCACCGCTGCACTCGCGCAGACATGAAAAAGAACTCGCCCTTGCCGAACTCGAGCATCCCCAAGTCTCGAGTTTGAAATCAAGTTTTCCTTGACCGCGCTCAATAGCAAATTGAACAGGTAGATTTTGTGAGCACGAGTCCGCGCCGCGCGCCTTCTAATTGAGAATGGAGTCCTTGTGATCTCAAACGGATAGTTCTCCCGAAGGGCGCTACTTCGAAACCCAATCTCGTCTGAAATCCGGTCCAAGAGTTGAGCGGTTGCATTGTCCGCAATTTCCTCTTCAACTGGCTCATCATCATCGCTCAGTCGTTGCTCATCACTTCCAATACCCACGGTTCTCCGGACGAGAGCTTCCCCAACCCAAGTGTTTTGGAACAACGCTTCGATTTCAAGCCAGTCGGCCCAAACAGCCCTATTTGAATCAGCACCTGGCGATCCGATCACAAATCATCCCCGCCGGTCAGTTTTGCGATCATCTGATCGCGTATGATCTTGACAGTATTGGCCAGTGCGCGAACCGTGTCCTGTAATCCGGCCTGTTCCGTCGGATTGAAATGAGATATCAGCCCCAAGGTAGTCTCGGCATTTACAGCGGTGGTTCTAAGTGCATCACTAAATCGGTGCCATTCTGGAACAATTATTTCGGACGCCGCCCGGAGATTTCGAGTAGAAATCAAGTGATGTAACGCTCGCTCATTACCTACAACCCTCGCGAGGAGGCCGAGATCTGGATTTTGAGACTTGACAACGTTCTCTTTACCTCGACTGCTCTGACCATACAACCAACCCATAAAGTCTTCCAGTTCATCCTCCTTAGAACTTGGAACCGGATTTTCAATCAGCAAGCCGGAAGGATCCTCTGGCAAACCTAGATACGAACGAACGCTTGGCCGGGCCACAGCGGTGTAGATGTGAGAGAAATTGAATCGACGCGCGGTAATGTCGTCAATTGAAAATCCCTGAGCCACACTCTGAACAAAAACTCGATATCCGTTGACTAGTCTCAAGACTGTGTTGTGCGTATCGCCGATTGATCTCGAGACTTGGCGCACATCGTAGCCCTGGAGCATCCATTCGTGTGCATACTTCGCTTTCGCCAAAGCGTCCCACTTTGCCGGGCCATTGATGTGTTTGAATGCGATATACGCCCTCGCATCCTCTCGCGAGTTCACCAGTAGTACGTTTATCTCTTCCGGCAGCTGCGGAATTGCTTCGCTGATTTCGAATCCGAACCGCGATCTTAGAGTGTTATCGCGCAGTAGCCGCAATGCCGCAAGTCGTCGATTTCCTTCCAGCACTGTGCTGGTGGAACGCTCGACGATGAGCGGCTCGTACTCGATCCAACCCGCTGCCGTGATCGAGGTCACCAACTCTCGAACGTCAGCGTGGTCTATGAGATTCCGGATTGCCTCATTTTCGTCTTGAAATACTTGAGCACCTGCTCTGGGATTGCGCAAGTCAATGCGCAATTCATCTACCTTCATCTTCTTTGTCCCAGGGCCATCCATTTGTCTTTTGCGATCCTTTTGGTCGAGTGCGCTCACATATTCCTCCGATACTCCCCCCCAACATCATAAAGCGCATGACTGATCTGCCCCAAGCTATGCGTCTTCACCGCCTCGATCAACGCCGCAAACAGATTCTGCCGGGCCCTCGCAACGATCTGCAGTCGCTTCAACGGCGGCTCGTCCCCGCCTGAGGCCAGTCGTACGCTGTTTCGCGACAGCTGATACCCGCGCACATTGTCGATCTGCTGCTGCTTCTCGGCCTCCGTCGAGCGGATCAACTCAATCGTCGTCGCCCCTTCTCCGGCGTGTTCCTTGGGCAGGAAGGTGTTCACGCCCACCAGCGGCAGGCTGCCGTCGTGTTTCTTGTGCTCGTAGTACAGCGACTCTTCCTGGATCTTGCCGCGCTGGTACATGGTGTCCATGGCGCCGAGCACGCCGCCGCGCTCGCTGATGGCTTCGAATTCCTTGTAGACGGCTTCTTCGACGAGGTCGGTCAGGTAGTCGACGGCGAAGCTGCCCTGCCAGGGGTTTTCGCAGAAGTTGAGGCCGAGCTCGCGGTTGATGATCAGCTGGATGGCCACCGCGCGGCGCACGCTTTCCTCGGTGGGCGTGGTGATGGCTTCGTCGTAGGCGTTGGTGTGCAGGCTGTTGCAGTTGTCGAACAGCGCGTACAGGGCCTGCAAGGTGGTGCGGATGTCGTTGAACTGGATTTCCTGGGCGTGCAGGGATCGGCCCGAGGTCTGGATGTGGTACTTGAGCATCTGGCTGCGGGCGCTGGCGCCGTAGCGTTCGCGCATGGCGCGGGCCCAGATGCGGCGCGCGACGCGGCCGATGACGGTGTACTCGGGGTCAATGCCGTTGCTGAAGAAAAAGCTCAGGTTCGGCGCGAAATCGTCGATGTGCATGCCGCGCGCGAGGTAGTACTCGACAATGGTGAAGCCGTTGGACAGGGTGAAGGCGAGCTGCGAGATCGGGTTCGCGCCGGCTTCGGCGATGTGGTAGCCGCTGATCGACACCGAATAGAAATTGCGGACCTTCTGGTCGACGAAGTACTGCTGGATGTCGCCCATCATCTTCAGCGCGAAAACGGTGCTGAAAATGCAGGTGTTCTGCGCCTGGTCCTCTTTCAGAATGTCCGCCTGCACGGTGCCGCGGACGCTGGTGAGGGTGCGCGCCTTGATCTTCGCGTAGGTGTCGGCGTCCACCACCTGGTCGCCGCTGACGCCGAGCAAGCCGAGGCCGAGGCCGTCGTTGCCTTCCGGCAGCATGCCGGCGTACTGCGGGCGCGGGCGGTCCTTGTAGAGCGCGGCGATTCGCTCGCGCGCGGCTTCCCAGCGCTTGCCGTCCTCGCGCAGGTATTTCTCCACCTGCTGGTCGATGGCGGTGTTCATGAACATCGCCAGGATGATCGGCGCCGGGCCGTTGATGGTCATCGACACCGAGGTGGACGGCGCGCACAGATCAAAGCCCGAATAGAGCTTCTTCATGTCGTCCACGGTAGCGATGGACACACCCGAGTTGCCGATCTTTCCGTAGATGTCCGGGCGCGGCGCCGGGTCTTCGCCGTAGAGCGTGACCGAGTCGAAAGCCGTGCTCAGGCGGGCGGCGGGCAGGCCCTGGGAGAGGTAATGGAAGCGGCGGTTGGTGCGCTCGGGCGTGCCCTCGCCCGCGAACATGCGCGTGGGGTCTTCGCCGGTGCGGCGGTAGGGGAACACGCCGCCGGTGTACGGGTACGCGCCCGGCAGGTTTTCCTTCATCAGGAAACGCAGCAGGCTGGCCCAGTCGTTGAACGTGGGCGCGGCGATCTTCGGGATCTGCTGGTGCGACAGCGATTCGCGGTAGTTGTCGACGCGGATGGTGTTGTCGCGCACCTTGTATTCGGTGACCGGATCGACGATGGATTTCAGGCGCGCCGGCCAGTCCTGCAGCAACTGGATCGACTCGCTGCTGAGCGCGCGCACGGCGTCGTTGTAGCGCTGGCGCAGCACGCGGATGGCGCGCTCGCTGGCGTTGCGCTCCTGCTCGTCGTTGTCGATCAGGTAGCTGCTGCGGTCAGCGCGCACGGTTTCCATTTCCGCCTTGCGCGGCGCCGATTCGAGCAGCGCGTCGTGCGGATACAGGTGCAGCGGCTCCGGCCGCAGCGCGTCGCCCATGTCGCCCAGCACGCGGTAGAAACTTTCCGCCCGCGCCGCCGCCTCCGCCTGCGCCTCGATTCCGCGCTGGATGCCCCTGCCCTGCTCCGCAATCTCCGCCAGGTAGCGCACCCGCGCCCCCGGAATCAGCACCGTGGCGCGCGGCTCCTTGAGCGAGGTGTCGATATGAGGCTCGAAGTTGCAGCGGCTGTTCGCTTCCCCGTGCCCCGTGCCCCGTGCCCCGTGTCCCGTCTTCGCCTTCAACAACCGGCACAGATTGACGAACATCCAGCTCACGCCCGGATCGTTGAACTGGCTGGCGATGGTGGGATAGACCGGGACGTCCTCGTCCTTCATCTGGAACTGCTGGCGGTTGCGCTTCCATTGCTTGCGCACATCGCGCAGTGCGTCCTCGGCGCCGCGCTTGTCGAACTTGTTGAGCACGACCAGCTCGGCGTAATCGAGCATGTCGATCTTTTCCAGCTGGCTCGGCGCGCCGAAATCGCTGGTCATCACGTAGACCGGGAAGTCGACCAGGTCGACGATTTCCGAATCGCTCTGGCCGATGCCGGCGGTCTCCACCAGCACCAGGTCGAAGCCCTGGCTGCGCAGGTAGGCGATGCAGTCCTTCAGCACCACATTGGTGGCCACGTTCTGCCGCCGCGTGGCCATCGAGCGCATGTACACGCGCGGGCTGCGCAGGCTGTTCATGCGGATGCGGTCACCCAGCAGCGCGCCACCGGTGCGCCGGCGCGTGGGATCCACCGAGATCACCGCGATGGTCATCTCCGGGAAGCTGGCGAGGAAGCGGTTCAGCAACTCGTCGGTGACGCTGGACTTGCCGGCGCCGCCGGTGCCGGTGAGGCCGATGACGGGGACATGCCCGCCGGCCAGTTGCCATTGCTTGCGCAGCGCGACCAGCTCGGCATCGCTGTAGTCGCCGCTCTCGATGGCCGAGAGCATGCCGCCGAGTTCAATCTCGCGCGAAGCCGCTTCTCCCGTGCCCCGTGCCCCTGCCCCGTGCCCCTGCTCTTCCGCCCCTTGTACGCCCGCCGCATCAGGTCCTCGATCATCGCGACCAGGCCCATCTGCATGCCGTCGTTCGGGTGGTAGATGCGCTCCACGCCGTAGGCATGCAGCTCGCCGATTTCCTCTGGTGTGATCGTGCCGCCGCCGCCGCCGAACACGCGGATATGGCCGGCGCCGCGCTCGCGCAGCATGTCGACCATGTAGCGGAAGTACTCCATGTGCCCGCCCTGGTAGGACGACAGCGCGATACCGTCGGCGTCCTCCTGCAGCGCCGCACGCACCACGTCTTCCACCGAGCGGTTGTGGCCCAGGTGCACCACCTCCGCGCCCTGGCTCTGGATCAGGCGACGCATGATGTTGATCGCGGCGTCGTGGCCGTCGAACAGGCTGGCGGCGGTGACGAAGCGCAAGGGCCCCTGCTCGCGGACATTGTCGCTCGCGGGCAATTGCTGGTGGGCGGGCGTGCTCATGCGGACTCCGGCGTCGTCAGGACTGAGCGACCGATTCTAGCTTGGGCGTCGGGGCGGCAGTGGCCATGGCTGGACCCGGAAGCCGAAGCCCTTATGAGCCGCTTCAGCGGCGATGTTCTGGTGGCCAACTCGGAGCATAGATCGCGGGCAAAGCCCGCTCCCACAACAGCCACGGCAACCGGCGCGTCTGTGGGAGCTGCTTCAGCGGCGATTTCTCTGGCCCCAGAGAGCAAGGAGCAAAGATCGCGGGCAAAGCCCGCTCCCACAACAGCCACGGCAACCGGCGCTTCTGTGGGAGCCGCTTCAGCGGCGATTTCTCTGGCCCCAGAGAGCAAGGAGCAAAGATCGCGGGCAAAGCCCGCTCCCACAACAGCCACGGCAACCGGCGCTTCTGTGGGAGCCGCTTCAGCGGCGATGTTCTGGTGGCTACCCCTCGCCCAGCAGCCGCTGCAACCGGGATGCCTCCGGACTGTCCGGGCAGCGCTGGTAAAGCCTTCCGGCGATGCGCTGGAACGCAGGCTGATCACCGGCCTCATGCCAGGAAAGTGCGAGACGCACGGCGAGCTTGCGCGCGGGCTCGGTGGGCTCGGGGGCATTGAGCAACACCATGACGATGGGTTCGGCGGCCTGCAGACGCCCGCCGCCCAGCCAACGGGTGCCGATCAGGACCAGATCGTCCGCTGACAGCCGCGGACGCTGGGCGCTCAGCGTCAGGTATTCGTTGAACTGCGCAATGTCTTCGTCGAGGCTGGCGTTGGGCGTGAGTTTGTCCACCAGCAGGCGCCGCGCGGCCTCATGGAAGGCCGGCTCCTGCGAGCGGTCGCGCCAGGCGCGCATGCGCAATCGCCAGGCCTCGCGCTCGCCGGGATGCTGGCGCACCAGGCGCTCGCTGAGTTCGCGAGCGGCAGCGAACTCCAGCTTGCCGAGCGCACTGCGGGTGGCGCCGTAGAGGTCTGGCAACTCGGCCTCTGCAGCGGCTGCGGCACCCTCGTCCATCACCGCGCGCCGCTCCCAGCCGAGTTTGCGGATGGCGAAAGTGGCAAGCGCGCCAGTGATGATGCCGCCGGCGTGCGCATCGAAGGCCACGCGCGAATCGGGGCTGGACCACATCTGCCACAGTTCCCAGCCCAGCCACACCGGCAGCAGGAACAGCGCCGGCACCCTCACGTAGTCGAAGATCACGAAGAACCAGTAGAACACGCGCACCTTGCGCATGCCCCAGACCACGCAGCAGGCGCCCATCAGCGCGGCGATGGCGCCGGATGCCCCCAGCAGGCTGCCGAATTCGCCGAAGTGACGCAGCACGCTGACCGCCCCGGCGCCAAAGCCGCCGACGAGGTACACGCTGAGGAACAGCCAAGGCCCGAGCGCGGCCTCGGTCATCAGGCCCAGCAGCGCCAGAAACACCATGTTGCCGATCAGGTGCATCGCATCGCCGTGCAGGAACATCGACGAGAAATGCCGCCACGGTGTCGGGTCATGGAACAACAGCGCGTGGCGCGGGGTGAACGCCAGCGCAAGTTGCGATTCGAACACGGCGCGATCGGCGCGCCACTGGGCCAGACGCTCGTCGCCGACCTTGAAGAAGGGCGCTCCGCGGATGCGCTCGGCAAAACTCGCGTCCAGCGCCTGGATCTCGACCGCGGCGCGCGAGCGCATCGGCTCACCCAGCGCGCCGAGCATCGTCGCGAGGTCGTCGCGCCCCTGCGAGCGCAGGTGCTTCTGCAACCAGGGCAGCTCCAGTTCGACCAAACCGCTGCGCTGGTACTGCTCAGCAGCGTTGGTGTAGGCGCGCTGGTCGCGCGCCTGCGGCCCCAGGAAAATCAGCACGTTCAGCAGGATCAGCGCGGCCGTGATCCACGGGAAGCGGGCCAGGGTCAGCGGCTGGTGCAGCGGGATGATCAGCATTTCACCAGCGCCAGATCAGCGCACCCTGCAGGCCTTCCAGGTCCAGTCGCAACCGGCCCTTCAGGTCCTCGCGACGCGTGTGCGCATCCAGGCGCGTAGCCGAGTAGCGCAGCGCCAGGGTCGCGTGCGGTCCCATCGAGTATTCGACGCCGCCATCGAAGGTATAGACGGTCCCGTCGATGCGGTTGATGTCGGCCTGAAACACCGATCCGCGCAACACCAGGCGCCAGTCGTCTCCCAGCGCTTCGCGGTACTCGGCGCCGAGCACCAGCACCGGCAGGTCTTCCTTGACCTCGGCTTCGACCGGCGCCGGCTGCGCGCCGCCCGGCAGGTTGCGCGCCGCCAGGCTCAGCCCCAGGCGGTACTGCAGCGCGCCCACGCTGAGCCCCAGCGCGCGACCTTCCTGCGCAATCACCCAACCGGTGTAGTCCAGCGACCAGAGGTCCAGCTCGATGGCGCCTTCGACGCGCGAGTTGACAACGAAAACCTCGTCGTCGAACACGATCTCGCGACTGATCGTGCGCTCGCCATTGCGGCCGAAGCGCTGCACGCGCGCGCCGAACTCGTGGCGTTCCCACGGGCTCCAGGTGGCCGCGAACAGCTTGCCGCGGTCGCGGCCGCCGATATCCAGGTCGCGGCCGATGTCGATATCGGTGCCGAGCACACCGGCGCTGCCGTTGACCGCGACCTTGCCGCCGAGTTCGCTGGCGCCCACGCCGATTTCCAGCGTGGCGCGGTCCAGTACCGGGCGCGCCGGTGCGCCGGCGGCCAGCGCCAGGCACACCAACCCGCACGCCGGCGCTTTCATCCGCGCTGCTCGATCGGATCCCAGGGGCGCTCGTCCGGGCCGGTGTAGTGCGCGCTCGGACGGATGATCTTGCCGTCCTGGCGCTGCTCGATGATGTGCGCGCACCAGCCGGAGGTGCGCGAAATCACGAACAGCGGGGTGAACATCGCGGTCGGCACGCCCATCATGTGGTAACTGGAAGCGCTGTACCAATCGAGGTTGGGGAACATCTTCTTCAGTTCCGACATCAGCGATTCGATGCGCTCGGAGACCGCGAACAGCCGGCGGTTGCCGCCGTCCTCGCACAGCGTGCGGCTGATTTCCTTGATGATCACGTTGCGCGGGTCGGCCACGGTGTAGACCGGGTGGCCGAAGCCGATGATGATCTCCTTGCGCTCGACGCGCGCACGGATGTCCGCCTCGGCTTCGTCGGCACTGCGGTAGCGCGCGATGATTTCCATCGCCACCTCGTTGGCACCGCCGTGCTTCGGGCCGCGCAGCGCGCCGATCGCGCCGGTGACCGCCGAATACATGTCGGACCCGGTGCCGGCAATCACGCGTGCGGTGAAGGTGCTGGCGTTGAACTCGTGCTCGGCGTACAGGATCAGCGACTGGTCCAGCGCCCGGGTGTGCAGCTCGCCCGGACGACGGCCGTGCAGCAGGTGCAGGAAATGGCCGGCGATGCTGTCGTCATCGGTCTCGACATCGATGCGCGAGCCGGAATGGCTGAAGTGGTACCAGTACAGCAGCATCGAGCCGAAGCTCGCCATCAGGCGGTCGGCGATGTCGCGCGCTTCGGCCAGCGGATGCGACTCCTTCTCCGGCAACACCGCCCCCAGCACAGAGGCGCCGGTGCGCATCACGTCCATCGGATGGGTGGCTGGCGGCAGCATCTCCAGCGCGTCCTGCACCACCGCCGGCAGCCCGCGCAAGCGCTTGAGCTTGGTCTTGTAGGCCTTCAGCTCGGCGGCTGTGGGCAGGTGCCCGTGCACCAGCAGGTGCGCCACTTCCTCGAAGCAGGCGTGCTTCGCGAGGTCGTGGATGTCGTAGCCGCGGTACTGCAAGTCATTGCCGCTGCGGCCCACGGTGCACAGCGCGGTGTTGCCGGCGGCAACCCCCGACAGCGCGACGGACTTCTTGGCCTTGGGCAGGATCTGGGCGGGGTCGGACATGGCGGTTCCTCTTGTGGCTGGCGCCTTGTTGTGTGGTGTCGGCGCGGAATCTGGTTGACGGCCGGTTGTCGGTTGTCGGTTGTCGGTTGTCGGTTGTCGGTTGTCGGTTGTCGGTTGTCGGTTGTTGGTTGTTGGTTGTTGGTTGTTGGTTGTTGGTTGTTGGTTGTTGGTTGTTGGTTGTTGGTTGTTGGTTGTTGGTTGTTGGTTGTTGGTTGTTGGTTGTTGGTTGTTGGTTGTTGGTTGTTGGTTGTTGGTTGTTGGTTGTTGGCAGCGCGCCCACACAGCGACGATATTGGCGGAGCGGCTTCTGTGGGAGCGGCTTCAGCCGCGATCTTCATCAAACGGCCGCCTGAAAAGATCGCGGCCGCGGCCGCTCCCACAGGGTTGCGGCGCACCGGCCGTGGCTGCCAACAACCGACAACCCGGTTTCCTCAGCTGCCCTTCCCAAACAAAGAGTCGATTTTCTGCTCGTAAGCGTGATACCCGAGGACCTCGTACAGCTCCATGCGGGTCTGCATGCGGTCGACGACGCTCTTCTGGGTGCGCTCGTTGCGGATCGCACCGTAGATGCCTTCGGCGGCCTTGGCCATCGCACGAAAGGCCGACAGCGGGTAGATGATCATCGCAACGCCGATCTCGCCCAATTCATCCACCGTGAAATACGGGGTCTTGCCGAATTCGGTGAGGTTGGCGAGCACCGGGATCTTCAGCGCGGAGATGAACTTCTGGTACTCGGGGATGGTGGTGCAGGCTTCGGCGAAGATCACATCGGCCCCGGCTTCCTGTGCGGCGACGGAGCGCTCGATGGCGGAATCGATGCCTTCCACCGCCAGCGCGTCGGTGCGCGCGACGATCATGAACTGGTCATCGATGCGGCCGTCGACGGCGGCCTTGATGCGGTCGGCGAAGTCTTCCTTCGCCACCACCGCCTTGCCCGGCCGGTGGCCGCAGCGCTTGGCCTGCACCTGGTCCTCGATGTGGCAGGCGGCGGCGCCAGCGCGGATGAATTCCTTGACCGTGCGCTGGATGTTGAACACCGCGCCCCAGCCGGTGTCGGCATCCACCAGCAGCGGCAATTCGGTGGCGCCACTGATGCGGCGGATGTCCTCGCAGACATTGTCCAGGCTGGTCATGCCGAGATCCGGCAGGCCGTAGCTGGCGTTGGCGATGCCGGCGCCGGAGACATACAGCGCCTTGAAGCCTGCGCGCTCGGCCTGCATGGCGGCATAGGCGTTGATCGCACCGGGCAGTTGCAGCGGCTTCTCGCTGGCCATCGCGGCGCGCATGCGGGCGCCGGCAGAATGGTGGGACATGGGGGCTCCTTGGGACTGGCAACTGGCGACTGGCGACTGGCGATTAGGGCGCCAAAATCGCGTTCTGCTGCAGGGGATGATCGACGAACAGCGAGACTGCTGCGCCCAAGCGCCCTAATCGCCAGGTGCTAACCGCCAGTTGCCGCCATTCAGTAATCCGCTTCGAGGCGGAAGCGCACGTTGTGCTGCTGTGCGATCTCCAGCACCTTCTCGAATTCCTTCAACTCTTCCAGCAGTGCCTTGGCGCGCTTGATCGAATCGGGGTCGGACTCGATGTAGCCGGCCAGCGCGCGCACGGTGTCGAGGCCGTCGCCGGCATCGAACCACTGCTGCCCGCCATGGCTGGAGCCGAAGCCGCCGAGGTCCCAGCCTTCCTGCTCGGCGATCTCGGACAAATCCTCGCTCTCGCCGCCGATGAAGTCCGACAGCCGGGTCACGCCGATGTCGTCGGTGATCTCGTCGATCCGGTCCATCATCTTCGCCAGCGCCTTGCCGGCCGGCATGATGTCGATCTCATCGAGGTTCTGTTCGAGGGTGATGTAGTAGCTTTCGGACATGGCGGTGACTGTGAGTTGTGAGGCAAGCAGGGTAAAAAGTGAAAGGTGAAAAGTGAAAGGGAGCCAGAGCTCACCCCTCACTTCATCCCTTCACCAATTACTTTTCACTATTCACTGCTTCTCTCGGCGATGACTGTGAGTTGTGAGGCAAGCAGGGTAAAAAGTGAAAGGTGAAAAGTGAAAGGGAGCCGGAGCTCGCCCCTCACTTCATCCCTTCACTACTTTTCACTATTCACTGCTTCTCTCGGCGATGACTGTGAGTTGTGAGGCAAGCAGGGCAAAAAGTGAAAGGTGAAAAGTGAAAGGGAGCCAAAGCTCACCCCTCACTTCATCCCTTCACCAATTACTTTTCACTATTCACTGCTTCTCTCGGCGATGACTGTGAGTTGTGAGGCAAGCAGGGCAAAAAGTGAAAGGTGAAAAGTGAAAGAGAGCCAAAGCTCGCCCCTCACTTCCCCCTTTCACTTTTTACTTTTCACCTTTCACTGCTTCTTCGGGAACAGATGCTCCACGGCCGCGCGCTCTTCGCGCAGCTCCTTCTCGGTGGCGCTCATGCGCGCCTGCGAGAAATCGTCTACCGACAGGCCCTGGACGATGCTGTACTGGCCGTTCGCGCAGGTCACCGGGTAGCCGTAGATCACGCCGGGGGCGATGCCGTAGCTGCCGTCGGACGGGATCGCCATGGTGACCCAGTCGCCCTCGTCGGTGCCGAGCGCCCAGGAGCGCATGTGGTCGATCGCCGCGCCCGCCGCCGACGCCGCGGAGGACGCGCCGCGCGCCTTGATGATCGCCGCGCCGCGCTGCTGCACGGTCGGGATGAAGGTCTCGCGGTACCACGCCGAGTCGACCTGCGCAGTGGCGCTCTGGCCGCGGACGGTGGTGTGGTGGATGTCCGGGTACTGGGTGGCGGAGTGGTTGCCCCATACGATCATGCGCTTGATGTCGGTGTTCAGCGCGCCGGTTTTCTCGGCCAGCTGGCTGATCGCGCGGTTGTGGTCCAGGCGCATCATCGCCGTGAACTGGCCGGGATCGATGTCCGGGGCGTTCTGCTGCGCGATCAGCGCATTGGTGTTGGCCGGGTTGCCGACCACCAGCACCTTGATGCTGCGGCTGGCGTGGTCGTTGATCGCCTTGCCCTGGACCGAGAAGATCGCGGCATTGGCTTCGAGCAAGTCCTTGCGCTCCATGCCCGGACCGCGCGGACGCGCGCCGACCAGCAGCGCGTAATCGGCGTCCTTGAAGGCGACGTTCGGGTCATCGGTCTGCACCACGCCGTGCAGCAGCGGGAAGGCGCAATCGTTCAGTTCCATCACCACGCCGGCCAGGTTTGGCAGCGCGGGGGTGATTTCGAGCAACTGCAGGATGACCGGCTGGTCCTTGCCGAGCATGTCGCCCGCGGCAATGCGGAACAGCAAGGCATAGCCGATCTGGCCGGCGGCACCGGTGACGACGACACGAACGGGGGCTTTCATGGTGAATTCCTCTGCAGGGTTCGTAGTAGGGAGTGAATCTTCAGCGATTGACGGCGTGGCCGGCGGCCACGATCAGGTTGCGGGAACGCTCGGGGTCATAACCGTTGATCACTTGCTGGCCCACCAGCAGCACCGGCACGCCGCGTGCGCCGATGGCATCGAAGGCAGCCTCGCCAGCGGCGCCGTCCTCGATGTCCAGTTCCTTGTACCGCACGCCCATGCCATCCAGGTCACGGCGCAGCGCGTCGCAATAGCCGCACCAGGTGGCCGACAACATGGTGATGTCGCCATCGGAAGCTCCGATGCGCGGATCGCCGGGCGCCGGACCGCGGTTGGCGAACCAGTGCAGGCCCACCAGCAGTCCGGCAATCAGCAGCAGCATGCGCGACATCGGCAGCGCTCCGGCGGTACTCAGGCCAGCGCCTTGCAGAAGGCCTCGAAGCGACGCAGGCCTTCGGTCAGTTCGGCCGGCTTGCAGGTGTAGGAGATGCGCAATCCGTTCGGCTCGCCGAAGGCGCTGCCCGGCACGCAGGCCACACCATGCGCCTCCAGCAGTGCGTTGCAGAAATCGACATCATTCTCGATCAGCATCTCGCCATGGCGCTTGCCGAAGGCGAAGGAGATGTCCGGGAACGCATAGAAGGCCCCTGCGGACGCGGGCAGCTCAGACCCGGGATGCGCGCGAAAGTGGCCATGACTTCGTCGCGCTTGAGCGCGAATTCGGCACACATGCGCTGCGGGATGTCCTGCGGGCCGGTCAGCGCGGCCACCGCGGCGGCGTTGACCACTTCAGGCAGGTTGGTGATCGCATTGGAATTCAGCGTGACCAGCGCCTGCGCCATCGCTTCCGGCGCGGCGGCAAAGCCTACGCGCCAGCCGGGCATGCCATAGGTCTTGGACAGCGAGTCGAGCAGGATGATGCGGTCGCGCAACTGCGGGTGGGTGTGCAGCAAATGCGCCCAGCCGAGGCCATCGAAGATCATCTGGTTGTAGATGTCGTCCGACAGGATCCAGATGTCATGCTCGACCAGCACGTCGCCCAGGGCGCGGATCTCGTCCTGGGTGTAGACCATGCCGGTGGGATTCGACGGGTTGTTGAACACCAGCAGTCTGGTCTTCGGACCGATCAGCGCGCGCAACTGTTCCGGGCGCAGCTTGTAGTCCTGGTCCGCACCGCAGTGGGCGATCTTGATCTCGGCGCCAACGATGCGCGCGATGTCGATGTGGCTGGTCCAGTAGGGCGCCGGCAGGATGATCTCGTCGCCTTCGGACAGGATGGCGTACATCACGTTGAAGATGATGTGCTTGGCGCCGACACCGGTGCACACATGCTTGCGCTCGTAGCCGTCGAAGCCATTGCGCTTGAGGTGCAGCAGGTAGGCATCGAGCAGCGCATCCGGGCCGCGGTTGCTGCCGTACTGGCCGGTGTCGTGCGTCAGCGCTTCGCGCGCGGCGGCATAGACGTGCTCGCCCGGCAGGAAGTTCGGTACGCCGATCGAGAAGCTGATGATGTCGCGGCCTTGTGCCTTCAGGCGCTTGGCCTTCTCCGCAACCGCCATGATCGCGCTCGGGACCGCGCGGCTCATCCGTTCAGCCAGCTGGGGCATCGTACTACTCCAATCAGATCAGCCCGAAAGGATACACGCGCTCGCCGCGGCGCCGGGATCGACTTTCGGACAGCCCTTCTGCTGCAATGCACAACTGCCCGGAAATTGCCGGATGCGGCAGCGTCACCAGGCGGCAGCCACAACCAAAGACCTTCTGTCCGCGAAGGACGCAAAGGACGCAAAGAAGATCAAGACCTTTGCTTGCCTTTCCGCAAACCGTGCCATTGCTTTTCTTCGCGTCCTTTGCGTCCTTTGCGGACAAGAAGACGCTCGTCCACATGAAAGAAAAAGGCCGGTGCGACGCGCGCACCGGCCTTCGGAGAGTGCCGCGGCTGCTGCCGCGGGTGCAGCATGCTCAGAACTTGTAGGCCAGGTCGATACCGACGACGATCGGGTCGACGTTCGCGGTACCGATGTCGGCGCCGTCCAGCTCGGCGTCGCTGTCGATGTCCACCCACCACAACTGCGCACCGATGCTCCAGTTGTCGTTGATGAAGTACTCGGCGCCCAGTTCAGCCGCCAGGCCGAAGGAGTTGTCGAGTTCCAGGTCGGCGCCCGGAATGGCGATTTCCTCGTCGTAGATGAAGGTGTAGTTCACGCCGGCGCCGATGTAGACGTTGAACGGGCCGGTCGGGTTGAAGTGGTACTGGAAGGTGACCGTCGGCGGCAGGTGCTTGAGCGAGCCGGAGTTGGCGCCGTTCAGGTCGTAGTCGTGGTCGAAGGGCCACGCAGCCAGCACCTGGGCGGCGACATGATCGGTCAGGAAGTAGCTCAGCGCCAGCGTCGGCTTGACGTCGGAACCCACTTCCAGGTCCAGCGTACCGGCCAGCGTGCCGTTGTCGGATTTCGGATTGACGTTGCCAAGGCCAATACGCGCGACCCAGTCGCCGGCCTGGTAGGCCTCGGCATTGGGCGCGTAGGCAGCGCAGGCAACGGCGGAAAAGGCGAGGGCGATCAGGGTCTTGTTCATTGCAGGGCTCCGTTGTGATTGGCTTGGGGCGCACTCTGCCGCAGCCAACAAACGGAATCTTGACAATCGTCAAGGCAAAGCCGGGATTTCCTGCCTGGGCGGCATTTCGCCAGCCCTACTTTGGTCGAATACTGCCCGGCTGCATCACGGAAAAGCGCCAGCCACGCGCAATCCGAGGTCTTCCGCCCAGCCGTTCGCGATGTTCAGGTTCTGGATGGCTTGGCCGGCCATGCCCTTGACCAGGTTGTCGATGGCAATCATCACGCAGGCCGCGCCATCGCGCGCTTCCACCGAAATGTCGGCGAAGTTGCTGCCGGTGACGGCCGCATTGCGCGGCGTGCCGTCGACGACGCGCACAAAGCGATCCGCAGCGTAGCGCCGCTCGAAGCACTCGCGCAGCGCGCTGCGGGTCAATCCCGGCGCCTGGAAGGTCAAGGTGGCGAAAATGCCGCGGACCAGCGGCGCCGAGTGCGGAACAAAGGCGAATTCGATGCCACCGCCCTGCTCCGCCAGCGTGCGCCGGATCTCGCCCTCGTGCTGATGGCCGAGCATCTTGTAGGCGCGGAAGTCCTGCGCGCGGGTCGGGTGGTGGGTGGTTTCGCTGGCACTCGCGCCAGACCCCGAGGAGCCGGTGATGGCCGAGACCGCCACCCAGGCCGGCTTGTGCGGGCCGAGGTCCGCCAGTGGCAGCAGCGCAAGTTGCAGCGCGGTCGCGAAACAGCCGGGATTGGCGATACGCCGCGCACCGATGATCTGCTCGCGGCGCCACTCGGACAATCCGTAGACGAAGCTCCCCAGGTACTCCGGGCAGGGGTGCTCGCCGCCGTAGGAGCGGCTGAAGGCCGGCGCGTCGGCCAGGCGAAAATCGCCGGACAGGTCGATCACCGTGAGACGATCGGACAGTCCGGCCGCGTGCCATTCCTGTTCCAGCCGCGGCAACTGCTTCGCGAACTCGCCGTGCGGCATCGCGGCGAACACCACCGGGCATTCGCTGCCCGCCAGCGCCGCCCAGTCCGCCGCCTCGATGAACTTGCCCGGCACCACGCCGCGCAGGTTCGGATGCACCGCGCCGATGTCCTTGCCGACATGCTGGCGCGACACCCCGGCGACGCTCTTCAGCATCGGATGATTGGCCAGCAGTCGCAGCAGTTCGCCACCGCCATAGCCGGAGGCGCCGAGGATCAGGACGTCCATGAGGGCAGGAGCAGAAGCGGGGAAAGGGTCAGGGGGCAGGGGCCGGGCAGCGGGACCCGGTTGCTGCCTCGAGGTAACTTGTACCTGCTCTCCGGAATCACCTGCTCGCTCCTGTTCATCCCGTGCGCAAATCACAAGCTCACGCCGCCTCATTCCACATCATCGCCGCCAGCCTGTCCCCTCACCCCCTGCCCCGCTTCACCTTCCCTCGCCCCACCCCGCCAACCGCTTGCGCACCAGTTGCAGCGCCAGGTCACCCAGCGCGCGCGGATCGACGCGCGCGTTGCGCGCGGGGATGCCCAGGCGCTCGACGAAGCGCTGGCCGACGGCGTTGTCGGTGGCCGGGCCGGCAACCATGTCGACCTCGATGCCGTAGGTCTCGCGCAGATTCTCGATGCCGCCGGCCACGCCGACTGGATCGTTGGCGCAGAACACGAAGCAGCAGCACTGCTGGCGCAGCGCTTCGTCGGCGAGAATGGCCTGTACGCCGTATTCACCCATGATGCCGTCGCCGGTCTCTGCCACGATCACATCGACGCCGCGGCTGGCGATCTCGCTCAGCACTTTGTGCGCGGTCTGTGCGGCGCTCTCGGGGCCCGAACAGACCACGCCCGCATCGGTGAAGTCCGCGATCACTTCCGCGCCGTGGTCGTACAGGTGCAGGGTGTCACGCATCAGCGAGATGCCGGTGAGCTTGGCGCCGCCGACCTTGTAGCCGGCCTGGTGCAGTGCGCGCACCATTGCCGAGCCGGCGAGTGTCTTGCCCGCGTTCATGCAGGTGCCGAGGATGAACACGATCGGCACCTTCGGCGCGCTGGGCACGCCCTGCAGCGCGTTCTGCCGGATGTGCGCCGGAATGCCCGCGCGCGATTGGAATTCCGGGAAGGCCAGCACCTGGCCCAGCACTTCAAGCTGGAAGGGCTTGCCGACGTCCGGGTTGTAGGACACGCAGTTGCCCATCACTCCGCCGATGTTGAGCATGTTGATGGTGTCGCCGACCTTGAGTGAAGTCGGCATCACGCCCTCATACCCGTGCAGCGCATGCCGCTTGCCCAGTGCGCCGACCACCAGGTCGCCATCGTGCAGCGTCATCCAGCGTCCGTGCACATCTTCGAGCTGGTTGTAGGTGCTCTTCTCGCCGTGCACGCGCACGGCCACCGCAGAGCCCTCCTCGCAAAGGATCTCGTCGCCCAGCGTCAGCGTGCGCGAGAGCTTGAGGTTGCGGGTAACGCTGGCGATTTTGTCGACGGTCAGGCGCATGGGGATAGGGCCGTGAAAAGTGAAAGGTGAAAAGTGAAAAGGGGCCTCGCGCTCAGGGTGAACGCGCCGCCAAAGCTACTTGCTGCGCCACGCCGAACAGCTTGCAGTATCCGCGGGCTTCCTCGCCGGTCCAGGCCTTGGCGCCTTCGCCGTAGCTGGCGACCTTCGACTGCATCAGGCTGTGCGGGGAACGCACGCCTTCGACCTGGGCGACGCGCGGGTAGAGGGTGATGCGGACTTCGCCGGTGACGGTGGCTTGCGAGGACGCGAGGAAGGCTTCGAGATCGCGGCCCACCGGGTCGAAGTAGTGGCCTTCGTGCAGCAGGCTGCCGTAGAGGTTGCCTAGGGATTCCTTCCAGAACAACTGCTTGCCGGAGAGCACCAGCTTTTCCAGTTCGCGATGCGCCTGGATCAGCAGGTGCGCCGCGGGGGCGGAAAAGCCGACCCGGCCCTTGATGCCGAGGATGGTGTCGCCCAGGTGGACGCCGCGGCCGATGCCGTATTCGTCGCCCATGCGGTTGAGCGCCTCGACGATGGCCACCGCACCGATGGCCTCGCCGTCGAGCGCCACCGGATTGCCGCGCTCGAACCCGAGGACGAGCGTGCGCGGCGGCAGGTCCGTTGCGATGGCGCCGCCGGGATAGGCCGATTCCGGCAGGTGCTGCCAGGAATCGTGGGTTTCCTTGCCGCCGACCGAGGTGCCCCACATGCCCTCGTTGACCGAGTACAGCGTGGTCTTCGGCGGAATCACCACGCCGCGCTCGGCCAGCCAGCGGGTCTCGTCCTCGCGCGAGAGCGCCAGTTCGCGGATCGGCGTGATCAGCTGCTTGTCCGGGCACAGCGCGCGGAAAGCGACGTCGAAGCGCACCTGATCGTTGCCGGCGCCGGTGGAGCCGTGCGCGATGGCGCTGGCGTCGAGGTCATTGGCGACCTCGGCCACCCGCTTGGCCTGGCACACGCGCTCGGCCGAGACCGACAGCGGATATAGCTGGCCGCGCAGCACGTTGCCGTACAGCAGGTAGCGCAGGTAGTCGTCCCACAGCTCCTGGCGCGCGTCGATGGTGCGGTGTTGCACCACGCCCAGGCGATGCGCAGCCGCCTCGATACGTGCGATCTCCTCGGCATCGAAGCCACCGGTGTTGACCGTGACCGTGGCCACGTCGAAACCGCGCTCGCGCAGGTGCAGCACGCAAAAGGAGGTGTCGAGGCCGCCGGAGAAAGCGAGGACGCAGAGGGGTTGGGACATGGCAGTTGTTCAGGAGAGAAGGTAAGGAGAAGGCTCGCGGATCGAAGGCGGGGCGAGGGGCAAGGGTCAGGGGAACCGCACTGTCGCCAGACCCGCACTGATGGCGAGTTGGTGTATCTCGCGTGCGTAAGCAGCCAAGACGACACGACGCGGCTTGCTCAGCGCGTGAAGCAGCCCCCCTGCCCCCTGCCCCCTGACCCGCTCTTGAATAGCCCCATCGACATTTCTCATGGCGCAAACACCCGCGTATCGACGGCATCCAGGTCGGCACGACGGGCGGCGATCCATTGATCGACGTTTCGCAGTTCCGCAGAAGCCGTGCACAGCCCGAGCGCGCCTAGGCCGCCAGTGTGAGTCGCATTGAGGGCTTCGCGGTCGGGCTTGAAGCTGCCGGCCATCACTGCCTCGCCGACCTGGCGATAGGCGTCGCGGAAGGTCATCCCGCCGGCCACCAGCACATAGGCCTGGTGTGCGGCGTACAGCTCGTCAGTCAGCGCGGCGGCGCAGCGTTCGCGGTCGATGCGCAGCACCGGCACCAGGCGCGTGAGCACGTCGAGCGTGGCGGCCGCGGCATCGAGGCCCGCCAGCAGCGGGCGCTTGTGCAGCTGGAAGTCCCGGTGGTAGCTGCCCGGCAGGCCGGTGACGATCTGGCGGTGCCAGTCGGCGATGCCGCGCAGCTCGCGGCAGCGCCCGCGCGCCAGTTCCAGCACATCGGGGTTGCGCTTCTGCGGCATGATCGACGAGCCGGTGGTGTAGGCATCCGGCAGGCGCACGAAACCGTATTCCTCGGTCGAATACAGCGACAGGTCCCAGCACAGCTTTTCCAGTGTGCCGGCCAGCGACATCAACCAGTCGAGCACCGCCTGCTCATGCCGGCCGCGCGAGTTCATCGCGTCCACCGGCGAGCGCTGCACGCGGCCGAAGCCGAGTAGTCCGGCCACCCGCTCGCGGTCCAGCGGCAGCGGCACGCCAAAGCCTGCCGCGGCGCCCAACGGGCAACGGTCCAGGCGCTGCCAAAGTCCTTGCGCAGCCTCCAGTTCCTCGACCAGCCCTTCGACATAACCGACGGCCCACTGGCCAAAGGACGAGGGCATGGCACGGCGCAGATGGGTGTAGCCCGGCAAGGGTACCGACTCGTGCTCGCGCGCGAGGCCAGCAGCGCCTGCGCCAGCGCCTGCACCTGCGCGGCCAGTCCGAGCAGCCGCGAGCGCAGCATCAGCCGCAGCGCCAGCAGCACCTGGTCATTGCGCGAACGCCCCAGGTGGATACGCTTGCCGGCCTCGCCGACGCGCGCGATCAGCGCGTGCTCCAGCGCGGTGTGGCCATCCTCCTGCGCCATCGAAATCGCCAGTTCGCCGCGCTCTGCCACCGGCTTCAGCTGCGCCAGCGCCGCGACCAGTGCCGACGCATCCTGCGGCGACAGCAGCCCCACCTCACCCAGCATCCGCGCATGCGCCGCCGAGCCCTGCACATCGAAGGGCAGCAGCGCGCGGTCCAGTTGCGGATCCTCGCCCACGGTGTAGCGATGGATCGCCTCGTCGAGCGGGAGGCCTTTGGACCAGAGGGGCGCGGCGGGCGTCACTGCGCGCGCTCCGGAAGGTCGGTGAGAAGGCGGGGAGGGCAGGGGCAGGGGCGCGCACCCGCGCCTGCGACCGCACTACGCGGATTGAGCCGCCGCCGGCAGGAAGGACCCACGGCCGTCCCTCTGCCCCTCCGCGCCCGTCCCATCACTCCCCATCCTTCACGATCATGGTCCCCGCGCCCTCGTTGGTGAAGCACTCCACCAGCAGCGCATCGGCGGTGACGCCGGAGACCAGGTGCACCGAGTGCACGCCCTGGTTCAACGCGTGGCGGATGGCGGCGGCCTTGGGCAACATGCCGCCGGCGAGGTCGCCGCGCGCCTCCATCTCGTCGATCTTGGCCAGCGTCGCGAAGGTGATCAGGGTGGACGGGTTCTTGACGTCCTTCAGCAGGCCCGGGACCTTGAGCACGAAGAACAGTTTCTCGGCGCCGAGCACGGCGGCCACGTGCGAGGCGATGGTGTCGGCATTGGTGTTGTAGACGCTGCCATCCGGCGCGCCGGACAGCGGTGCGATCACCGGCACATAATCGGCTTCCAGCAGGTGCTTCAGCAGGGTGGCGTCGATCTGCTCGATGTCGCCCACCTGGCCGTAGTCGAACAGCTTCGGCTTGCCGCTGTCGTCCTCGCCCATGTAGATCGGCGCACGCTTGCGCGCCTTGATCATGCCAGCGTCGACGCCGGTCAGGCCCACGCCCGGCACGCCGACGCGGTTCATCTCGGCCAGCAGATCGGTGTTGGTCACGCCGTTGAACACCATCTTGGCGGCATCCAGAACTTCCGGAGTCGTCACCCGGCGCCCGCCCTGCTTCTCGATCGGCACATTGAGCTGGGTGCACAGCTGGTCCAGCCGAGCGCCGCCGCCGTGCACCACGATCACGCGGATCGACAGCGTCCACAGCACGCCGATCTGCTCGACCACCTTGCGGCGGCTTTCCGGCTCGTCCAGCACCTCGCCGCCGAGCTTGACCACGAAGGTCTTGCCGCGGAACTGGCGCAGGTACTTGGAGAGACCCTTGAGGGCGTCGTAGGGGTTGGTGGCGAAGGGCATGGGCGGGGTTACCTTGTCTTGATCGATTGATGGGAGGGCACGAGGGCACGAGGGCACGAGGGCACGGAACAGCATCGAATCGCCAGATCCTGGCTTTTGCGTGCCCTCGTGCCCTCTTGCGTGCCCTCATTGATCAGGCTTTGCCAAACAACCACGCCAGCGCCGCCATCTGCACCCACATGCGGTTCTCGGCTTCGTCGACGACGCGCGAGTACTCGCTGTCGAGCACTTCGTCGCTGACTTCGACGTTGCGGCGGACCGGCAGGCAGTGCATCAGGATCGCGTCGGAAGCGGCGTTCTCGAAATGCTTGAGCGTGGGCATCCAGCCGCGCAGGGCCGGCGAGGCGACGATGCCGTCCTCGCTGGCGCGCGGCTCGGGGCCCCAGGCTTTGGCGTAAACCACATGGGCGCCTTCCAGCGCAGCGCGCTGGTCGTTGGTGTAGCGGATCTTGCCGCCGGCGGCAGAGGCGTATTGCTGGGCTTCGCTGCGTACGGCTTCGCCGAGCTCGAAACCGGGCGGATGCACCACGGTGACATCGCAGCCGGCCGCGGCGGCGTGCAGCAGCACCGAGTTCGGCACTGCCTTGGGCAGCGGGCGCACGTGCGGCGCCCAGCTCAGCACCAGCTTGACACCCTGAGTCTGGCCGAAGCTCTCCTGCACCGTCAGCATGTCGGCGAGGCCCTGGCAGGGATGCTCGCGGGCGGACTCCAGGCTGATCATCGGCACCTTGGCGTGACGACGGAAGGCGTTGATCACGCCGTCGATGTCGTCGTCCGCCTGGCCCATGCCGCGCGAGAAGGCGCGCACGCCGAGCACATCGACATAGCGCGACAGCACCGGCGCGGCCTCGCGCACATGCTCGGCCTTGTCCGCGTTCATCACCGCGCCATCCTCGGTCTCCAGCTTCCACACGCCGCTGCCCTCTTCCAGCGCCACCGAAGTGCCACCGAGCTTGTGCATCGCCACCTCGAAGCTGGTGCGCGTGCGCAGCGAAGGGTTGAAGAACAACATCCCGAGCACCTTGCCCTTGAGCAATGCGCCGGGTTCGTTGCGCTTGAAATCGGCGGCGAGCTTGACCAGCTGCGCCTGGCCCTTGGGGCCGAGATCCTTCAGGTGGGTGTAGTGGCGCATCGGCTTATCCCTGGAATTCGTGAATGGCGGATTCGAGCGCTGCGACTGCTTCATCGGAAACATCGAGGCTCGGCATCAGGCGCAGCACCGATGGATCGCCGGAGGCGCCGACCAGCAGTCTACGTTCGAACAGGTGGCGCTTGAGTGCCGCGGCAGGCGCGTGGGTCCGCACGCCGAGCAACAGGCCCTCGCCCTGCACCCCCGCGACCACCCTGCCCGGCAAAGACTGCTTGAGGCGCGCGCCGACGGCCCGCGCGCGCGCGGCGTGGTCTTCGTCGCGGATCACCGCGATGGTCTCGATCAGCGCGGCCATCGCCAGCGGGCCGCCGCCGAAGGTGCTGCCAAGGTCACCCGCCTTGACCGCCGCTGCGCGCTCGGCGCTGAGCACGGTGGCACCGACGGGCACGCCGGAAGCCAGCCCCTTGGCCAGGCTGATCGCGTCCGGCCGCACGCCGTAGAACTCGGCAGCGCTGGGGACGCCCATGCGACTCATGCCGGTCTGGATCTCGTCGAAGATCAGCCAGGTGCAGGCTGCCGCGGTCAGCTCGCGCAGCCGCGCGAACCAGGCCTGCGACGCGCAGCGGACGCCGGACATGCTCTGGATCGGCTCGACGATCACCGCCGCAACCTGGGTGAAATCGAAAGATTCGAGCGCCGCCATGTCGGCGAACGGCAGGCGGGCGTTCTGCGGCAGGATCGCCGCATACGGCTCGGTGATCTTCGGGTCGTCGGTCACCGACAGCGCCAGCGTGGTGCGACCGTGCCAGCCGCCATCGAAGCTCAGCAGTTTCGCGCGGCCGGTCTGCTTGATCGCCAGCTTGAGCGCGTTCTCGTTGGCCTCGGCGCCGGAGTTGCAGAAGAACACATGCGCCAGGCCCGAACCACGCAGGTAGTCGATCAGGACTTCGGCGGCCAGGTCGCGCACCCGCAGGCGCGCGGCGGCCGAGTAGAACAGCAGCTTGTCGGCCTGCTGCGAGATGGCGCGCACGACCCGTGGGTGCGAATGGCCAGTCGAGGTGACACAATGACCGCCATACCAGTCGAAATACTCGTTTCCCTCCTCGTCCCACACGCGATCCCCGCGCCCATGGTCGAGCACGAAGGGGAAGGCAGCATAGGTCTCGAGCAGTGCGGGCATGAATGGAGATTGCATAAAATGCGTTGATGTCGCATATTATGCACAATCCGCCGAGAGCACAAGCCCATGCCGCGCACCGCCGCCGATCTCGACCAGACCCTGCTCGAACTGATCACCAACGAGCGCATCGCCGACCAGTTCGAACTCCAGGAGGCGCTCAGGCGCGCCGGCAAGATCGTCAGCCAGCCGACCTTGTCGCGGCACCTGACGCGTCTGGGCATCACCAAGCGCGGCGGGCGCTACGCACCGCCGGGCGACGGCAGCCCGAGCGCACTGGCGGTGATCGCCGCGCCGCCAAACCTGGTGATCCTGCGCACCCGCCCGGGTTTCGCCAACGCGGTGGCCTATGTGCTCGACCACCAGCCGCTGCCGGGCCAGGCCGGCACCATCGCCGGTGACGACACCGTATTCGTTGCCCTGGCCGAGGGGCATGCGCTGGCGCCGCTGGTCGAGTCCGCGCGGCTGCGCTTCCTCAGCGAAGGTTGATCGGCGCGCCGTTGATTCCAGTCAACGCGCCGCAGACCAGCTGATCTAGCCTGAGTCCAAGTGCGCGGCGATCGCCGCGCGGGAGACGCGGGCGTGAGCGGACAGAGCTCGGAGCATCAGGTGGACGCGGCGATTGCGCGGGTGCTCGCCGCCGAGGTCGCCGCGAACCTTGCCGTCGACCTCGCCCGCGCACAGGCCCAGGCTGAGCTCGAACAGGCGCGCGCCGATGCCCTTCGGATCGCCGAGCGCGCAGGCGCCCGCCTGCAAAGGCTGTCCGAGCGCATTGCCCGCCACGCCGAGCAGGAAGTTGCGCGGCTGCAGGCCTTGCCCTTGATGCCTGCCGCGAGCGCGGTGATCGATCCGGAACGGGTCCAGCAAGCGGCGATGGCCGTCGCGGCCGAACTCAGCGGAGGATCGCCGTGATCGGCGGCGACAGCGACTACGCGCTGGCGCGCCTGCATGCGCGCCGGGCGTCCGGGATCCGCGCCGAGGACTGGCGCAGCCTGGGCAAGGCGCGCGAGACCGGCGCGGTGATCGCCCAGTTGCGCACCAGCGCGGCCGGACGCTGGGTAGCGCACCTGGCCGACAGCGCAGACCCTCACGGCATCGAGGCTGAGTTGCGTGAGCGTTTCCGCGAGCGGGTTCGTGAGATCGCCGCCTGGGCCGATCCCTGCTGGCAGGGCGCGTTGCACTGGTGCGAAGGACTGGTCGAATTGCGCCCGCTGGACGCCGGCGACGCCGATCCAGCGCCTGCCTGGCTGGGCGAACTGCGGCGGCGGATGCCGCCGCTGGCCGGCGAGGATCGCAACGAATTCGCCTGGCTGCTGCGGGCCCTGGACGGGCATCGTCGGGCCTTCGCCGGAATGGCCGCCGGGAACGGCTGGCATCTGCGCGAGGAACTGCAGCATTCGCTGGCGAGCCGGATGGGCCGCAAGCGCCTGTGCGCGGTGCATCTGCTGACGGCCGTGGCCCTGCTGTGGCTGGAGCACGAACGTGTGCGCTGCGAGCTGCTGCGCTGGGCGGCCCTCCCCGGAGCGCGGCCATGATGCGGCCGCAGCCGGCGCGCTGGTTCGAAGTGCTGTGCGCGCGCCCGGACACCAGCCGCCTGCTGCACGCGCTCGGTCAGACCGGCGCGGTGGAACTGGAGGCGCACGGTGGCGCGGGCCCGCCGCAGGACTTCGCCGCGATGGCCGGCGGACTGGCCGAGTTTCATGCCTGGCTGACGCGCTGCGCGAGTTTCTGGCCGGCGCCGCGGCAGGCCACGAACTGCCCCTTGCCGCCGATGGAAACCCTTGCCCAGGCGCTGGATGCCGTGCGGCGCTGGGGCCGCGAGTGCGAGTCGGACATCGCCAGCCTGCAGGCGCTCACGCGCGAACGCGTCGAATTGCTGCGCTGGCGCGAGGCGGTCTGCGCCTGGCGGGCGCAAGCGGCGGCCCTGCCGCAAAGCCATGCCGGTGGCACGCTGATCGGCAGCTGGCTGCTCGATCCGGGCAGTGCCGCGCTCGCGCCAGAGAGCCTCGGGCTGGCGCGCAGCCTGACGCTGGATGGCGACCGTCGCGTATACCTGCTGGTCGGCGAGCGCGCGACCATCGCCACCGCAGGTCCCAGGATCGCCGCCGGCCACGGCTCGCTGATTCCCGCCCCGGCGTGGATGCCGCAGCGCCTGGACGATTTCGACCTCGCCGCGGCGCAGCACCTGACCACGCTCGATGCGCGCGCAGGAAGCTCACCGCAGACACATGCTGCAGGTCGCTGAAGACGCGCGGCTGCCACAGGCGCTGGCCGACCTTGAACGGCTGGACTGGATCGCGCGCAATGTGCGCGCGCTGCGCACGACCCCGCTGTTTGCGCTGGTGACCGGGTGGACCAGCGATGCCAGCGGGCGGGACATCGAGCGCGCAGTGGCCGCCAGCGGCGCGTGCGCGCTGCTGCGCTTTCCGCCGGCGCCGCCGCAGCTGTCGCCACCGCTGCTGCTGGCCAATCCGGCGTGGGCGCGGCCTTTCGAGATCTTCAGCGCTGCACTCGGTGTCCCGGGCCGCAACGAGGCCGACCCGACGCCGGTGATCGCGATCGTGGCGCCGCTGTTGTTCGGCTACATGTTCGGCGACATCGGCCAAGGCGCGGTCATCGCCGCCGCGGGCTGGTGGCTGCGCCGGCGCCACGCACTCGGTCGTTTGCTGCTGTATGGCGGCGTCGCGTCGATGGCCTTCGGCTGGATCTACGGCAGCGTGTTCGCGATGGAGCACCTGGTCGAACCGCTGTGGGTCGCTCCGCTGCAGGCGCCGCTGCTGATCCTGGGCGTTCCGCTGGTCGGCGGGGCGCTGTTGCTGCTGCTCGGGCTGGGGCTGAACGCGGTGGGTGCCTGGTGGCGTGGCTGTTTCGATGAATGGCTGCGCGCCGACGCCGGCGGCGTGCTGGTCTACATCGGCCTGCTGTTGGCGCTCGTGGCACGCGATGCGCTGTGGCTGACCCTTGCCGGACTGGCCTGGACCATGCTGGCCAGCCTCGCGCATCGACGCACGCTGGGTGCGCTCGCCGCGGCCATCGGCGAACTGCTCGAACGCCGCGTGCAGTTGCTGGTCAACACGCTGTCGTTTGCCCGCGTCGGCGCTTTCGCGCTGGCGCACGCGGGGCTCTCCAGCGCGGTGATCGCGCTGACCAAGGCCAGCTACCATCCTCTGCTGGCACTGGCCATGCTGCTGGCCGGCAATGCCCTGATCCTGCTGCTGGAAGGGATGGTGGTGTCGATCCAGACCACACGCCTGGTGCTGTTCGAGTTCTTCACCCGCTTTCTCACCGGCGCCGGGCGGGTGTTCTGCCCCATGCCCCCTCCGCCCGCCATTCCACAGGAGACCTGAATGATCCGCACCCACCCCGAAGTCCTGGCAACGCCGCGCCTGCGGCTGGCTCTCGCTGGCGTGTTGCTGTTCGCCGTCCTCGGCACCCTGGCGCTGCTGCTGGTCCGTCCGGCAATGGCGCAGGAGGCGGCGTTGCCGCAGGCCATCGACCCGGCGGTATTGAGCTATGCCTTCATGGCGGCCGCGCTGGCGACCGCGGCCTCGGCCATCGGCGCCGGCATTGCGGTGGCGCGGGTCGGCACCGCGGCGGTCGGCGCGCTGGCGGAGAAGCCCGAACTGTTCGGTCGCCTGCTGATCTTCATCGGCCTCGCCGAGGGCATCGCGATCTACGGCCTGATCGTGTCGATCCTGATCCTCAACCGGATCGGCGGATGAGCCGCGCGCAGTACATCGGCGACGAGGCGCACGCCGCCGCCTGGCGACTGGTAGGCGTCGACACGCGCGTCGTGACGGAGCCGGCGCAGGCCGCGACGGCGCTCGATGAGGCGCGGCGCGAGGCCGATCTGGTGCTGCTGGCGCCCGCACTGGCGCCGGCGCTGACGCCGGTCGAACGCAGGGCCCTGGCGCCGTTGATACTGGCGCTGCCGGACGCCCGCGGGTCCACGCCGCCAGCCGAACTGGCACAGCGCGTGCGCAAACTGCTCGGGATGGACTCATGACCGTCCCGGACCAGGAATCGGCCCTGCTGCAACTGGTCGAGGAAGACCGCGCACGGCGCTGCGGAGAGATTCTCGCAGCGGCCAGGGCGCAAGCCGGCGAACTGCGCCGCCAGACGCACCGGGCGGCGCGCGAGCGCGTGCGCGCGGCGCTCGCCGATGCGCGCGAACGGGCCCAGCGCCAAGTGGCTGCGGCGGCCGCCCAGTTGCAGACGCGCCAACGATTGGCGCACCAGGATCGCGCCGCCCGCATGCTCGACGCGGCGCTGGCGGCGCTGCCTGCCGCCCTGATGGTCCGCTGGCAGCAGGCGACGACGCGTCGGCAATGGCTGGATTTCGCGATGCAGCAGGCTGCGCAACTGCTGCCGCGCGCGCAGTGGCGTATCGAGCACGCGCACGGGCTCACGCCGAGCGACATCGGCAGCGCCAGCGCCTGGGCCGACCGCAGCGAGTGGTCGGAAAGCCCCGGGCTCGGCGCCGGGCTGCGCATCCACAGCAATGGCAACTGCGTCGATGCCAGCCTCCAGGGACTGCGCGCCGACCGCGAGGCGCTGGCATCGCGTCTGCAGCAGGCCTGGGAGACGCTGCCATGAGTGCGCGTGCCGAGGTCCTGTGGATCGCCGGGCCCGTGCTGCGTGCGCGCTGCCAGGGCGCCTTCGCCCTGCGCGAATCGGTGGCGGTGGGGCCCCAGGCATTGCTCGGCGAGGTGGTCAGGCTGGAGGGCGCGGAGATCCTGGTGCAGGTGTACGAAGACACCACCGGGTTGCGGCCCGGGATCGAGGTGATCGGCAGCGGCTTGCCGCTCGCGGTGGAACTCGGCCCTGCGCTGCTCGGCGGGATGTTCGACGGGCTGCTGCGCCCGCTCGGTGGATCGGATAGCGCCTTCGTGCGGCCCGGGATCCAGCGCGATGCGATCGGTGAATCCTTCGAATTCCTGCCGCGGGTCGAAGTCGGGGACCGGCTGGCCGGCGGGCAGTGGATCGCCGATGCGCGTCGCCCCGGTGGGCCGCAGCAGCGCGTCCTGGTCCCGCCGGACCTGTCCGGCGAGGTCGCCTGGATCGCGCCGGCCGGCCCTTGCCCCGACAGCGCCGAGATCTGCCGCCTGCGCATGGCCGACGGCGCGGAGCGCGGCTTCGCGATGCGCCAGGCCTGGCCGGTGCGCACGCCACGGCCGGTGCGCCGGCGCCTACCGCAGACTGCGCCGCTGGTGACCGGCCAGCGCATTCTCGATTCCCTGTTCCCGGTGGCGCTCGGGGGCAAGGCGGCGATCCCGGGCGGCTTTGGCACCGGCAAGACCGTGCTGCTGGAGGCGGTCACCCGCGGCTGCAGCGCCGATGTGATCATCTACCTCGGGTGCGGCGAGCGCGGCAACGAAATCGCCGGCGTGCTCGAGGAATTCCCCACCCTGGTCGATCCGCGCAACGGCCACGCGCTGATGGAGCGCACGGTGCTCATCGCCAACACCTCGAACATGCCGGTGGCCGCGCGCGAGGCCAGTATCTACAGTGCGGTGACGGTGGCCGAGTACTTCCGCGACCAGGGCCTGCACGTGGCGCTGATGGCGGACTCCACCAGCCGCTGGGCCGAGGCGCTGCGCGAAGTGTCCGGACGCTTCGGCGAACTGCCGGGCGAAGGCGGCTATCCGGCTTACCTCGCCAGCCGCCTGGCCGACTTCTACGAGCGCGCGGCGCTCGTCGAGACGTTGTCCGGAGACATCGGTTCCGTCACGCTCGTTGGCGCGATCAGTCCGCCCTCCGGGGATTTCGCCGAACCGGTCACGAACCACACCAAACGCTACGTCAAGGCCTTCTGGCAACTCGACCTCAAGCGCGCCCAGGCGCGCTTCTACCCGGCCGTGCACCCACTGCGATCCTATTCCGAGGATGCGCAGAACTTCAGCGCCTGGTGGGCGGCGCAGGGCTTCGATGGCTGGTGGGCGGCGCGCCGCCGCGTGCTCGCCTTGCTTGAGGAACAGGCGCGGCTGGAGCGGATGGCGCGAATCATCGGCAAGGACGCCCTGCCGCCGCGCCAGCAACTCACGCTGCTCAATGCCGAACTGGTGAACGACGCTTTCCTGCGCCAGTCGGCATTCTCCCCGGTCGACCGCATCGCCAGTCCGGCGCGCCAGGCGGCGATGCTGCACCTGCTCGCGCGGTGGATGGACCGGGCGGACGCAGCGATGAGCGCGGGCGCGGCGCTGGCGGACCTCGCCGCCCTGCCCTGCCTGCGCCCGCTGACGCGCATGGGCGAGGAAATCGGAGACGCCGAGCTGGACGGTTTCCAAGCCTTGCAGAGCCGCCTGGAGCAGGACTTCGATTCGCTGATGGCTGGACTGCCAGGAGCCGCGAATGCGCCCGCTGCTGCTGGTTGAAGGCGCCGCCCAACGACTGGATGGGCCGCTGCTGTTCCTGCGGCGCACCCTCGATGCCGGGCTCGGCGATGCGGTGGAGGTGCACGGCCGCGACGGGCGTGCGCGGCTGGGGCGGATCGCGGCAATCGACCGCGACACCTTGACCATCGAGGTGCTGGAGAACACCAGCGGGCTCGACCTCGACAGCACCGTCGTGCGCTTCCGCGGCGAACCGCTGAGTTTCGCCCTGGGGCCAGGCATCCTCGGGCGGGTCTTCAACGGCGTCGGCCAGGTCATCGACGGCGGTCCGCCGGTCGCAGCAGACGCGCGCTTCCCGATCGACGGCCTGCCGATGAATCCGGTGGCGCGCGCGCTGCCGCGCGATTTCATCGAAACCGGCATTTCCACCCTGGACGTGATGAACAGCCTGGTGCGCGGGCAGAAGCTGCCGATCTTCTCCGGCGGCGGATTGCCGCACGACCGCCTGGCCAGCGAAATCGCCGAGCACGCGCGCCTGCGCGGCGCCGACGGCGGCGAGTTTGCGATCGTGTTTTGCGGAATCGGCCTGCCGCACGACAGCGCGGAGCACTTCCGCCTCGCGCTGGAGCGCAGCGGCGCGCTCGAACGCACCGCGCTGTTCCTCAACCTGGCCAGCGATTCCAGCACCCAGCGCCTGCTCACACCGCGCTTCGCGCTGACCGCGGCGGAGTACCTCGCATTCACCCTCGGCAAGCATGTGCTGACGATCCTGACCGACATGACCAACTACTGCGAGGCCCTGCGCGAGGTCTCGTCGAGCAAGGGGGAAGTGCCGGCGCGCAAGGGTTTCCCGGGCTACCTGTACTCCGATCTCGCCAGTCTGTACGAACGCGCCGGTTGCCTGCGCGGGCGTGCTGGCAGCCTGACCCAGCTGGCCATCCTGACCATGCCGGCGGACGACATCAGCCACCCGATTCCCGACCTGACCGGCTACATCACCGAAGGCCAGATCGTGCTCTCGCGCGAACTCGACCGCCGCGGCGTCTCGCCGCCCGTGGCGGTGCTGCCCAGCCTTTCGCGACTGGCCAAGGACGGCACCGGCGGCAGCTACACGCATCCGGATCATCCCGCCCTCGCCAGCCAGCTCTACGCGGCCTACGCGCGCGCCACGCAGACCCGCGTGCTCGCCAGCGTGGTCGGCGAGGAGGGCCTGGGCGCCGCAGACCGCCGCTACCTCGCTTTCGGCCTCGCCTTTGAGCGCGATTTCGTGCACCAGCAGGGGCCGCGCACGCTGGAGCAGAGCATGCACATCGGCTGGCGCCTGCTGGCCACGCTGCCGGCGCAGGAACTGACGCGCCTGTCGGACGCGCAAATCGCCGGACATATCGGCGCGGGCCCGCCATGAGCGAGCGAGTCGCCACCCGCAGCGCGCTGCTGGAACTCGCAGACGAGCGCTACGCGATGGCCGAGGGTTATGCCTTCCTCGACGAGAAATGCCTTTTGCTGGCCGGCGCAATGCTGGTCGAACTCAGGCGCTACGAGGCGCTGTGGCGCGAGCACGTGCGGCTGGCACAGGCAGCCGAAGACACGCTGCGCGCGGCGCTCGGCCGCCACGGGCTGGAGGGGCTGGCGGCCTACCCGCTGGCCGACCCGTCAGCGGGTTCGTTCGAACTGCGACTGACCCGGCGATCGATCATGGGCGTGCCGCTCGTCGACGCCACTGCGGAGGTCCGCCCGCCGACGGTGGCGACGCCGCTGCTGCGTACCCCGGAGGCGGATGCCTGCGCCCAGGCGCACGCAGAGCTGTTGCGCCATGCGGTGCTACTGGCCGCCGCCGGGGCGAACCTGGAGCGGCTGCAGCACGACTACCAGACCAGCTCCCGCCGCGCCCGCGCCCTCGACGGCGTGCTCCTGCCGGAGATCGCTGGGGAGATCGCGCAGATGACGACCACGCTGGACGAACAGGAACGCGAAGACGCCATCTACATGCGCGCCCACGCACCGCGGTGAGTCGCTCGCTCTGCCGGGCCTGTTCAACGCGGAAACGCAGAGGGCCCGGAGAAAAGCGAGTAGCCCGGGGTACGCGCAGCGTTCCCCGGGTACTTGCGAGCCCGCCGCGGTGAATCGCTCCGCGATACACCGCCCTGAGCACTGCCGCCCGAGGAACGTTCAACGCAGAGACGCAGAGACACGGAGAAGAGCAAATCAACCAAGGAACGCCCTTCTCCTGCTCTTCTCTGCGTCCTCTGCGTCTCCGCGTTGAGCAGTCTGCAAGAGCGACGATCAGGGCGCGCGGCAGGAGACCGGCAGGTGGCGGTTGGCGACGTTGGTGGCGGCGAATTCCTCGCCCAACTCGACCAGCATTTCGCCTTCGTCCTCGAGGTAGTCGCCGCAGCGCCAGCTCATCGCGCCGGAGGCTTGCTGCAGCGGCAGGCGGTAGAGGAAGTTGCCGGCGAGGCCGCCCGGCGCGGTGTCGCGGAACTGGATCAGCACCGCGCCGTGGTCGTAGCTGATGTCGGCATGTCCGGTCTCGCTGGCAATCGGCAGCTCGAGATTCAGCGCCTCGCCCTCGTCCGGCAGCTCGCCGTACTCGGCGTAATGCGCGGCGATCGCATCGCTCAACTCGCGGCTGTCGCCGATCGCGCTCGCCACGACGGCGCGGACCGTGAAGTCCTGGTAGGCGGGGATCGCGATGGCCGCGAGCACGCCGCCGACGGCCACCACCGCCAGGCCGTTATTGCCCGCCAGCCACTCCAGCGCGTGCTGGTCGTAGCCCATTTCCAGGCTCAGGCGCTCGGCGCTGAGCTCCAGCGAGGCGCTGATCGCACTCTGCTCCGGCAGTGCCAGCTCGCGCGCAGTCGGCAGCGTCGTGAGGTCGATGTCGGCGCCGCCGAGCTCGGCGATGCTCGCCAGCATGCCGACCCAGGCGTAATAGACCTGCCGGCTGGCGTCCTGGGCGACACCGCTGACCGCCATCAGCGACTCCGGATCGGCCCCGGCAGCGCGCAGGCGCGCGTCCAGCGGCTCGCTGGCGCCGAGCGCCAGGCGGTCGATCAGCGGCTGCGGCACGCCCGACAGCAGCAGCCAGCCATCCTGTTCGATCCAATAGAGGTGCGTACCCAGGCGCCCGTAGACCTGGAGCGCCAGGTTGTCCTGGATTTCAGCGTGGGTGTCGCCAAACAGACCGCCCATCTCGACCGCGCTCGGCAGGCGGATATGGCGCAAGCCTTCGCCTCGCGCAGTCGGCTTCACCTGGGCCTTGAGCTTGTCGACCAGCATGGTCTGCATGCGCTGCCACGCGGCCGCATCGCGCAGGCGCAGCGCCAGGTAGTCGCCGGCATCGTCGGACACCACCGCCAGGTCCGGGCCGAAAGGCGCCAGCCAGTCGGCCAGCTTGAAACCGGTCAGTTCCAGCGACTTGGCCTCCACCTCGGCCCAGCCCTTGGCGGCATCCGAGTCCTTGGCGAAAGACTGGCCGATACGCGCCAGGTCCTCGCCGGTGGGAATCGCCAGGCGCATCAGCCAGCGCGTGCGCCCGCTACCCTTGAGGTCCAGCTTGCGCGGCGATTGCGGTAGCCACTGGGCCCAACTGGCACCGCTGATCTCGGCATGCAGGCCGGCCTTGCCGCGACCGTCGACTGCGCCCCAGCCGAAGGCCACACGCTTGGTCTGCGCCAGCAACAACTTGCCCACGTCATCGGTCACCGCGGCGCCCAGGACCGGCCGCAAGGCTTCGACATCCGCCCAGACCACGAAGCCGTGGCCAGCGGCGTCGATCCGCCGTTCCAGCGCCAGTTCCGCGCGCGGCTCCACCTTGGCAGCGGCGATCTCGGCGCGGACTTTCTTCAGACTGTCGAGGTTGGCGAACATGCCGCCGAGCAGGGACAGGCGTCCGTTCGCCGCGTCGAAATGCAGGAACACCGGCGCACCCGGCGTCGGCACGCTTGCGAAGCCGTCTGCGTCGAAGGCAAGTTGCGCATCGTCGCCCAACTGCGCGGCGATCGCCTTGCCGAGGGTCGCGGCGTCGGCATAGTCGAAGCGCGCAGTGGCGTACACCAGCGCCGCCGGCGACGCCATGCGCCCGTCGGCCGTGACCACCAGTTCCACCGGCGAGCCGAGTCGATACAGCAGGCCGGCGATCGGCTGCGCCGCGTCGCCGATCAGCTTGTCCTGAGTGAAGGCCGCGCGCACCTTGGCCGCCGCGTTCACCCAAGCCTGGCTCTGGTACATGCGGTCGCTGTCCTTGCCGCCAGGGCCCAGCGCCATGCGCCAGGGGCTGGGGATGCGCACATAGACAATGCTGTCGGCCGGCAGGCGCTCGCGCAGCCAGGCGTCGTCGGAATAGACCTTGGCCTGGGCGGCGGTGTCCGCCATCGGCACCGAACTGCCTTCGCCTGCCTCGCGCTGGCACGCAAGCAGGCCCAGGGCGGGCAGCAGACAGAACAGGCGCACGATTCGTTTCATCGGAATTCCGGAATGGGAAGGCAAACCCCGATGATGGCCGAGAACCGGCAGCGCCTGCAGCAAACCTTACTGTCACGATTGCTCTGTTATTCTCGCCCGCTTTCTTCGGACCTCCTCGAAGGCCCACACAAGCCATTGATCCATAAGCGATGAAGCACACGATCAGCCTCGCCGTCTTGCTCAGCGCCCTTTGGTGGGTACTGTCTGGCTACGCCAAGCCCCTGCTGTTGGGGCTGGGTGTGTGCAGTGTCGGCTTCACGCTGTGGCTGGCGCGCCGGATGGATGTGATCGATCACGAAAGCCATCCGATCCATATCTCCTGGCAACTCGCACGCTTCTGGGTGCGCCTGCTGCGGGAGATAGCAGTTTCCAACCTGCAGGTGGTCGCGGCTATCCTGTCGCCCGGCCGCCACCCGATCCAGCCGCACTTCCTGCGTGTGCGTACGCGACAGCAATCCGCATTGGGACAAGTCTTGCTGGCGAACTCGATCACCCTGACGCCCGGCACGGTCACGGTGCGGCAAGAAGGTGACGAGCTGCTGGTGCACGCGCTGACAGCGGCCTCGGCGCAGGGCGTGCGTGAGGGCCAGCTCGACGGCATGATCCCGGCGGATGTCGAGGAGCGGCCGGCATGAACCTCGGACTGATGCTGGCCGCAGCGGGTATCGCCATCCTGGTCGCGATGGGCATGGCCCTGGCGCGCACCTTGCTGGGCCCGACGGTGTACGACCGCATCCTCGCGGTCAACAGTTTCGGCACCAAGACGGTACTGCTGATCGCGCTGCTCGGCGCGATGGCCGGACGCAGCGACTACCTGGATGTCGCCCTGCTCTACGCGCTGATCAATTTCGTCGCCACCGTGGCGCTGCTGCGCTATTGCGAGTCCGGCGAATTCGCACGCGACGACCGGGAGCATCCATGAACTGGAGCGAGTGGAGCGCCGCTGCGCTGATGCTGCCTGGATCGGCATTGTTGCTGATCGCGGGCCTGGGCTTGCTGCGCTTCCCGCATTTCTATTCGCGTCTGCATGCTGCGGGCGTGATCGATACCCTGGCAGCCGGCTTGTTTCTCGGCGGCCTGGCCTTCCTGTTCGGACCGACTTTGGGGACGCTCAAGCTGGCGTTGATCTTCCTGTTCCTGCTGTTCACCAGCCCGACCGCCTGCCATGCGCTGGCCAACGCGGCCTGGACCAGCGGGCTGCGTGAGCCGGCGCAGCCCGGGGAGCCGCCGTCATCGCCGAACTGATCGACATCCTGCTACTCGCCTTCATGCTGGTCACCGCGTTCTATGTGGTGACCAGCCGCGATCTGCTCGCCGTGGTGATGGTGTTCAGCGCCTACAGCCTGCTGTCGGCCGGCATGTTCATGGTGATGGACGCCGCCGATGTGGCCTTTACCGAAGCCGCTGTTGGCGCCGGGGTGTCGACCATCCTGATGCTGCTGGCACTGAGCTTCACCGGCCGCTTCGAGCGCCCGGCGCCGCGGCAATGGCTGCCGCTGGTGGTGGTGCTTCTGACTGGCGCAACGCTGGTCTACGGCACGCTCGACCTGCCGCCGATCGGCTCCGCCGAGAACCCGGTCCACGGCCATGTGGCACCGCGCTACCTGGAGGAATCCGGGCGCGAGATCGGCATCCCCAACGTGGTCACCAGCGTGCTCAGCAGCTACCGCGGCTACGACACGCTGGGCGAGGTGGTCGTGGTGTTCACCGCCGGCCTCGGCGTATGGCTGCTGATCGGCGCGGTGCGGCGCAAGGACAAGTACTGATGCGCGAGAACCTGATCCTGCGCGTGATCGCCAAGTTCATGATCCCGGTGATCGTGCTGTTTGCGCTGTACGTCCAGTTCCATGGGGGAACTCGGCCCCGGCGGCGGTTTCCAGGCCGGCGTGATCCTGGCATCGGCGCTGATCGTGCACATGCTGGTGTTCGGCCTCGACGAAACCCGTCGCATCGCGCCGCTGGGTGTGCTGCGTGCACTGACTGCGATCGGCGCGCTGATCTACGGCGGCACCGGGATTGCAAGCCTGCTGCTCGGCGCCAACTACCTGGATTACAACGTGCTTGGCAGCAACCCGGTCGCAGGCCAGCACCTGGGCATCATCCTGATCGAACTCGGCGTGGCGACCACCGTGGCTTCGACCATGGTCCTGCTGTGCTTCGTGTTCGCCGAACGGGTGCGCCAGCGATGAACTCGCTCGGCCTCTACAACTACTGGATCGTGATCGCCCTGATGATGATCGGGCTGTACGCGCTGATCGCACGCGGCAACCTGGTCAAGAAGCTGGTCGGCCTGAACATCTTCCAGACCGCAGTGTTCTTCCTTTACATCAGCATGGGTTTCGTCAAGGACGGCGCGGTGCCGATCCTGACCGAAGGTGTGGCGCTGTATTCGAATCCGCTGCCGCACGTACTGATCCTGACCGCGATCGTGGTCGGCGTGGCAACCACCGCGCTCGGCCTCGCCCTGGTCATCCGGATCAAGGAAGCCTACGGTACCGTCGACGACGACGAGTTGCAGCGCATGGATGACGACGCATGACCGGCCACTGGCAGGTCCTGATCGTCGTGATCCCTTTGCTGGCGGCACCGCTGGCGAGCGTGTTGCGTGGGCGGATTGCGCCTTGGGCGCTCGCCACGGCGGTGGCCTGGTTGCTGCTGGCGATGGCCCTCGGACTGCTGGCGCAAGTCCAGTCGCAGGGCACATTGAGCTACGCGCTCGGCGGCTGGGCAGCGCCGTGGGGAATCGAGTACCGGCTGGATGCTGCCAGTGCGCTGATCCAGGTGCTGGTAGCGTTGATCGCGTCCGTGGTGCTGCCCTACTCCCGGTGCAGCGCCGAGCGCGAGGTTGAGGCCGAGCGCCTGCCCGGCTTCTACGCCGCAATCCTGCTCCTGCTCGCAGGCCTGCTCGGCATCACCGCTACCGGCGATGCGTTCAACGTCTTCGTATTCCTCGAAATATCCTCGCTCAGCACCTACACCCTGATTGCACTCGGGCGCGACCGCCGCGCGCTCACCAGCGCCTTCCGTTACCTCATCATGGGCACCGTTGGCGCCACTTTCTACCTGATCGGCGTCGGGTTGCTGTACGCGATGACCGGCACGCTGAACATGGTCGACCTCGCGCAGCGCCTGGCCGATGTCGAGGCCACCCGCACGGTGCATACCGCAGTGGCTTTCATCGTGGTGGGCGTCAGCTTGAAACTGGCGCTGTTCCCGCTGCACCTGTGGCTGCCCAACGCCTATACCCATGCACCCTCCGCAGTGACCGCGCTGCTCGCGGCGACCGCGACCAAGGTAGCGGTGTACGTGCTGGTGCGTTTCCTGTGGACCATTTTCGGCGTCGACTTCGCGTTTGGCGAGTTGCCGCTGGCCAAGGTGCTGGCGGTGCTGGCGGTCCTCGGCATGCTGGTGGCGTCGGCGGTCGCGATCGGGCAGGCGGACGTCAAGCGCCTGCTCGCCTATTCCAGCGTCGCGCAGATCGGCTATGCGGTCGCCGGCCTCTCGCTGGCGACCACCCTCGGCCTGACCGCCGCGCTGCTGCACCTGTTCAACCATGCGCTGAGGAAGGGGGCGCTGGTCATGGCGCTCGGCTGCGTCGCCTGGCGCATCGGCGGCACCCGGATCGAACAGTTCCGCGGCCTTGGCCGGAGCATGCCCTGGACCATGGCTGCCTTCGTCGCCGGTGGCCTGAGCCTGGTCGGCGTGCCGCTCACGGTAGGCTTCATCAGCAAGTGGTACCTGGTGCTCGCCGCACTGGAACACGGCTGGTGGTGGCTGGTGCTGGCCATTGTCGCCAGTTCGCTGATGGCGGTTGCCTATGTCTGGCGAGTGGTCGAGGCGGCCTACTTCCAGTCCTCCGACTCGCGCGAGCGGCATCTTGAAGCGCCGCTCGGCATGTTGCTGCCAACCTGGCTGCTGGTGCTCGCCAACCTCTGGTTCGGCATCGACACGCGCCTGACTGTCGGCATCGCCGACCTCGCAGCGCGCTCGCTCGGAGCGACGCCATGAGCGCGCAGGACGCCTTGCTCGGCCTGCTCGCGATCCCGGCCTTGGGTGCGGTCGGCATCTGGTTCACCGGACGCCGGCCGAATCTGCGCGAAAGCGTGACCTTGGCGACTGCGATCGGCTTGTTCCTGTGTGCCGTCGCGGTGCTGATGGATCTGCAGGCCGGCGCAACGCCAACCCTGGTGCTGGCCGAACCGATCCCCGGCATTCCGCTGGCCCTGCACGCCGAACCGCTCGGTGTGCTGTTTGCGCTGCTCGCCAGCGGCCTGTGGGTGGTCACTTCGGTTTACGCGATTGGCTATATGCGGGCCAAACGTGAGACCCACCAGACGCGCTTCTATGTGTGCTTCGCGATCGCGCTGTGCGGCGCGATGGGCGTGGCGCTGGCAGGCAACCTGGTCACCCTGTTCGTGTTCTACGAAGTGCTGACCTTGTCGACCTACCCGCTGGTGGCGCATGCGGGCAACGAAAATGCCGTTCGCGGAGCGCGCACTTACCTTGGCATCCTGCTGACTACCTCGATCGGCCTGCTGCTGCCGGCAATCGTCTGGACCTACAGTCTCGCCGGCAGTGTCGAGTTCACCCCCGGCGGGATTCTTGCGGGCAAGGCCGGGCCGGTCGAAACCACGCTGCTGCTGGCGCTGTTCGTACTCGGCACGGGCAAGGCCGCGGTCATGCCGGTTCACCGCTGGTTGCCGGCAGCGATGGTGGCGCCGACGCCGGTGTCGGCACTGCTGCATGCGGTCGCGGTGGTCAAGGCGGGCGTGTTCACCATCACCAAGGTGATTCTCTACATCTTCGGTACCGACTACCTCGCAGGAATCCCGGCCGAACGCCTGCTGGTGTATCTGGCGGGATTTACCGTGATTGCTGCCTCGGTCGTTGCGTTGCGCCAGGACAACTTCAAACGCCTGCTCGCTTATTCCACCATCGGCCAACTCTCCTACATCGTGCTCGCGGCGCTGGTCCTGACGCCGTTTGCCGAGATCGGTGCCGCGATGCACATCGTCGCGCATGCTTTCGGCAAGATCACGCTGTTCTTCACCGCGGGCGCGATCTACGTGGCGGCGGGCAAGACCCAGGTGTCGCAATTCGACGGCATCGGACGGCGCATGCCGTGGACCATGGCGGCGTTTACGGTCGGCGCGCTGAGCATGGCTGGAGTGCCGCCCACGGCGGGCTTCGTGTCCAAGTGGTACATGATCGCCGGCGCATTCCAGAACGACCTGTACTTCGTGCTGGCGGTGCTGACCTTGTCGACCGCGCTGAACGCCGCCTACTTCCTGCCGATCATCCATCGCGCATTCTTCCGCAGCGAGACAGTGGTGCCAAAGCACCAGCACGGCGAAGCGCCGTGGCCCATGGTCGCTGCGCTGGTGACCACGGCCGCGCTGACGCTGGCCTTCTTCGTGTTCAATGCGCCGGTGGTGGAACTCGAGAAAGCACTGGTGAAACTGCCATGAGCGTCCACGACACCGCCTGGCTCAGCAGGCCGCGCAGCGTGCGCATTCTGTGGATCGTGTTTGCGCTGGTACTGGGCATCAGCGTGCTGGCCCAGATCGGTCTGCAGGTGCACCCGCATTTCGGCATCGATGGCTGGTTCGGCTTCCATGCGTTGTTCGGCTTTGTCGCCTGCGTGGCAATGGTGCTGATCGCAAAACTGCTCGGCTGGCTGCTGAAACGCCCCGACGACTACTACGAGGCGCAAGGCAGCGACGATGTTTGAAGTGGCCTTCCCGCCGGCGTTCATCCTGATCATCGGTGCACTGATGATCGCGACCGTGCGCGCCGGTCTGCGGCCGCTGGTCATCCTCGGTACGCCGCTGCTCACACTCTGGGCGATCTGGCAGTTGCCCGATGGTGTGCTGCTGACCGCGCAGTTCCTCGGTTATCCGGTTGAGCTGGTCGAGTCCAGCGCCCTGCGGCGGCTGTTCGCGACGGTGTTCACGGTGATGGCCTTCGCGGGTGGACTGTACGGGCTCAACCAGGCGCGTCCGCGCGAGTTGGCCGCGGCCTATGCCTATGCCGCCGGTGCCATCGGCGTCAGCTTCGCGGGAGACCTGATCACCCTGTTCCTGTTCTGGGAGTTCATGGCGCTGTTCTCCACCGTGGTCGTGTGGTGCGGCGGCACAGACGCCGCGCGCCGCGCCGGAGTGCGCTATGCGCTGATGCACCTGGTCGGCGGCGTGCTGCTCAAGATCGGGATCGAAGGCGTCATGATCCACACCGGCTCGGTCGAGATCCGCCCGCTGGCGCTCGATAACTTCGATGCCTGGGTGGTACTTGCAGGCATCCTGATCAACGCCGCCGCCCCGCCGGTCAGTGCCTGGCTGGCCGACGCCTACCCGGAGGGCAGCCCGGCGGGTACCGTGTTTCTGTCCGCGTTCACCACGAAGACAGCCATCCTGGCGCTGATCCTGCTGTTCCCCGGGGAGCAGGTGTTGATCTGGGTCGGGCTGTACATGGTGTTCTACGGAATCATCTATGCGCTGCTGGAAAACGACATGCGCCGCATCCTGGCGTACTCGATCGTCAACCAGGTGGGATTCATGGTCTGCGGTGTCGGCATTGGCACCGAGATGGCGATCAACGGCGCCGCCGCGCACGCCTTCGCCCACATCATCTACAAGGCGCTGCTGATGATGAGCGCCGGCGCGGTGCTGTATCAGACCGGCAAGCGCAAGTGCACCGATCTCGGCGGGCTGTACCAGTCGATGCCGGTCACCGCAATCTGCGGCATCGTCGGTGCGCTGGCGATCTCCGCCTTCCCGTTCACGTCGGGATTCATCAGCAAGTCGATGATCGGCCAGGCCGCCGCCGACCAGCACCTGATGTGGGTGTGGTTCCTGCTGACTGCTGCCTCGGCCGGGGTGTTCCTGCACGCCGGCATCAAGTTCCCCTGGTTCGTGTTCTTCCAGAAGGATTCGGGACTGCGTCCGCCGGATCCGCCATGGAACATGCGCGCGGCGATGATCCTGTTCGCCGCAGCCTGCATCGTGATCGGTTGCTTCCCAGGGCTGCTGTACGGCCTGCTGCCCTACCCGGTTGCCTATGAGCCGTACACGTCCGGGCACCTGGTCAGCCAGTTCCAGTTGCTGCTGTTCTCCGGCCTCGCCTTCTTTGTCATGCTGCCGGCGATGCTGCGCACCCTGACCATCAGCCTGGACCTGGATTGGGTCTATCGGGTCGCACTGGTCCGCGCTGCACACAGCTGCGAGCGTGCGTGGAAGAGGCTCATGTCTGCCCTCGATTCGGCCTGGCGCAGCCATGGCTGGCCACCGCTGCAGCGTCTGCTGCAGTTGACGGCACCCGGCGGCAAGCTGGCGCGCACCAGTGCCATCGGCAGCATGGCGCTTTGGGTGGTCGTGATCCTGGCGCTGGTCGTGCTGCTTGCGCAGCGCGGCTGATCAGTCGACCTCTACACCGGTCACCGCGAGCGTGTCGCCAACTTGCGCACCGATGCGCTCGGTGGTGCCGGCATTCAGTTCCAGCACATAGCGCGCCGGCGCCTGGCTGGGATAGCTCGGGCAGCGGTCGCCGAGCGAGCACGGCGGCGTGTTCAGGCTCCAGCCGACGAGCTTCCACTGCTGGTCGAAATACAGGATGTCCAGCGGAATCCGGGTGTTCTTCATCCAGAAAGCCTGCGGCTGCTGGCTTTCGAACAGGAACAGCATGCCGGCATCCGCATCCATGCTGTCGCGGTACATCAGGCCGCGTGCGCGCTCGGCGTCATCATCGGCGATCTCGACGCGATAGGTATGACCTCGCAGGGTCACCGTCGGCGTAGACGCCGAGCAGGCCACCTGCATCAGCGCAGCGAACAGCAGAAGGCAGGCACGCAGCATCGGCTCATCCATCATCCGGGGGGCGACGCATGCTATCGCCATTCTCCCGGGCATGGACCCAACGAAAGGTCAGGTTGATCCGCTCACCCGTCTGCGCGCGGGTCTTGTCCACCGCGTGCTGGTACCGCGACTGGGTCTGGCCACCCATCAGCAGCAGGCTCCCGGGCGCGAGGTCGATGACCGCGCTCGCCGAGCGGTCGCGCGCGCGCAAGCGCATGCGCCGCACCGCGCCCAGGCTGACCGAGGCGATCAGCGGCTCAGAGCCCAGTTCCGGCTCGTCGTCGGCGTGCCAGCCCATGCTGTCGCGGCCGTCGCGGTAGC
Source organism: Rhodanobacteraceae bacterium (assembly GCA_016713135.1). Lineage (NCBI taxonomy): Bacteria > Pseudomonadati > Pseudomonadota > Gammaproteobacteria > Lysobacterales > Rhodanobacteraceae > Rhodanobacteraceae bacterium. The sequence goes on along the minus strand of JADJPR010000022.1, from coordinate 177,794 downwards.
GGTTGGCGAGCACGCTGTTGAACGGCGCATCGAGCTCGCGCTGCAGGCGCTCACGCAATGCGCCAGCGCCGGGGTCCAGGGCGCAGGTTGGTAGCGCACGCGCGAGTAGGTGTAGGCAGCGTCCGCGTCGCCGATCCAGGCCGACAATCGCGGCGCCGGCAACTCGCGTCCGAACATGCGCACGCGATGCTGCGTCCATTGGATTTCCTGCAGCAGCCGCTGCTGCAGCGCCTCAGCCTCATCTGGCGCCAGCCAGTCCGGCCGGTAACGGACATCCGCGCCCGGCAGCGCGACGCGCCCGAACCTGCCGGTCACTCCTCGACGATCACCGCATCCGGTGCATGGTGCCCGACCGACTCCATGCCGTTGTCGCATTCCTCGTCGCCGGCGTACATCTGGCTCTGGCCGATGACTTGATGGTTGCCCGCCTTGAGCACGAAATAGCCACGGCCGTCGCTGGCGGTGCGCTTTTCGAAGCGCGTGGCATCGGCAGCATTGGTGCGCACTGACGCGATGCCGTTCATGCAACTGTCGCGCGTGGTGTAACCCTCGCTGACCAGGATGGTCTGGCCATTGCTGGCGCACAGCTTGAACTGGAACTCGCCGTTGCTGCGGCGGCTGACAATGAACTTGCCGGACATGGTTTGCCTCCAGGACGCGCGATCGGTTGGAAGGTGCAAGTGTGCCTGAATGCGCGCCGCTCGTGGTCGCTCTCAGCCTGCCAGCAAGGTTTCGATACGTTCGCCCAGCGCCATCAGCTGCAGGTCGCTACCGACGGGACCCATGAGCTGCAGGCCGAGCGGCCGGCCGCCCGGCGCGGTTCCCATCGGCAGGCTGAGCGCGGGCAGTCCGGCGAAGTTGGCCAGCGCGGTCAGGTCCGCCTGGTTCGCCGGCAGCGCAGTGCCGAGGTCGCAAGCCGACTGCGGCGTGGTCGGCATCAGCAGCACATCCAGACCGACGAAAAGCTGGCGACCGTACAGCACCGCCTCGTCGAGACGGTGCAGCGCTCCCGCCAGATCGACCGCGCTGCGCGTGGCCGGGAAGGCAAGCAATTCGCGCAGCGCCGGCGACAGGCTGTCGGGTTGCTGCGCCAGCACTTGCGCGTGAACCTGGCACATCTCGGCTTCCATCAGCAGGAAGCCGGCACGCCGCCAACGGGTGAGATCGGCATCGGCAAAGGACACCGCCTGCCGGCGCGGCAGCAATCCGGCGAGCCGCGCGACCGCCTGCTCGAATCCGGCAATCACATCGCCCCGGACGCCTAGCGCTTCGAGGCCTCCGAGCACGCCTACACGCAGTTGCGCCGGATCGCGCTCCACATGCGCCAGCGGCACCAGGCGCGAGGCCGGGTCGTGCAGGTCCAGTCCCGAAATCTGCTGGAACACCGCGGACAGATCGGCCATCCGGCGCGCCATTGGGCCGATGTGGTCGAGACGCCGCGAGGCGGTCACCAGTCCGCGCGTGGACACCCGCGCCGCGCTTGGTTTCAGGCCGACCACGCCGCAATACGCTGCAGGGATGCGTACCGAACCCATGCTGTCGCTGCCGAGCGCGAGCAGGCATTGGTGCGCCGCCAGCGCGGCGGCGCTGCCGCTGCTGGAACCGCCGGCGGATGCGCCCGGCACGCGGGGATTGAGGCAGCGACCGTAGTGCGGATTGTCGCTGTCGGCTCCGAGCGCGCCTTCACACAGATGTGTCTTGCCGAGGATCACCGCGCCAGCGCGCCGCAGCTTGGCCACGCAGTGCGCATCCTCGACGGCCACTCGACCTCGATGGGCCTGCATGCCTGCGGTCAGCGGCATTCCGGCCACCGCGATGTTGTCCTTGACCGCGACCGGGATGCCGTCCAGCGGATGGTAGGCGCGCCCCTTCGCGCGCCGTTCGTCGCTGGCGCGCGCCTGGGCCAGGGCACCCTCGGCGTCGACATGCAGCCAAGCGTTGCAGGCGTCGGCCGCAATCCGCCTGAGGCAAGCGTCGGTCAGTGTCACTGCATCCAGCCCGCCCTGCGCCAAAGCCTCGGCTGCCTCGGCAGCGGACATCAACGCGGGTGCGTCCGGCGCAGTCACGGCGTTTGCGGCGGCAGCAGGTGCTGATCGAGGAACTGGATCACCGCCTCCGACATGCGATCCCGGTTCCCCTTTTTCTTGAAGCCATGGCCCTCGTCCGGGGCCAGCATGTACCAGGCCTGCTGTCCGTTGTCGCGCACCGCCTTGAGGATCTGCTCGGCCTCGCTGCGCGGCACGCGCGGATCGTTGGCGCCCTGGATCACGAACAGTGGTCTGGCGATCTTGTGCGCATGGGTCAGCGGCGAGATCGAGTGCAGGAACTCGCGCATCTGCGGGTCGCGCTCATCCCCGTATTCCGGACGGCGCTGGTCGACGCGGTAGGGATTGGTGTTGTCGAGGAAGGTGACGAAGTTGCTGATGCCGACGATATCGACGCCCGCGCGCAGCTTGTCGCCGAAGTGGACCAGCGAGGCGAGCACCATGTAGCCGCCGTAGCTGCCGCCGTAGACGGCGATGCGTTGCGGGTCGAATTGCGGCTGGGTTCCGAGGTAATCGATGAGCGCGCCGATGTCCTTGACCGAGTCCTCGCGCTGCCGCCCATTGTCGAGCTGCAGGTAGGTCTTGCCGTAGCCCGCCGATCCGCGCACGTTTGGCACCACCACCGCGATGCCGCGCTCGCGCACCAGGAACTGGATCAGCTCACTGAACTGTGGCCGCGCCTGCGCTTCGGGGCCGCCGTGGATCATGATCAGGACCGGAAACGGCCCCTGCCCCGGCGGCGTATAGACCGTGGCGGGAATCTGCCGCGGCAGGTTCATCATGGCCTTGTCGCTGTCAAAGGACCCGTAGCGGATGGTCTGCGGCATGACGAAGGACTCGGGGTCGATCCCGCCGGTCTCGCCGCGCGTCCAGCGGGTCATCAGCCCGGAATTCAGGGTGCGCGAGAACACGTCGCCAGGAACCTGCGGACCGCTGATGCCGAAGCCAATCTCGGTGCCAGCGTGGTTGAACAGCAGGCGCGCGATCACCCCCTGGTCCAGCTCGAGCGTGCGGATCTCCTGCATGCCGTCCTCGCGGTCGTACACGCTGAGCTTGCTGCTCCCATCGACATTGCGCAGTACCGCGAGATGGCGCTCGTCGGCACTGAGGTCGATGGCTTCGACATCCCACTGCTGCTGCGGGAACAGCGGTGCGACGATCCCGGTGGCCAGTTCCACTCGCACCACGCTCGCGTACTCGCCGAGCGCATTGGTGACCGCCAGGACGTGGCCATCGCCGCGGTCGAAGCGCGCGTAGCCGTCGAAGGAAGCACTCTTGCCGATCTGGATGCGCTCGAGCTTGCCGCTCTCGACATGGAGCAGGTGCAGGCGCGCGTCCCCGGCGGAAATGAACTCCTGCAGCAGCAGCTTGCTGCCGTCCGGCGAGAAATCGAGCGGTAGCCAGGTGCCTCCGCGTTGCAGTACCAGCCGGTGCGCGGTGGTACTGGTGACATCGCCGATCCAGATGTCGAAGTCGCGTGCATTGCGGTGGGTGCTGGCGTAGGCAAAGCGGCGCCCGTCGTCGGCGAACACCACGTCCTGGTTGCGCGAACTGCCGTCGGTCAGCAGCCGCGCGTGGCCGCTCTTGAGATCGATGAAGTAGAGCTGGAAGTACTCGTTGCCGCCCTCGTCCTTGCTGAAGATGGCGCCATTGATCGCCGGGTCCGGGCTGACCCAGGCCTCCAGGATCGGCTCGTCGAAGTAGGTCAGCTGGGTACGCATGCCTTCAGCCTGGCTGATCCGCGCCAGCTGCGGCACATTGCCGAAGCGCAGCGACACCAGCATCCCGCTGTCGTCGGGCAGCCAGCCGAGGAAATTCGCTGGACGCATGTTCTGGTACGGGCGCAACTGCTGCGCCAGCGCGGTGGGAGTCGGCGGCACGCCCTCCACGAGCAGCGCGCTCGCCTTTGCCGCGGGCGCGACGGTCCCTGGCGGCGGCACTGCCACCATGGTGCATCCGCCGGCCAGCACCAGTCCGGCCACCGTCAACAAGCTGTGCACTGAACGCATTCGCCACCATCCGTCGCGTAGACAAGGATTCAAGTATAGAGAGCGCTTTCCAGTCGCGACCGGCGACACTCGCTACAATCGCGGTTTGCCCTCCTCCCCACTATGGAGCCATCCAGGCCATGGATTTCCAGTTCACCGAAGAGCAGTTGATGATCCAGGACATCGCCCGGCGCATCGCTGCCGAGCGTATCGCGCCGATCGCCGCCGATTTCGACAAGAGCGGCGAGTTCCCGATGGAGACCATCAAGGTCCTCGGCGAGAACGGCCTGATGGGCATCGAAGTTCCGCAGGAATATGGCGGCGCGGGCATGGATTCGATCGCCTACGCGCTGGCGATGATCGAGATCGCCGCGGCCGACTGCGCCCACTCGACGATCATGAGCGTCAACAACACGCTCTACTGCAATGGCCTGCTTAAATATGGCAGCGAGGCGCAGAAACATCGCTACGTCACCCCGATCGCGACGGGCCAGGCGATCGGCGCCTTCGCGCTGACCGAGCCGCAGTCCGGCTCGGATGCCGCGTCCATGCGCATCCGCGCGGTGCCCTCGGCGGACGGCAGCTACTACACGGTCAACGGCAAGAAGAGCTGGATCACCTCGGGCCCGGTGGCCAGGTACATCCTGCTGTTCGCGATGACCGATCCGACCCGCGGCGCCAAGGGCATCAGCGCCTTCATCGTGGACACCGAGCGCGAAGGCTTCCACCGCGGCAAGACCGAGCCCAAGCTCGGCATCCGCGCCAGCGCCACCTGCGAGATCGAGTTCACCGACTACCGCATTCCCGCCGAGGATCGCATCAGCCGCGAAGGCGACGGCTTCAAGATCTCGATGGGCGTGCTCGACGCCGGCCGCATCGGCATCGCCTCGCAGGCGGTCGGCCTGGCGCGCGCGGCCTACGAGGCCAGCCTGGTCTACTCGCGCGACCGCAAGGCCTTCGGCCAGTCGATCGGCTCGTTCCAGATGATCCAGGCCAAAATCGCCGACATGAAGACCCGCCTCGACGCCGCCTGGCTGCTGACGCTGCGCGCGGCCTGGGCCAAGCAGGAATCGCTGAAGACCGGCGCGCGCTTCTCCACTGAAGCCTCGATGGCCAAGCTGTTCGCCTCCGAGGCGGCCATGTTCATCACCCACCAGGCGATCCAGATCCACGGCGGCATGGGCTACAGCAAGGAAATGCCGCTGGAGCGCTACTTCCGCGATGCCAAGATCACCGAGATCTACGAAGGCACCAGCGAGATCCAGCGCATGGTGATCGCGCGCAACGAGACCGGCTTGCGCTGAGCGACGCTCCGCGCGCCCGCCGCTGCCGCCGGCTCCCGGCGGCAGCACGGCCAAACTTGGTTACCATGCTTTAACAATCCGCGACGGGTTTCTCACATCCAGGTCGATACTCTGGCCCGTACAGCATCCGTGAGGATCGCGTGGACGCCAGCGTGCGCTTCCGCCCTCACCAGCTGCGCGCCATCCGGGCGTGCGCTGTTGCCAGTGCCTGGAGGACCGCGTGAGCCAAACCCGCAACATTCTCATCCAGGATGACCCGACGCAGCGCGCGCGCTGCCAGCGCCAACTGCAGGTCTTGCTCGGCAAGAGCGATGCCTTGAGGTTCGCCTGCCTGTGCACGGTCGACGGGCGACCGTGGGCGTTCCAGCGCAAGGACCAAGGCGCCGACGCGCCCCGGCTCAGCGCCATCACCAGTTCGATGCTTGCGCTGTGCGAAACCTTCGCCCGCGAATCGCAGCGCGGACGCTGCCTCTACAACGTCATGTCCGCCGAGCACGGCGTGATCGTGACGGTGCGCGTGCCCTGCCGCTCGGCCCGCTTCGCGCTGTCGGTCGGCGCCGATTCCGGCGAGACCGTTGCGCTGGCCCTGCGTTATGCGCTCGACGCGGCCAGCGACCTGGCCGGCGTGCTCGATTCCGCCGAGGCACCAGCCGGTGCCCCGGTCTCCACCCCTTGATAGCGACCCCCGATGGGCCGTCTGGCCCCAATGACGAAGGAGCAAACATGGCAAAAATTACGTTGGAAGGACTGCGTTCGATCGACGGCTACGTCGCATCCGCGCTGGTGGACACCGACAGCGGCATGCTGCTGGCAGGCGATGGCAGCGGCATCAACCTTGAAGTGGCGGCCGCCGGCAACACCGAAGTGGTTCGCGCGAAGCGCAAGGTCGCCAATGCCCTCGCGCTCAACGACACCATCGAGGACATCCTGATCAGCCTGACCAAGCAGTACCACATCATCCGTCCGCTCGAGACCAACCAGAAACTGTTCCTTTACATCGTGCTCGACCGCAGCCGCGCCAACCTCGCAATGGCACGGCTCGAGTTGCGCGCCTTCGAACAGAAGCTCGACTTCTCGTGACCACCGTCGCGATCGACGGGGTCGCTGCGCTGGCGGGGAGATGGTCCCGCCGCGCGGTCGGCGCCGCGAGCGCACCCGAGAGGGAGAACCGGATGCGAGCCATTGTCAGGCATGCTGCGCTGACCGCGGACCAGGAACAGCGCGTGCGTATTGCCGCCAGCGCGCTCGCGGCAAACAGCATCGTGGCGGTCGCCAGTCCATGGGACGGGACCCGCTGCGATCTGGTCCTGGTGCATGGCGATGACGCCTACGGTCAGCGCGTCATCGAGATCGCCCGACGACGCGGCGTGGCGGTGCTGGCGCTGTCGGCCGTGCGCAACGGCGAGGACCGGGGTGTCCACTGGCTGCGCGAGGACACCAGCGCGGCGCTGCTGGCGCGCCAGATGGTGACCCTGCTGCAGGACGAGGCCGCGCCCCCGTCGCCGCCGGTGACCGCGGCTGAAGCGTCGGCGCCAGGCAGCACGGCGCCGCTGGCAAGCGATTGCGCCCTGCTGCGGCTGGCCGACGACCCTGCCCACGCAAGCCAGGACGTGGAAGCGCGGGTGGGTGGTCGCACGGCCTTCCTGCTGCGCTCCACCGGGCGCGTGCTGACGGCCACCCTCAGCGACCAGTTCGGCACCCGGGATCGATTGTGCGAAGCCGGGTGGCAGTTTCGCCCTGCGCGCAAGGTCGATGTGGATGCCAGTCGCTTTGAATTCGCCGGCAGTCTGGAGGCTTATTTGCTGCAGGGCGCGCTGCATAACGCCCGCCTGCTGCCGGCCTTTCCGGAACAGCCCTGCAGCCTTCAGGACTGGCCGGACCTTGGCACCACACCGGAGGCGGTGAATGCATTGCGCGTGGTGCAGGCGCTGCAGATGCGCGCCTTGACGCCCTCCATGGTCGCGCAGGAGTGCGCCCTGGAGCCGGCCTATGTGTCCGCTTGCCTGTGGGCGCTGGCCGCCTCCGGCCTGCTGCAGCGGAGCGCACAAGCGATTCCGCCGGCTGCGGCGCAGGCCACCCCGGCCGGACGTCCGCGCGGAATCCTTGCGCGGTTGGCAGCACACTTCGGCCTCGGTCGCACAGGCTGAGGATCCGGATTGTCCGACTGAAGGAGCAAGCTCGTGGAACCAGGCACCCTCAAGCTCGTCCTCGCCGGCCCGGTCGGGGCCGGCAAGACCACCGCGATCCGGGCGATTGCCGATTGCGAGCCGATCTCGACCGAGATGCCGATGACCACCGGCGACATCGGCGAGAAGACCACCACCACGGTGGCCTTCGACTTCGTGTCGGTGATGCTCGACGACGGCACGCCGTTGATGCTGTATGGCCTTCCCGGCCAGGAGCATTACGCTTTCATGCGCCCGATCGTCCTCGACGGCGCCATCGGCGTGCTGCTCGTCCTGAATGCCACCCAGGGCGATATCGGCGAGATGTGCGACCACTGGTTGTCCTCATTGCTCGCGCTCGACCCGCACCTGGCACTGGTGATCGGCATCACCCACAGCGAACGCGCGGCTGGCTTCTCGATGGCGGCGGTGCGCCAGGCCGTGCGCCGCCATGGTCGGCCGATACCCGCGTTCACTTTCGACGCGCGCGAGCGCACCCAGGCCATGCATCTGGTCCGCGCACTGCTGCTTTCGTCGCGGCTGGCACATTGAGTGACCGCAGGAGGCCCCGGGGACTCCGGGGCTTGGATATAGTCGGAGGGATCGTCGCGAGGGAATCGACATGCTGCAGCGCGAATCGCAACTGGCGTCCCGCCTGTCTTATTTCGTCGCGGTTTTCCTGGTCCTGTTCGCGCTGTTTGCGCTGGTCGCCTGGCGCACCCTGGACCAGGTGCGGGTCAAGGGACCGCTGTACGAGGAGATCATCGTCGGCAACGAGCTGATCGCGGACGTGCTGCCGCCGCCGCAGTTCATCATCGAGCCCTATCTCCTGACGCTGCAACTGGTCGACGAGACCGACGCGGCGGAGATCAACCGCCTGATCGAGCGCGGCAATGAGCTGCGGATCAACTACGAGAATCGCCAGGAGCACTGGAAGCGCACGCTCGCGCAGGACACCATGGGCGATCTGATGACGGTGACCTCCTATCGCGCTGCGATGGAGTTCTTCCGCCTGCGGGATGACGAGTTCATCCCGGCCATCCGCGCGGACGACCGCGAGCGCGCCCGGCGGGTCCTGCAGCAGATGCGCCAGCGCTACGACGCGCACCGCTATGCCATCGACGAGGTGTGGAAGCTCGCGGAACAGCGCAACCTGGCCAACGAAGCCAAGGCCGAGGGCCTGATCTCGGCGCAGATTTCCACCCTGGCCGCACTCGCGCTGGGCATCGTGCTGGTGGTGGTGGTGATGGCCTGGTTTGCGCGGCGCGCTGCCGCCACCCTGAGCCGACGCGTGCAACTGGTATCCGAGGTGGCCGACCGGGTGGCCCAGGGCGATCTCACGACCGAAGTGCCCGCCACCGACGATCGCGACGAGACGGGCCGACTGGTCGCGGCGATCGGCGGCATGACCATGAGCCTGCGGGGGCTGGTGACTCGCGTGAAGCAGGCCTCGGTTGAGCTGATGAGCACCGCCACCGAGTTTGCCGCGACCAGCCGCCAGCAGGAATCGACGGTCCAGGGCTTCGGCGCATCGACCAACCAGATTGCCGCCGCAGTCAAGCAGATCGCCGCCACCAGCCAGGAGCTCCTGGCGACGATGGAAGGCCTGAACGCGGTGTCTGGCCAGACGGCAGACCTCGCCGAACAGGGTCAGACCGGTCTTTCCAACCTCGACAGCACGATGGACCGCATGGCCCAGGCGGCCAATGCGATGTCGGCGCGTCTCGCGGCGATCCGCGAGGAGGCCGCCGAGATCACCGGCGTGGTCACCACCATCTCCAAGGTGGCCGACCAGACCAACCTGTTGTCGATCAATGCCGCGATCGAGGCCGAGAAGGCCGGGGAACAGGGCCTCGGCTTCCTGGTGCTGGCGCGCGAGATCCGGCGCCTAGCGGACCAGACCGCGGTGGCCACGCTGGATATCGAGCAGATGGTCAAGCAGATGCAGACCGCGGTGTCCGCAGGTGTCATGGAGATCGACCGGTTCGCCGAGGAGGTGCGCAGCGGCGTGGGCACCGTCGACCGCGTCGGCGGCCAGTTCGGACAGATCATCAGCCAGGTGAAGACCCTTTCGGAACGCTTCGAGACGGTCAACCACGGCATGCGCAGCCAGTCCCAGGGAGCCCGCCAGATTGGCGAGGCCATGGGCCAGCTGCTCGACGGCGCGCGCCAGACCTCCGTCTCGCTGCGTGAATTCAACGCCGCCACCGAAACCCTGCGCGACGCGGTCAGCGTGCTCAAGCAGGAAATCGCCAAGTTCAACCTCGGCAGCGGCTGAGGCGGGGCGCGGCCGTGCTCGCCCTCGCCTTCCGTGCTGGCGCTGCCGAACTGGCCATCCGTGCGCGTCAGGTGATCGAGGTCCTGCCCCGGGTGCCGCTGCGCGAGACCTCGCTCGCGCCCGCCGCCGTCGTCGGATTGCTGCCCTATCGCGGCACGCTGACGCCGGTGGTGGACCTGTGCCTGCTGGTGGCCGGCAGGCACGCGAGCGCGCAACTGGGCACCCGCATCATCGTGGTCCGGATCGGCGATGGCGCCGCGCAGCGCATGGTGGGGCTGATCGCGGAAGACGTCAGCGAACTGCTGGAACTTGGCGGCACGACACCGGGCCTGAACCTGCCCGACCAACCCTGGCTGGGAGCGCACATGCGCGACCAGCCGGGGCTGCCGCAACTGGTCGAGCCTGGCGAGTTGCTGCCCGAGGCGCTGCGTGCCCTGTTCTGCCAAGAGGCGCCGCCGTGAGCCGGACCGCCCTGATCGAAAGACTGCAGCGCACCCTCGGGCTGGATCCGCAGTCCATCGGCGAAACCACTCTGCTGCACGCGATCGACGAAGCATGCGTGGTCCTGCAGGCACGCGACGCCAGCGAACTCCTTGCCCGCGTCAGTCGCAGCGCCGCCGCCTGGCAGTCCTTCGTGGACTGCATGGTGGTTCCAGAGACCTGGCTGTTTCGGGTGCCGGAGCAGTTCGACGACCTGCTGCGATACGCACGTGCACTGCCCGCAGGACGACGCCCGCTGCGTGTGCTCAGCTTGCCTTGCGCCAGCGGCGAGGAAGCATGGTCGATCGCCGCGACGCTGTTGCAGGGCGGATTCGCTGCGTGCGAGTTCGAAGTGATCGGGGTGGATGTCTCCGCGCGCGCCATAGCGCAGGCGCGCCAGGCCCGGTATCGCCGCAGCGCCTTGCGCGGCCGCCCGGCGAACCTCGACTGGTTCCACTGGGAGGACGAATGGCTGTGTCCTGCGCCCATGCTGCGGCGTTCGGTGCGTTTCCGCTGCGGCAATGTGCTGGCACCGGATGTGTTCGCAGCCGGGGAGCAGTTCGATGCCATCTTCTGCCGCAACCTGCTGATCTACCTGGATGAAGGCGCGCGCCGCCAGGCACTCGCCCGGTTGCTCGAGGTGCTCGCGCCGGATGGCATGCTGGTCGCGGGCCAAGCCGAGGTGCTGTCCGCCATCGACCCCCGCCTGGCACCGCTGGCGGGATTCGGTCCACTCAGTTTCGGTCGCGCGCGCGGCGTTCGCGACCCGGCGCCCGCCGCAAACCGCGCCGCCCCGGCGCCGCGACCTGCCGCGGTCGCGCCTGCCGCGCATCCAGTGCGAGCGCAGCGCGCGCCTGCGCCGCGCGCGCCCGCGCGCGAGAACCCAACCAATTCGCTGGAACGTGCCCAGCAGGCAGCGGATGCCGGCGCACTGGACGAGGCACGCAGGCTATGCCGGGCATTGCTGGCGCAGGATGCCGAGTCGGCTCCCGGCTGGTTCCTGCTGGGTACGATCGACATGGCGAGCGGCGACCTGGACGCGGCCGAGCATGCCTTTGCGCGCGCCAGTTATCTCGATCGCGGACACCAGGACGCGCTGCTGCACCGCGCTGCGCTGGCTGAACGCCGCGGACGTGCCGCCGAAGCGGCGCAACTGCGCTTGCGGCTGCAGCGGGTGCGCTCGCCGGGAGCCGCGCCATGACGGCAGCCGGCGGCCACTGCTGGCGCGGCATCGGCGTCTACGGCGGCGACCACAGCTGCGAGCGCCTGAAGGCCGAGATCCATTGCCGCAACTGTGCGGTGTTCCGTGAGGCCGCACGCGGACTGCTGCAGCGCGAGATCTCGCCGCTGCCGCCGCTGTCGTCGGCGCTGGAAGCCAGCCGCGACGGCGATACCCGCAGCGTGCTGGCCTTCCGCCTCGGTCGCGAATGGCTCGGACTGCGCTGCGAGCGCGTCGGCGAGGTGGCCGAGGCGCATGCGCCGCGACGCCTGGCGCACCGCGGAGAAGGGCGTATCGAAGGCCTGGTCGCCGTCCGCGGCGAACTGCACCTGTGCGTGGCGCTGATCGAGGTGCTGCAGCTCGGCACCCGCCAGGATGTCGCCGGCGAGCGGGCGCGCCTGGTGTTGCTGCAGCCGCCGCAGGCAGCGCCGATCGCCTTCCGCAGCAATGAGGTGATCGGCCTGCGCCGGATCCAGTCGCGATCGATCGAGGAGGTGCCAGCCACCCTGCCCGCGCCGCTCGGCCGCTGCCTTTCGGGCGTAGTCGAGTTCGAACACGGCCGCATGGCCTTGCTCGACGAAACGGCCCTGCTGCAGGTCCTGGACGAGGCGCTCTACGCATGAGCGCGCTGATCGAGCTGCTGCAAGGCGAAGTGCGCATGCTGGTGCGCGAGCTGCGCGACTGCATCCAGCTCGGGATGCAAGCGGACGGCGCGAGCGAGGCGCTGGCGCGCTGGAGCAAGCGCAGTCATGCACTGGTCGGTGCGCTCAGCGTGCTCGGCCTCGATCCATGGTCGCAGTTGGGCGGTGCGTTGCACCAGCTAGGGCGCAGCGGCCAGGCGCGGGCATTGCAGGCAACCCAGGTATCGGCGGCGCTCGACCTGCTCGGCGGATTCGCCGACGCCCCGCTGGAATCTGCCGAAGCTTTCCTTGCGCGCGAAGGCACCCGGGCCGGCACCCTGGCATCTGCCCTGGTCGAGGAGGCGCCTTCCGGTCGTGACGATGAGGCGCAGCCGCTGCTGGCCTTGTTCCGTCAGGAAATGGACGACCAGTGCGCGCGCATGAGTCAGTTGCTGCTGCAACTCGAACAAGCGCCGGAACGCATCGAACTGCTGGCGCCGGTGATGCGCGCCGCGCACTCGGTGAAGGGCGCCGCCCGGGCGGTGCGGCTGGAGGCCGCGGTCGGGCTGGCGCACGCGCTGGAAGACCGCATGGCGGCCGCGCAGCGCCATGGCAGCGCCAGCGAGGCCCTGGTCGAGTTCGGCCTGGCCGGCGTCGACCTTTTGCGCGAGCTCGCGCACGCGGGCGCGACGCCGGAACTGCTGGCGCGTCGGGACGCACTGCTGGCCAGCCCGCGCGAGACCGCGGCAGCGCCCGAGCCGCCGCTCGCGCCCGCCCAGCCCACCTACATCGCGGTGGAAGACGGCGACCCCATCCTGCGGATCAAGGCCAGCCTGGTCGGCCGCCTGATCGCGCTCGCCGGGTCCGGCGTGGTCAGCGCGCACCGCTTGCGGCCGTTCTCGGAGCGCCAGCAGAGGCTGCGCCAGGGCATCGCACAACTGGGACGACTGGTGGACGATCTGCACCATCGCCTCGGCGCCCCATCGCAGAGCACCGCGCTCGGTGCGGAACTGGCCGAGGTTCGGCGCCAGCTGGCCGACACGCGCCACCAGGCCCAAGCCTGGATCGAGGACTTCACCGACTACGCCCGGATTGCCTTCGACCTCAACGAGCGCATCTACCAGGCCGCTTCGCTGACGCGGTTGCGTCCATTCCGCGACCTGGTACTCGGCTACCCGCGCGTGGTCCGCGACCTCGCGCGCCAACTCGGCAAGCGCGCACGCCTGACCATCGTCGGCGAGGCGCTGGAAGTGGACCGCGACGTCCTGGAGAAGCTGGACGCGCCGCTTACCCACTTGCTGCGCAACGCGCTCGACCACGGGATCGAGGCAGCGGCGGCGCGCGCCGCGGCCGGCAAGCCCGCCGAAGGCCAGTTGCGCATCTGGGCCAGCCACCGCGCCGGGATGCTCGCGATCGACGTCAGTGATGATGGCGCCGGCATCGATGTCGAAAAGATCCGTCAGCGCCTGATCGACGCGGGTCGCATGAGTGCGGACGTCGCCGCAGCGCTCGGCGAGCAGGCCTTGCGCGAGCACCTGTTCGCGCCGGGATTCACCACGCGCAGCGAAGTCACCGAGGTATCGGGCCGCGGCGTCGGTCTGGATGTGGTGCGCGAAGGCATCGAGCGGCTGGACGGCAGTGTGCGCCTGTCCTCGCGTCCGGGTTACGGCACCACCTTCCACCTGCTGGTGCCGATCTCGCGCACCGTCACGCGCGCGCTGGTGGCGCGCGTTGCCGGCGAGATCTACGCGTTTCCATCCCTGCGGATCGATCGCGTGTCCCGCGCACCCAGGGATGCGATCGTCTCCGCAGAGGGTCTGCAATACCTGCCGCTGTCCGGGCGCAATGTCGGCCTGGTGCCGCTGGCCGAGTTGCTCGACCTGGGCAGCACACGGATCACACCGGAGCGTGTCGATGTGGTCATCGTCGAGCACCAGGGGCGGCTGGCCGGTTTTGTGGTCGACGAGTTGCTTGGCGAGTACGACCTTGCCACCCGGCCGCTCGACAGCCGCCTCGGGCGCGTCGCCGACATCAGTGCGGCGGCGCTGCTGCCGGATGGTTCCCCGGTGGTGCTGCTGGACGTGGACGACCTGATGCGCAGCGCGCTCACGCGCGAGCGCGCCTCGCTCGCCACCGCGGCGGGCGCCAGCGTGCACGCTGGCCGCAAGCGCGCGCTGGTGGTCGACGACTCCATCTCGGTCCGTGAGCTGGAGCGCCAGCTGCTCGCCTCCCGCGGCTTCGAGGTCGAGGTGGCAGTGGACGGACTGGACGCCTGGACCCGGCTGCGCGACGCCAGTTTCGACCTGCTGATCACCGACGTCGACATGCCGCGCATGGACGGCATCGAGCTGACCCGCTCGATCAAGCAGGACCCGCGGCTGCGCGCGCTGCCGGTGGTGATCGTTTCTTACCGCGACCGCCCCGAAGACCGCCGCCGCGGCCTCGAAGCGCGTGCCGACAGTTACATGACCAAGGCGGATTTCCAGGATGAGGGCTTCCTCAAGCTGGTCCACCAACTGGTGGGCGATGCCCGGGAGGCGCCATGAGGGTAGCCATCGCGCATCCGGACCGGCTGGTCAGGGAAGCGCTGCGACGCACGCTTGCGAGCGGTGGCCTGCAGCTGCTCTGGTGCGCTGCCGACCCGGCCGAGCTGGCGCGCCTGCGGCGCCGCGACCCGCCTGAGCTATTGCTGCTGGATGCCGGCATGGTCGGTCCGGCGGCCGACGCCCTACGCGAGCTGTCCTCGGCCTGCCTGGTGCTGGCCAGCGACGATTCGGCACCCGGCGTGTTCGAGGCGCTCAGCGCGGGCGCGCTGGGCCATTTGCCTCCGCCGCGCCTGGAGGCGAACGGTGAGCTGAACGGTGCCAGCCGCCTGCTCAACCGCATCCAGCGGTTGCAGGCCCTGGTCCGGGCAGCGCCAGCGGCGACGCCGGTGTCGCGGACACCGGCGCCGCGCGGCGAGTGCCCGGTGGTGGCGCTGGGCGCTTCCACCGGCGGTCCCCAGGCGCTGGCGTGCGTGCTCGCCGGACTGCCGCAGGGTCTGCCGGCCGCCGTACTGATCGTCCAGCACATCGACGGAGAGTTCTCCGCGGGACTGTGCGAATGGCTGGGCGGGCACTCGTTGTTGCCGGTGCACCTGGCCCAGCGCGGCGAATTGCTGCAACCTGGCCATGTGTACGTGGGCGCGAATCTCGGACATCTGGTGCTGCTCCCGTCGCAACAACTGGGTTACCGGACGGCGCAGCCCGGGGACCTGCATGTACCCGGCATCGACATGCTGTTCGCCAGCCTCGCCGAGCACGCCTGCGGCGGCGCCGCTGCGCTGCTGAGCGGCATGGGCAGCGACGGCGCGCGCGGCCTGCTGCGCCTGCGCCAGGCCGGCTGGCACACGATCGCCCAGGATGAAACCAGCTCGGCTGTGTTCGGCATGCCGCGCGCGGCGCAGGAACTCGGCGCGGCGGGGCAGATACTGCCGCTGGCAGCGATCGGCCCGGCGCTGGCGCGCGCCCTGCCGCTGCGGCACCGAGCACTGCAGGGCTGAAGGCAATGGCTTCGATCCGGGTCCTGATGGTGGACGACCAGCCGGTGATCCTCGCGGCGTTGCGCCAGATGCTCGCGCACGAGGCAGACCTGGAACTGCGCGAAGTGTCCGATCCTTCGCGGGCGATGATCGAGGCCCTCGCCTTCGAGCCGGCCGTGATCCTGCAGGACCTGGTCATGGACGGTCTGGACGGCATCTCGCTGCTGAAGCGCTATCGCGCCCACCCCAGCCTGGTCGACGTGCCGGTGGTCATGCTGTCGGCGGCGGAGGAACCGGAGACCAAGGTCGACGCCTTCCGCAACGGCGCCAACGACTACGTGGTCAAGCTGCCGAGCGCGCTCGAACTGGCGGCGCGCATCCGCCACCACGGCCGCGCCTTCCACAACGCGAGGCAGCGCGAACAGGCGTTCCAGGCATTGCTTGAGAGCCGCGCCGCGCTGCAGGCTCGCCAGACCGAGATCGAGCGCCAGAAGGCGCAACTGGAGGCGCAGGCGCGACAACTGGAGGCGGTCAATCGCGAACTGGCCGATTCCGCGCTGTCGGACGCCCTCACCGGACTGCGCAACCGGCGGTACCTGCGCGAGTTCCTCGAGCGCGGCTCGGGCGAAGCCGAGCGCATGCCGGGCGACACCGAACGCCGCGGCTCCGGAGCACCCGGGCGCCTGAGTTTCTTCCTGTTCGACCTGGACCACTTCAAGCAGATCAACGACCGCCACGGGCACGATGTCGGCGATGCTGTCTTGGTCGAGGTTGCACGCCGCCTGCGCCAGACACTGCGCCAGGGCGATGCCGCGATGCGCTGGGGCGGCGAGGAATTCATGGTCGTCGCGCGCGGGCTTAGCGACGATGCCGCTGCCGCACTGGCCGAACGCATGCTGCGTGCGGTCGGCAGCCAGCCGGTGCCGGTACCGCTGCTGGAGCCGCTCACGATCAGCGCCTCGCTCGGATACGCCAACTGGCCATGGCCGGGGCGCGACGCACCCGCGCAGGTCGACCATCATCTGGCCATCGGGCTCGCCGATGCGGGCGCTTACCTCGCCAAGCTGGACGGGCGCAATCGCGGCTTCGGCATCCTGCCCGGGCCAGACCCATCATTCCGCCGCGACCTGGCCTCGATCAGCCTAGGGCCAGGCGTGCTGCGGCCGGAGGACGGCCGCGGCGTGCAACTCGTTCCGATCGCCGGACCCGCGCGTATCGCCGCGCACGCGCGGGCCTGACCGCCGGAGGTCAGCGACAGTTCCTACAGCAGGAACAAGGTTCCCAGCCCCAGGAATGCGAGGAAGCCGACCACATCGGTGACGGTGGTCAGGACCACGCCGCCCGCGAGTGCCGGGTCGACCGCGAAGCGCTTCAGCAGCAGCGGGATCAGCACCCCGGAGAGAGCCGCGGCCAGCAGGTTGATGACGATCGCCGCGCCGATCACCAGCGCGATGCGCCAGTCGCCGAACCAGGCCCAGGCGACCAGCGCGATCACCACCGCCCACAGCAGTCCGTTGAGGCCGCCGATGGCCAGCTCGCGCTTGAGCAGATCGCGCGCGTTGTCCCAGCTGACCTGGCCGAGCGCCAGACCACGCACGATCAGGGTCAGGGTCTGGGTGCCGGCCACGCCGCCCATGCTGGCGACCACCGGCATCAGCACCGCAAGCGCAACGATCTGCTCCAGCGTGGCTTCGAACTTGCCGATCACGGCGGCGGCCAGGAAAGCCGTCAGCAGGTTGATGCCGAGCCAGATCGCGCGGCGGCGGCTGGCCGCGGCCACCGGCGCGAACATGTCCTCTTCCTCGGTCAGGCCGGCCATCGACATCAGATCGTGTTCGGCGCGGTCGCGCACCAGGTCGATCACGTCGTCGACCGTGATGCGCCCGACCAGCCGGTTGTCGGCATCGATCACCGGCGCCGACACATAGCGGTGGTTCTCGAACTCCTCGGCGACATGGTCGAGCGAAGCACTCGCGCGCAGGGCCGGCAGCGAGTCGTCGACGATCTCGGCGATGGTTTGCTCCGGATCGGCCGTCAGCAACGCGGTCAGCGCCACCCGGCCGATGTAGCGCCCGTTGCGGTTGACCACGAACAGGTGGTCGGTGTGCTCGGGCAGCTCGCCACGCATGCGCAGGAAGCGCAGCACCACGTCCACTGCCACGTCGGCGCGCACCGTGACCACATCGGTGTTCATCAATCGCCCGGCGCTGTCTTCCGGGTACGAGAGCACGTGCTCCAGGCGGTCGCGGTGCTCGCGGTCCATGCCGCGCAGCAGTTCCTCGGTCAGCTGGTGCGGCAGGTCGTCTACCAGGTCGGCGAGGTCGTCGACATCCAGCGTGGTCAGCGCGGAACGCAGCTCCTCGCTGTCCATCTCCGCGAGCAGACCGTCGCGCACCTCGTCAGCGACGTGTACCAGCACCTCGCCGTCGTCGTCCGGGTCGACCAAGCCCCAGACCACGCTGCGCTTGGCTGGCGGCAGGGATTCGAGCACGCGCGCGATCTCGCCCGGCGTCAAGGTGTCGAGCATGCGCTTGACCGGCGCCAGCCGGCCGCTGGCGAGCGCTTCGGACAGCAGGCGCAACTGTCGCGTCTTGCGATCGTAGCGCTCGCTTTCGCTCATACCCTGGCCTCCGGTGGCTCCGCGCCGCGCAGCATACGGAAGGCGGCATGGGCGCGCTGCTCGATTCCCGAGGCAATTTGCCGGCGCCGGCCCACCCTGCCGCCCCGGCGCTTCCCCGCTTATGATCGGGGCGTGAAGAGCCTACGCGCCGCTGCGTTGCTGCTGCTCCTGTTGCTGGCCGTCGCTGGCAGCGCGCCGGCGCGCGAATTCGGGCAGCCGTATTTCGAGACGATCGCCGGCAGCGATCACATCGGCAACGGCATCATCACGATTGCCGCGCAGGACGCGCGCGGGCTGCTCTGGTTCGGCACGCCGGAAGGGCTGTACAGCTTTGATGGTTACCGCCTGCGTGCCTATCGCAGCGACGCTTCCGATCCCGGCTCGATCAGCGATGACTACGTGCGTGCCTTGATGCCGCATTCGGACGGTACGCTGTGGGTGGCCACCCAGGGCGGCGCGCTGTCGATCTACGACCCGCGGAGCGACCGTTTCACCCACCACAGGCCGCGCCCGGGCGATCCCACTGCGATTCCCGGAATCTCGGCGCTGTGCCTGGTCGAAGGCAGCGACGGCGAGGTCTGGGTTGGCTTCGGCAACCATGGACTGGCGCGCTGGGACGCGCGCCGGCGCGTATTCGAGTCATTCGCGCCCGCGCCCGGCAAACCTGGCGCGCTGCAGCACGACACCGTGCGCGTGCTGGTGATCGACCGCCACGGCGATCTCTGGATCGGCACCGGCAATGGCCTGCAGCGGCGCCGGAAAGGCGCCAACGAGTTCGAGCACGTGCTGTCCGAGCCGGAGCGCGCGGATGGCTTCGCGCGGCAGTATGTGTATGCCCTGCACGAGGCACGCGACGGCCGGCTCTGGGTGGGCACGCAGTCGCACGGCGGCGCGATCGTCGATCCGGCAACCATGCAGTTGCGCCGCCTGCCGGCCGGCAACGACGGCGTCAGTCATCCCTGGATTTCCGGCTTCGTGCAGCCCAGCGAAGACCGCATCTGGGTGCACACCTACGGCGCAGGCATCGACATCCTCGACGCCGCCAACGGTAGCGCGGTGCAGCACATCCGCAGCGACCCGTCGATGCCCGGCAGCCTGGCGCTGGACCGCCTGACCGCGCCGTTCCAGGATCGCTCGGGCCTGATCTGGGTGGGCACCTGGGGTGCCGGGCTGCAACGCCACAATCCGGCAAACGCCGAGGCCTTCGTCACCGTGCGCCACGGCACCACGGTCAGCAACGGGCTGAGCCTGGCGAATGTCCTCAGCACACTGCCGTTGAGCGAGCGCCTGGTGTGGATCGGCACCGGCGGCAATGGAATCGACCTGCTCGACGTCGAACACGGCATCACCGGCGGTTACCGCCCGCATGCCACTCGGCCCGGTGCGCTGCGCGACGGGACCATCCGCGCGATGATCCGCGATCGCGATGGAACGCTCTGGGTCGGTACCCAGCATGGCGGCCTGCAACGCTACCGCCCGGAAACCGACGATTTCGCCGAGCCCTTGGAAGGCATCCCGCGCGGGCCGGTGCGTCAGGTGTTGCCGCGTCGCGACGGCAGCATCATGGTCGGGATGCAGGCCGCGCTGGCGAGCGTGGACCCGCGCACTGGCGCCGTCCGCCGGGCTCGGCTCAGCGCCGGGCGCGAATTCACCGATCCGGTCTGGAGCATGGCCGAGGACAGCGACGGCATCCTGTGGATCGGCACGCCGGTGGCGCTTTACTGGTGGCCGCCCGGCGCCGGTTACCCGCAACAGATGCCAGGCGGCGAAGCCCGGCTGCAAGCTGCCACCGACCTGGAGGTGGATGTCCGCGGGCAGCTGTGGCTGGCCGGACCACGGGGCCTGGCACGTCTGAGTGGCTGGATCCAGGGTCAGCCAGTCTTCGAGGACTACGGCAAGCGCCTCCCCGGGCTGCCGCAAGGACTCGGCCAGCAGGTCCTGTCCGATCACAGCGGCCGGCTGTGGAGCCCACGCACGGTCATCGATCCTGGCAGCGATCAGGTGGAACTGCTGGGAGTCGCCGATGGCGTGGACATCGGCAGCGTGGAGATCGGCTCCGGCAGCATGGCGCCGGACGGGCGCCTCTACTTCGGCGGTACCCGCGGCCTGCTGATCGTCGAACCGGAGCGCTACCGCCCGTGGCAGTACCAGGCCCCGCTGCTGATCACGGGGCTGGATATCGATGGCGAGCGCATCCACGGCGATGGCGGTGCCACCGGCATTGCGCTGCAGCCGGGGCAGCGCCGACTCAGCGTCGAGTTCGCCGCGCTCGATTACTCATCGCCGGTGGCCACGCGCTACGCGTACCGCCTGATCGGGCTCGACGACGAGTGGATCGAGACCGACGCCAG
Source organism: Rhodanobacteraceae bacterium (assembly GCA_016713135.1). Lineage (NCBI taxonomy): Bacteria > Pseudomonadati > Pseudomonadota > Gammaproteobacteria > Lysobacterales > Rhodanobacteraceae > Rhodanobacteraceae bacterium. The sequence goes on along the minus strand of JADJPR010000022.1, from coordinate 157,204 downwards.
CCAGCGAGTCGCCAGTTTCCACAACCTCTGGCCCGGCGCGTACCAACTGGAGATGCGCTCACGCACGCGATCCGCGGCTTGGTCGACGCCGCTGTCGTTGCCGGTCCGGGTGATTCCGGCCTGGTGGCAGACCCCGCTGGCGATGGCGGTCGGCGTGATTCTACTGCTGCTGCTGATCGGTGGTCTGGTGCGCCTGCGCACCCTGCGGATGCGCCAGCGCGCACGCGCGCTGGAGGCGCTGGTCGAGATGCGCACGCAAGAGCTGAGCCAGGCCAAGGAGCGCGCCGAGCAGGCGCTGGCAGAGCTGAAAGGCGCCCAACGCCAGCTCGTTGCCGCCGAGAAAATGGCCTCGCTCGGACAACTGGTGGCTGGCGTCGCGCACGAAATCAACACTCCCATCGGCATCGCGGTGACCGCCGCCTCGCACCTGCAGGACGTGACTCGCGAGGGCACCAGCAAACTCAGCGAAGGCCGCTTTTCGCGCAACGAACTCGGCGAATGGAAGTCCGAAATCGACACCTCGGCGCGCCTGGTACTTTCCAGCCTGGAGCGCGCCGGCACCCTGATCACCAGCTTCAAGCAAGTCTCGGTAGACCAGTCGAGCGGCCAGCGGCGGCGTTTCCAGTTGCACCAGTTCCTCGACGAGGTGCGCAACGCGCTGAACCCGACGATCCGGCGCACTCCGCACAGGCTCGAGATCGAATGTGCGACGGGCATCGAGCTGGATTCCTATCCCGGCGCGATGTTCCAGATCCTGACCAACCTGATCAATAACGCGATCATCCACGCGTTCACGCCCGAGCGTCCGGGCCGCATGCGGATCAGCGCGAAGGTCGACGGCGATCAGCTCGAGCTGTGTTTCCGCGACGACGGCCGCGGCATGGACGCGGAGGTGGCGGCGCGCGCCTTCGACCCCTTCTTCACCACGCGGCGCGGCAGCGGCGGTTCCGGCCTGGGGCTGCACGTGGTGCACAACCTCGTGACCCAACTCATGGCCGGCCAGATCCAGCTGCATACGGCGCCGGACCAGGGGTCGGAATTCGTGCTGCGCTTCCCGCTGCATACGCCTGACAACGTCGCCCGACCGCACGCCTGACGCAAGCCGATGAGGTTCGCGCAGCGCCTGCGCGCGATCGACCTATTTGCAGGATTGCGGCCGCACGGCGCACTTTGCGCGGCAGGCGGAAAGAGCGCCAGGTCCCATCAGCGACATGTTCTGGTGGTAACCCTTGCAACTCGCACGCCGCCACTTCCTGCCTTCCCGACCGGGCGCCCAGCTCAGGAACACGGCCTTGGGCGGGACCGATTCGCGCCAGTCGCGTTCCTTCGCAAGCAGTTGTAGCAGCCGCTGATAGTCGACAAGGTCGAAAGCCGGACCGACCGCTTCGTAGCGCTCGCCGGGCAGCCCTTCGACCCGAGACGCCAGCGACTGCAGTTCGAGTGGGCGCGCCGCGGACCAGTTCCAGATTGGACCGCCGCTGCCACCCGGAGACAGCCAAAGTGCAAAGCGCCGGGAGGACTCTTCGGGCAAGGCGCACGCCGACTGGCCCCACAGACTCACCATTGCCCCCGGCGCGCTGCGCGCGGAAGGCGTGCGTGAGGAATAGCCTGCACTGAGCACCGGCATACCGACGGCTGCCGCCGGTGCGCCGAACCGCAGCCGCGGCCAAGCGGCATCGGCGGGCACCACCGCTGCGTCGTCCAGCAGGAGCCACGCATGGTCATGCCGCGTACGCGCGTCCAGATCGCCCAACTTCGGAGGTGCCGACACCGCGTCGTTGACCCATCCTCCGCGACCGCTCAATTCGGCCCGAGTCACGAAGCTCAGGCCGTAGGGCGCAGCTGGTGGATCGTTGAAGCGTCGCCCACCGGGCACGACCCGATAGCGGCTGCACACCTTCCCGGCCGGGGTCATGACCACGTGCGCGGCAGTCAGGCCCAGCATGGGCGACAGCAGGACGCCGCTGCCTGCGAGCGCCAGGCTTCCGGCAGCGCAGCGGTGCGGGCGCACCCTCAGCACGGTGGCTGCGATCGGCGTTGGCAGCTCCAACGGGAGCATCTGCGCGCGGGCGGGGACCCATGGGCACAGGGGCAGCGGACCGTGGACGACGGGCGCCGGCACCTGTTCCGGGGGCAGCCACGCAGGCAGTGGGGATTGCCTCTCGCGTTCAACCTGCGCCCGCGGCAGGCCAGGCCCGAGCAGCGCCCGGCGGCGCCCTTCCGCAACTGCCAGTCGCTGCATCAGGGAGGCCGCTTCGTCGCGCGAAAGCCGCCTTGCCTCCGGCCAGTCGAGCTGGATGCAAATCCCGTCGCCGGAGGTCCATTCCCGCCAGGCGAGCAGTTCGCCGCGGTCGCTCAGGTACTGCACCTGGCCGACGGCCTCGGCGGGTGGCTCCGCTGCATCGCATGCGGCCTGCAGGCCCGAAGCCCGAGCAGTTGGCGAAAGCGCTGCGGCCAGCGCGAGCAGGCAACCGGCCAGGCCCGTCCATCGATTCGCAGCATGCGCAGAGTCAACCGGAATGGACCGCACCGAACCACCCGCGAGCGAGAGGAAAGTGCAGCAAGCAATAGCAAAGGACGCCGCGGTTGCCCGGATGGGACACTCCTCCGTTCAGCCGCGAGCAGGCTTGTCGCCCCGCGCAGTCCCGCGCCGCGAACTGCGGGATGGGACGCGCCGTTCACGCGCGACGCAGCATCGAAAACGCGAAGTTGCGGCCATACCCCAGTTTGATGGCCAGGTGGATCCAGGTCATCGCGAAGGGCTCGAGGTATCTTGCCGCGGCCAGCGGACCAAGGTCGACCGCGTCGAAGCCGATCAGCGCAGCCAGCCCGGCAACCCGCTGGCGGGCATCGGCGTCGTCGCCACACACGGGCATGAACGGCACGCCGCCAGGGTATGCGGAGTCCGCCATGTTCTCGGCGCCGGTGGTGTTGAAGGCCTTCACCACGCGCGCCCCGCGGGCCAGTTTCGCCAGTTCCTCCGCGCCCGAGGTCGTCGTTCCCACGCTGAGCCCCGAGAGCCCCGGCGCCAGCGGGTTGGTGGCATCGACCAGAATCCTGCCCTGCCAGTCAGGCAGCGCTTGCGCGATCGAAGGCAGCGCTGCATGGGGCACGGCGAGGATCACCAGATCGCTTGCGGCGATCGCCTCCGCGGTGGACACCCCCGTGGCCAGCGGGCCCAGCGCAGCTACCGCAGGCGCGTGCTTGACTGGATCCGGCGTGCCGAAGACCACATGTTGTCCGCGCCGGGTGAAAGCGCCGCCGAGCGCCATGCCGACGTTTCCCGCACCGATGATGGAAATGCTCATGAAAGCCTCCGAATCTTGAGTAGAACAGTCTTGCGAGTCGCGCCGATCCGGGTTCCCGGCGTCTTGAGAGTCATCCAGGACGGTAAGCGCAGGACAGTCTGGAACTTGCACATCGGCACAAAAATACTCTCCAATGCGACTCTCCGTTGCCTATGTCGACAACAATGGAACTCGCTGCGCTGCGCGCTTTTGTGAAGGTTGTTCAGACGGGCAGCTTCACGCGTGCAGCGGATGCCCTGCTGACGCAGAAGGCTCACCTCTCCCGTGTCGTCACCCAGTTGGAGCGGGAACTGGGCGCTCGCCTGCTGGAGCGCACGACGCGCTCGCTCTCGTTGACCGAAATCGGGCGCGAGTTCTTCGAACGCGCCATCGGCATCCTCGCTTCCATCGACGACGCGCAGCTGGCGGTCCAGAAGACCCAGGGTGAACCGCGTGGGGTGCTCAAGCTCACCTGCGGCGTGGAATTCGGGATGATCGCTGTCAGCGCCTGGATCGGCGCATACCTCGAGCGCTACCCGCAGGTACGCGTCGACGCCGACTTCACCAGCCGCCTTGTCGATATCGTGCACGAGGGCTTCGACCTCGCAGTCCGCGTCGGCCCATTGGCAGACTCGACGCTCAATGCGCGCAAACTCGGCGAACTGCGCTACGGGCTCTACGCAGCGCCGGCCTACCTGGACCGACGCGGAACGCCCGGCGAACCGGTCGAACTGCCGCGCCACGACACCCTGGTTTTTGCCGGTGGCAGTCACCAGGCCGCGTGGTCACTCTCGCACGGCGAGAGACAGCAGCGGATCCCGCTGCAACCGCGCATGCGGGCCAACAATGTCTTTGCCGTCAGGGACGCGGCCATCAGCGGCCTTGGGGTGGCGCTCCTGCCGGCCATTGTCGCCGCGCCCGCCGTTCAGGCCGCCCAGCTCCGCCAGGTACTGCCCACCTGGTCCCTGCAGTCAGTGCCCGTGCACGCAGTGTTCGCCAGCGCGCGCTACCTCACGCCGAAAGTCCGGGGATTCATCGATCTGGCCGTGGAGGCCATGCAAGCGCTGTCGCTCGCCTGAGTCGGTGGCTCGGATGTCCGGCCGAACGAAGCGTCCGGCGCGGCACCGCGACTGCGATGGCTGCGAACGGAAACGATCCGTCGATCGCGAACTCGAGAAACGCGCAAGCAACGGACAACACCGAGGGCCGCGCGCCACAGGGAGGCGACGACTGGAATCAGAAGCCGTTGAATTGCTGAGGAAAAATGGTGGCCGGGGACGGAATCGAACCGCCGACACGGGGATTTTCAATCCCCTGCTCTACCAACTGAGCTACCCGGCCACTGGGCTCTCTGCGCCATTCCGGCGTCACGATACGCGCCGCGCGAGAGCCCGCTATTAAGCCTGCGGCGCTGGCGCTCGTCAATCCCCCCCGGCGCACATGAAACATCATTCATCGACAGGCAGCATTTGCGGCCATGCTGCTGCGCGATGATGTGGGCAGGTCGAGACCGGAGATCCGATATGCGTGCAAGCCATTTGATCCTGACCACTTGCCTCGCGGCGCTGCTCGGTGCCTGCGCGAGTTCGGCCGAGTACCGGGCGAAGCAGGATGCGCGGCTGGCGGCCTATGAGACGTACGCGCAGGCGCCGGTCAAGCAGATCCGGATGTACACCGGGCTGGACCACTGGGATGCGCTGGCGCCGGACCGGTTGGTGGTGTTCATGGGCGTCAACCGAGCCTACCTGCTGAGCCTGCGCGGGCCATGCCCGGGGTTGGAGTTCCAGCATGGCATCGGCATCAGCTCATCGAATGGCGTCATCCACGCGCGCTTCGACAAGGTCACCTTCGAACACCAGATCTGCTACATCGACGAGATCCGCCCGGTGGACTACAAGGCGCTGAAGCGCGAGCGCATGGGCAAACCGGCAGGGGGCTGACCGAGCCGGTTCGCGCTGGCTCAGGCTTCAGGCGCAACGAAGCCGGCAGGCCGCTCCGAACCGTCGCCGAAGAAGAATTTCTCGAGTTCGGCCTTGAGGAAGCTGCGCGCCTTCGGATCGACCGGCGAGAGGCGGTTCTCGTTGATCAGCATGGTCTGGTGCGCCAGCCAGTCGCCCCAGGCGCGCTTGCCAACCTGTTCGAAGATGCGCTGGCCGAGATCGCCAGGATATGGCGGGCGGTCCAGGCCTTCCTGGCCTGCGCCGTGACGCACGCAATCGATGATGCGGGACATGCTCGACTCCATCAGTGGGTGAATGGCAACTGCAGGCCGGACTCACTCTCGATCAGCCGGCGCACCGGTTGCGGCAGCCCCAGGGCCAGCGCATCGGCCGGCAGGCACCAACGCGAGTCGTCATCGGCGATCGCGGCACCGTGGACCGCGACATCGTGCACCAGGATATCGAGCGAGAAGTGGGTGAATTCGTGGCGGATTCGCGTCGTCGGGCTCTGGACGGGGACCGCCACCAGCGCCAAGGGACTCAACGCGGCGGCGACATCCGTGCCTTCCGGCAAGGACCAGAGACCAGGCCACACGCCAGCAGGCGGCCGCCGCAGCAGCAGGAGGCGACCGGCGCCATCGCGCACGCGCAGCATCACGGTGGCCTTGAGCGGGCGCGCGCGCCGAGTCTTGGGCTGCGGGAACTCGGACACCCTGCCCTGCTGCCGCGCTTCGCAGTCCTGCGCCAACGGGCAGCGCTCGCAGGCCGTGCGATGGCGAGTGCACACGGTGGCGCCGAGGTCCATCTGGGCCTGGGTGTAGTCGGCCAGGCGCGATTGCGGCAAGGCCTCCGTCGCCAGCCTCCAGAGCGCGGCCTGAACCGCGGGTGATGCCGGATCGCCGGCCACCGCGCGGTGGCGCGCGAGTACCCGGCGCACATTCCCGTCGAGGATCGGCAGGCGCTGGCCGTGCGCCTGGGCCAGGATCGCGCCAGCCGTCGAGCGACCTATACCCGGCAAAGCCGCCAGCGCCTCGTACCGATCGGGCAACTCGCCCGCGTGCAGGTCGACGCACTGCTGCGCCGCGCGGTGCAGATTGCGCGCACGGGAGTAGTAACCGAGGCCCGACCAGGCCGCAAGTACCTCGTCCAGCGCGGCCGCGGCGAGCGCCGGCAGATCGGGAAACAGCGCCATGAAGCGCTGGTAGTACGGGATGACTGTTTGCACCTGGGTCTGCTGCAGCATGATTTCCGCGACCCACACCCGATACGGCGTGCGCGGATGCTGCCACGGCAGGTCGTGCCGGCCGTGCTGGTCGAACCACGCCAGCAGGCGCGCGGCGAAATCCCCCGTCGCCATCAGGCCTGGCCGAGTTCCCGCGGCAACAAGGCATCGACGAAGTCGTCTGCATTGAATTCGCGCAGGTCCTCGCGTTTCTCGCCGACGCCGATGAAGCGGATTGGCAGCTTCAGCTCGCGGCAAAGCGCGAACACCATGCCGCCCTTCGCGGTACCGTCGAGCTTGGTGACGACGATGCCGCTGAGGCCGACGGCCTGGTGGAACTGGCGCGCCTGGTTCAACGCGTTCTGGCCGGTGCCACCGTCGATCACCAGCAGGGTCTCGTGCGGCGCATCGGCGTCGATCTTGCCGAGCACGCGCTTGACCTTGGCCAGTTCCTGCATCAAATGGCCCTGGGTGTGCAGGCGCCCGGCGGTGTCGGCGATCAGCACGTCGATGCCGCGCGATTTGGCCGCCTGGAAGGCATCGAAGATCACCGATGCCGAGTCGGCGCCACTGCCCTGCGCGACCACCGCGACCTGGTTGCGCTCGCCCCAGGTCTTGAGCTGCTCGACCGCCGCGGCGCGGAAGGTGTCGCCGGCGGCCAGCATCACGCTGTGGCCGGCCTGCTTGTAGCGCATCGCCAGCTTGCCGATGGTGGTGGTCTTGCCGGCGCCGTTGACGCCAACCGTCAGAATCACGAAGGGCCGCGGCGCCGGCGGAATCACCAGCGGACGCGCGTGGTCGACGATCAGCGCCCGCAGCGAGGCGCGCAGCGAAGCGAGCAGCGCCTGGGCATCGGCGAACTCGCGCCGCTTCATGCGCACACGCAACTGCTCGACCAGTTCCGTGGCCGCGGTCACGCCGATGTCGGCCTGGATCAGCGCGGTCTCCAGTTCCTCCAGCAGGTCTTCGTCGAGCTTGGGATTGCGTTTGAACAGGTTGCCGACGCTCGCGGTGAGCGCGCGCGCGGTGGCGGCCAGGCGCTCGCGCAGGCTGCGCGGCTTCGGCGGCTCGCTGGCGGACGGCGGCGGCTCGTCGGCGACGAACATCGCCGGCACTTCTTCCGGCGGTGCGGCGGCGGGGGCCTCGACCGCCCGGACCACGGGCTCGGCGACGGCGGGTGGCTCCGGCAGCGCGGGCTCAGCCGCCGGGGCAGACGCGACTTCAGCAGCCGGTGGCATTGCGTCTGCCACGACGGGCGCCATGGCAATCGCGCCTTCCTCCGAAGCCGATGGAATGACTTCCGGCGCCGGCGGCACTGCCTCGGGCAACTGACCGGAGGTCGCCGGCTGCGGCGGCGTCGACTTGTCGCGGCGGAACCACTTGAACATGCGTGTCCGGATTGTGGCGAGCAGGAAAGCCCGCGATTCTAGCGGTCCTGCCCTGCACCGTTGCCTGACTGACGTGAATCCGAAGCAGAATCGCCGCCCGCAGCGCCCGCTGGGCGAAGTCCGCGTCATCGGCGGCTCGCTGAAGCGCTCGAAGCTGCCGGTGCCGGACCGCCCTGGACTGCGGCCGACGCCGGACCGCGTGCGCGAGACGCTGTTCAACTGGCTGGCGCCGGTCATCGAAGGCGCGCAAGTGCTCGATCTGTGCGCCGGATCGGGCGTGCTCGGCATCGAGGCCATCTCGCGCGGGGCCGCGCATGCGCAGCTCAACGAGCCGGACCGCGAACTCGCCGACCTGATTGCCGCAAGCCTGGTACGCCTGAAGATTGCCGACCGGGTGTCGCTCACCCGGCTGCCCGCAGAGCGACTGCTCGCTGGCAAACCACAGGCCTTCGACCTGGTGTTCATCGACCCGCCATACGCGGCCGGCCTGTGGCAGGCGCTGCTGGCGCTGCTGCGCCCCTGGCTGGCGCCGGGGGCACGCGTCTACCTGGAGCATCCGCTGGACGTGCAGGCACCGTTCGGCAGCGACTGGCGCGTGCTCAAAGAGGCGCAGGCCGGCCGCGTGCGCTACCTGCTCTTGGAGCCTGCACCCGGCTCCGCTAGCCTCGCGAGCATTGATTCCGCGGAGAGCGCGTCGTGACTGCATCCAAATCGCCGGCGCGCACCTCGCGCATCGCGGTCTATCCCGGCACCTTCGACCCGATGACCAACGGGCATGTGGACCTGGTCGTACGCGCCGCGCCGCTGTTCGAGCGCCTGGTTGTCGGCGTAGCCCACAACCCGGTCAAAGGACCGAGTTTCGGCCTCGACGAGCGCATCGAACTGGCGCGCGAGGCGCTCGCGGAGATCCCGAACGTCGAGGTCCGCGGCTTCCATACCCTGCTGGCGCATTTCGTCCGCGAAACCGGCGCCTGCGTGATCCTGCGCGGGCTGCGCGCAGTGTCGGACTTCGAATACGAATTCCAGCTCGCCAGCATGAACCGCCACCTGATCCCGGAGGCGGAAACCATGTTCCTGACGCCGGCGGAGCAATACAGCTTCATCTCGTCCTCGCTGGTGCGCGAAGTGGCGCGCCTCGGCGGGGATGTGTCCAGCTTCGTTCCGCCGGCCGTCCAGCGACGCCTGATCGCGCTGTTCCACAAGTGATTGCACACTTCCACCTGTTTCCACAAGGCCCGAAGCGGGCTGGTAGCATGCGGGCACTTGGATTATTCCATCGAAGGAGTTTCGCCATGTTCCGTCGCCTGATTGCCTCGATCGCGCTTGCCTGCGCGCTGATCGGTCTTGCCGCTTGCGAACAGGCGCCGCCGCCGCCCGATCCGGCCGCCAGCGCTCCCACCAATCCGGCCGACGCCGTCGCCTGGAAGACCTATGTTTCCGCGGTGGTCAAGAAGATCGTCCCGGCCGACCAGAGCAAGCGCATCTTCGCCACCTTCGTCGAGTACGGCTCGGACGAGGCGAAGACCGCCCGCCACGTCGAGAACATCAAGAACTTTGTCGGTCGCGGCATCGCCGAAGGCACCCTGATCCTGTTCGCGTCGCCGGACTCGCCGCTGATGGCGACGATCGTCGAGCAGGCCTTCGCCAATCCGCCGAAGCCGGACATGCTCAAGAGCATCAACGTGATCTTCATCGGCCAGAAAGCCGAGGAAGAACGCGTCAAGGCCGCCGTCGGCGCCTGGGGCGCCTCGTTCACCTTCTACGAAGCGAAGTAAGCGCGCGGACCACCTCGCCGCAGGCTGCCTGCGGCGAGGCATCCCGCAAGCGATGAAGCCGTCACGATGGCTCTGCTGATCACCGACCAGTGCGTCAATTGCGACGTCTGCGAGCCGGCCTGCCCCAACAAGGCGATCTACCAGGGCCCGCAGATCTATGAAATCGACCCGGCGCGCTGCACCGAGTGCGTGGGGCATTTCGACGAGCCTCAGTGCATCGTCGTCTGCCCGGTCGAGTGCATCTTCGTCGACCCGGCGCATATCGAAACTCCCGAGCAACTGCTGGCCAAGGGCGAGCGCCTGAAGGCCGAGGAAGCGGCATGAACACACTCGCCACCGGCGCGCGCCGGGCCCTGCTCACTGGCCTGGCATGGCTGCTGGTCGCGTTCGCGCCGGCGTACGCGCAGCAGGGATTCGAATCGCCACGCGCCGCGGGCATCGCCAGCGCCAACAAGCAGGCCACTGCGGCGGGCTTCGAAATCCTCGCGCAGGGCGGCAATGCCTTCGACGCGGCAGTCGCCGTATCCGCGGCGCTCAGCGTGGTCGAGCCAGAGAGTTCGGGCCTGGGCGGTGGCGGGTTCTTCCTGCTGCACCGCGCCAGCGACGGCAGGGCGGTGTTCGTCGACGCGCGCGAAAAGGCACCGATGGCGGCGACCCGCGACATGTACCTGGACGCGGCCGGCAACCCGCAGCGCGAGCGCAGCGTCAACGGGCCGCTGGCCGCTGGCATTCCCGGCCTGCCCGCGGGCCTGGTGCTGGTCGCCGAGCGCTACGGCAAGTTGCCGTTGAAGCAATCGCTGGCGCCTGCGATCCGCCTGGCGCGCAAGGGCTACACCTGGAGCGACAAGAATGCGGCGATGATCGGCTTTCGCGCCGAGCAACTGGCAAAATCACCCGGCGCCGCAGCCCTGTTCCTGTCCGGCGGCAAGCCTCCGAAAGCCGGCGCCCGGATGCACAACCGCGACATCGCCGCCGTTCTCCAACGCCTCGCCGCCGAAGGCCACGCGGGCTTCTACGCTGGCAAGACCGCGCGCACCCTGGTACAAGGCGTGCGCGCCGCCGGCGGCATCTGGAGCGATGAGGACTTTGCCGCCTACCAGGCGGTCGAACGCGAGCCGCTGCGCTTCGATTACCGCGGCGAGACCATCCTGACCGCGCCGCCGCCGTCCTCCGGCGGCATCGCGCTGGTCGGGCTGTTCCAGATCCTCGCCGGCTACCCGCTGGCGGAGTTCGACCGCGTGGCGCGCCTGCATGTGGAGATCGAGGCGATGCGCCGGGTCTATCGCGACCGCGCGATTTACCTCGGCGATCCGGACTTCGTGCAGATGCCGCTGGAGATGCTGCTGAGCCCGTACTACGCGGCCGGCCTGCGCGCGTCGATCCATACGGCCAAGGCGACGCCGAGCGCCGCCCTGCCCGGCATCAGCGCCGGCCCCGAGGGCAACGACACCTCGCATTTCTCGATCATCGACGCCGAGGGCAATGTCGCCGCGGTCACCCAGAGCGTCAACCTGCCCTTCGGCGCGGCCTTCGTGGTGCCAGGCACGGGCTTCGTGGTCAACAACGAGATGGACGATTTCTCGGTCAAGCCGGGCGTACCGAACGCCTTCCGTTTGATCGGCGAGGACGCCAACGCCATCGAACCGGGCAAGCGCCCGTTGTCGTCGATGTCGCCGACCATCCTGCTCGGCAACGAGCGCGTCGCGGCGATTGGCTCGCCGGGCGGCAGCCGCATCATCACCATGGTGTTCCAGGGCCTGTCGCTGATCCTCGATGGCAAGTCCGCCGCCGAGGCCGTCGCCGCCCCGCGCATCCACCACCAGTACCAACCCGACAGCGTGTCCACCGAACCGGGCGCCCTGAGCGAGGCCGACACGGCCGCCCTCACGGCCCGCGGCTACACGCTGACCCCGGCCGAGCGCCCCTGGGGCAATATGCAGATCGTCGTCTGGAACCGCACCACCGGCGCCGTTGAAGCCGCCTCGGATCCGCGCTGGAAGTCCGTCGGCGGCGGCGAGAGCCGGGACCGGGAGGCGATTTTCCGCTGAGCATTCCGGTGTGCCTGACCGTGACTCTCGCAAGATTGCTGGCTGTATTTCTGGACGCGAAGGACGCAAAGGAGATCAAACTCGAAGAAGCGCTTGGATATCGGCGGCATTTGCTTTCTTTGCGTCCTTCGCGTACTCCATCACAGGGTCGTCGCTGCGCGATGCGGTGGGATTCAACGAATCGCACACGCTGACTGCTGTCGACATCCACTGACCAATCACAGACATTGTCCAGACCCATGAAACTGCTCCGTTGCGCTGCCATTGCCCTGTCTCTGATCGCCTTCGCCCCGGCCTACGCCGCCGGCGACGAACCCACACCCGTCCCGGTGATCAACGCACCCACCAACCCGGCCGACACCGTCGCCTGGAAGACCTATGTTTCGGCGGTGGTCGAGAAGATTGTCACGCCCGACCAGAGCAAGCGCATCTTCGCCACCTTCGTCGAGTACGGCTCGGACGAAGAAAAGGCCGCGCTTCACGTCGATTTCATCAAGAATTTTGTCGGGCGCGGCATCGCCGAGGGCACGCTGATCCTGTTCGCATCGCCCGACTCGCCGCTGATGGCGACCATCGTCGAGCAGGCCTTCGCCAATCCGCCGAAGCCCAACATGCTCAAGGGCATCAGCGTGATTTTCATCGGCCAGAAGGCCGAGGAAAGGCGCGTCAAGGCTGCCGTCAGGGCCTGGGGCGCCTCGTTCACCTTCCACGAAGCCAAGTAGACACTTGATTCGTACCAATCCTCATCGCCGATGGACCGGCGATGCGAGGCGTTCGGACAAGGTCCGAACCCACAGATGCCGCGAGCTTGCTGTGCGTGGGTTTGGACCTTGTCCAAACGCTGTTGCTTTGGGGCCTCCCGCGATGAGGATTGGACGAATCAGGAGTAGACAGGCGTGCCGAATGCCTTCGGCATGTCTCGCAAGATGGCGGTCTGTATTTCTGGACGCAAAGCAGACCAAACGCGAAGAAGCGCTTGGATATCGGCGGCATCTGCCTTCCTTGCGCCCTTTGCGTCCATTGCGTAATCAATCACAGGGTCGTCGCTGCCATGAAAGCCTGGTCCATCAACGGCAACACCCAGCGCCTGGACGGCGGCGCGATGTTCGGCAATGTGCCGCGCGCGATGTGGGAGAAATGGCTGGCGCCGGATGCGGAGCATCGAGTGCCGCTGGCCTGTCGCGCGCTGCTGATTGAACTGGATGACGGGCGGCGGGTGCTGTTCGAGACCGGGATCGGTGCCTTCTTCGACCCGAAACTCCGCGCGCGTTTCGGTGTGCTGGAAGAACGCCATGTGCTGCTCGACTCGCTCGCTGCGCTGGGCCTGTCGGATGCGGACATCGATGTCGTGGTCCTGAGCCATTTGCACTTCGACCACGCCGGCGGCCTGCTGGCGCCGTGGCAGGAGGGCCAGGCGCCGCGACTGCTGTTCCCGAAGGCGCGCTTCGTCGTCGGTCGCGACCACTGGGAGCGGGCGCAGTCGCCGCATGCGCGCGACCGCGCCTCGTTCATCCCGGACCTCAATGCACTGCTCGAAGCGAGCGGACGCCTGGAACTGGTCGACCTCGGCCCGGCAAACTCGATCGGCAATCCGGGGCCGCTGCCGGCGCACTGCGAGTCGCTGGGGGACGCGGTCGGCTTCTACGAGTCGCACGGCCACACGCCGGGACTGATGCTGAGCGAGATCGGTGGCGACGGTGGCATCGTGTTCTGCGCCGACCTGATTCCCGGCAAGGCCTGGGTGCACCTGCCGGTGACCATGGGCTATGACCGCTATCCCGAGTTGCTGATCGACGAGAAGCGGCATTTCCTCGCCGACAAGCTGCGCCGCGGCGTGCGGCTGTATTTCACCCATGATCCGGCGGTAGCCTGTGCGCATGTGCAGCAGGACGCGGCCGGGCGCTACTCGACGCGTGACGAACTTGCCGCGCTGGCTGCTGTCGACATCCACTGAACCAAGGCTGCGAGAGACCCATGAAACTGATCCGCTGCACCGCCATTGCCCTGTCCCTGGTCGCGTTCACCCCGGCCTTTGCCGCCGACAATGAGCCCACGCCCGTCGCCGTCGTCGACGGTCACCCGGTCTATGGCGCGCAGATGCCCGAAGGCGACGCCACGCCGATCGGCACCGCGCTGGCCGCGGCCGAGAAGTACGCCGGCGCGCCGCAGAAGTTCAGCGGCCGCGTGACCAAGGTGTGCCAGAAGAAGGGCTGCTGGATGGTCCTTGCGGACGGCGAACAGAGTGCCCGCGTGATGTTCGGCAAGGACGATTTCTTCATCCCGAAAGACACCAGCGGCAATGCCGTGGTCCACGGCACCCTGGTGCTGAAGCCGATGAGCGAGGCCGAGGCCAAGCACATGGCCGAAGACGGCGGCCATGACCCCTCCAAGGTCAGCGGCCCGGCGATGGAAGTCCGGATCAGCGCCACCTCGGTGATGCTGCTGCCGGCCTCGGGCTGAGGCATCGATACTGCGTAGCCCGTTGTGCCGCGCAGCGGCTCAGCAGTTACATGTCGCAAGCACCCGGGGAACGCGCTGCGCGCGCACCCCGGGCTACGCGGACTCCCGGCACCACACCACCGCGACAGCCGCGCCGATGGCCGCCAGCGCGGAGTCTTTCTGCGCGTCCCAGACATCGCCCTGGGTGCCGACATAGGCCTGGCTGAGGTCGCCGCCGAAGACCATCGCCGCGGCGAATTCGATCATTTCGTAGATCGTCGAGTGCGAGAGCATGAACAGCCAGGGCAGCAGCCAGCGCCAGATGCCCTGCTGCGGCGCGCGCCGGTCGAGCAAGGCGATTGCCGCCGGCGTGACCAGCAGTCCGTAGAGAAAATGCACCAGCCGATCGAAGTGGTTGCGCTGCCAGCCGAATACCTCACTCAGCGTGCTCCCGGTCAGCGCCTGCGCCCAGCGGTCGTAAGGCACTTCCGAGTAGGTGTAGTGCGCGCCGACCGCGTGCAGGGCGAAGAACACGAACAGCGCGGTGCAAGCGGCATGCGACAGCCGCACATGACTGTGCAGCAGGATCAGCGCTGGCAATCCGACGAAGACCAGCAGGTTCTCCAGCAGCCAGTCCTGGCGGAAGGCAGGCGCGATGGCGAGCAGCATCCACCACAGCAGGTAGACACCGAGCAGGATCCGCGGATAGCGATCAGCGCCCAAAGATCTCACCGAACATGCTCCAGCCCGTTCGATTGTTGCACCTTCCTGCCCGAGGGGAATGACGACCCTGTGATTCGGAACGCAATGGACGCAAAGTGCGCGAAGGCAGCATTGGCCCGAGACCATGCACGCAGATCACGGCTGTTGATCTCCTTTGCGTCCTTTGCGCCCTTTGCGTCCTGAATCACAGGCTCCTTCCCAGCGAGCCAGCCCTTCGTGCCCCGCACTCTCCTTTCCGCTGGTCGCTCAGCGCGACAGCAGCATGAACGGCAGGGCGATGGTGATCGCCACCAGCAGAGCCGCGGCGAGCAACTGGAACAGCATGCGCGCCGGGTTGGCGCGCAAGTCGCTGAGGAAGGTTGGCGCGGTGCCGTCGCGGCGCGCGGCTTCGTGCTCGGCGCGCACGCGCACCACGCGCTCGGCCTGGTAGGCATCCAGCAGGCGCTTGACCTCGGCCGCGCGCTCGAGGTCGCGCAACCAGATGCCGCCGGCCGAAATGCCCCAGAAGCCGGGCTTGGTCTCGTACCAGTCGACCGAGTGCTCGTCGAGCAGTGCACGGACGTCATCCGCTTCGTCATCGGTGGCGAGGCGCAGGTTGAGCAGCAGCTTGGGCATCAGGAGTCGTCGCCGGCTTCGGTCGCGCCATGGTGGCGCTCGAAGGCGGCCATGTCACGCCGGTCGCGCTTGCTCGGGCGCCCATCCGGCGGCTGGTAGGCCATGCGCGACAGCCGCTGCGCCTCGCGTTCGCGCTCGCGACGCACGATGCTGGCCGCGGTTTCCGCATACATCGCGGCGGCTACCGGCGCCGGCCCGCGCTTGTCGGAGAGCACGGCGACGATGACTTCGATCCGCTCGCTGCCGCGGCTGATGCTCAGGGTGTCGCCCACATGCACTGCCTTGGCCGGCTTGCAGCGGGAGCCATTGACCTCGATCTTGCCGCCGTCGATGGCCTGCTTGGCCAGCGAGCGGGTCTTGAAGAAGCGCGCCGCCCACAACCACTGGTCGGCGCGCACCGCGGTGGCGACTGCCTCAGGCACTGAACAGCAGCCCGTTCAGGCGGCGCACGAAGCCGCTCGGATCTTCCAGCTGGCCGCCTTCGCTGAGCACCGCCTGCTCGTACACCAGGCTGGCCCAGTCGGCGAAGCGCGCTTCATCGGCCTCCGCGGCCAGCTTCAGCGTGATCGCATGCGCCGGGTTCAGCTCCAGCGTCGGCGCGCCACCGCCGGCGGCCTGCCCGGCCTGCCGCAACAGGCGCTGGGTGTGCAGCGACAGCTCGTGCTGGTCGACTACCAGTACCGCCGCGGAATCGCGCAGGCGGCTGCTGCCGCGCACGGCCTTGACCTTGTCGCCGAGCACCGCCTTGACCCGCTCAGCCAAGCCTGCCGGCAGCTCGGCGGTCGGCGGCGGCGCGGCGCCCTCGGCATCCGGGATGTTCGTCAGGTCGACATCGCCCTTGGCCACCGAGACGAAGGGCTTGCCGTCGAACTCGTGGACGTAGGACAGCGCCCACTCGTCGATGCGGTCCGAGGCCAGCAGCACCTCGACGCCCTTGGCACGGAAGGCCTCCAGGTGCGGCGAATGGCGCGCAGCCAGGTGGCTCTCGGCGCTGATGTAGTAGATCGCGGTCTGGTTCGGGCGCATGCGGCCGAGGTAATCCTGCAGCGAGACCGTCTGCGCCGCGCCCTCGCTGGCGGTCGACGCGAAGCGCAGCAGCTTGGCGATGCGCTCGCGGTTGGCGTAATCCTCGGTCAGGCCTTCCTTCAGCACCTGGCCGAACTCGCGCCAGAAATCGGCGAACTTCTCCGGCTGGTCCGCGGCCAGCTTGTCCAGCGCATCCAGCGTGCGCTTGATCACCGCCGAGCGGATCTGCTGGGTGAGCTTGTTGTCCTGCAGCAGCTCGCGCGAGACGTTCAGCGGCAAGTCGTCGGAATCGACCACGCCGCGCACGAAGCGCAGATAGGCCGGCAGCAGGTGTTCGGCCGCGTCCATGATGAAGACGCGCTTGACATAGAGTTTGAGGCCGTGGCGTTCGTCGCGGTTGCCGCCGAACAGGTCGAAGGGCGCCTTGGCCGGGATGTACAGCAGGCTGGTGTAGCTCTGGGTGCCTTCAACCTTGTTGTGGGTCCAGGTCAGCGCCTCGCCATCCGAATGCGCGATGTGCTTGAAGAAGCCCTGGTAATCCTCGTCCTTCAGCTCGGACTTGGGCCGGGTCCACAGCGCGGCAGCCTGGTTGACCGTCTCCCACGGCGCCTGCGCGCCCTCTTCCTCGGCCTCGCCGAGCATGCGGATCGGGAACGCGATGTGCTCGGAGTACTTGTGGATCAGCGAGCGCAAACGCCAGCTGGACGCGAACTCGCCCTCGCCTTCCTTCAGGTGCAGTACGATCTCGGTGCCGCGGCGTGCGACTTCTGCCGGCTCGACGCTGTACTCGCCCTTGCCGTCGGAGCTCCACAGCACGCCCTCGCTGGCCTGCGCCCCGGCGCGGCGGGTGCGCAGCTCCACCTTGTCGGCGACGATGAAGGCCGAGTAGAAGCCCACGCCGAACTGGCCGATCAGCTGGGCGTCCTTGCGCGCATCGCCGGACAGGCTTTCGAGGAAGCGCCGGGTGCCGGAGCGCGCGATGGTGCCGATGTTCTCGACCACCTCGTCGTGGCTCATGCCGATGCCGTTGTCGCGGATGGTCAGGGTCTTCGCCTGCTCGTCGGCCTCGATCTCGATGCGCAGCTCCGGATCGCCCGCGAGCAGTTCGGACTGGCTGAGCGCCTCGAAGCGCAGCTTGTCGAGTGCGTCGGAGGCGTTCGACACCAGCTCGCGCAGCACGATCTCCTTGTTGGAGTACAGCGAGTGGATGACAAGGTTCAGGACCTGCTGGACTTCAGCCTGGAAGGCACGGGTTTCGGTGGTCATGGCGGCTTCGCGATATCCCAAAGGTGCGCGTTATCTGGGGATGCTGGTGGGCGGATTCAATGCCGATTGAATCGGCGGGTGCGGACGCGCGAGCATCGGCAGCCTGCCGGTACCGGAACTCCCCCGCATGACCCCCAGCGGCATCGCCGAATCCGCCGTGACCACGCTGATGGCGCAGGAACGTGCGCGCTTCCTCGCCACCCACCCGCGCTCGCTGGCGCTGGCCGGGCGTGCGCGCGGCGCGCTGGTCGGCGGCGTGCCGATGCACTGGATGGCCGACTGGTCGACGCCCTGCCCGCTGTTCGTTGACCACGCGCAGGGCGCGCGCTTCGTCGATGTCGACGGCCATGAGTACATCGACTTCTGCCTGGGCGACACGGGCAGCATGTTCGGCCACTCGCCGCCACCGATCGCCCGTGCGCTCGCCGAACAGGGTGCGCGCGGGCTGACGACGATGCTGCCCGGCGAGGATGCGGTGGTCGCGGCGGAACTGCTGGCCGCCCGCTTCGGCCTGCCGCTGTGGCAGATGACCAACACCGCCACCGACGCCAACCGCAGCGTGCTGCGCTGGGTGCGCGCGATCACCGGCCGGCCCGTCGTGCTGGTCTTCGACGGCTGCTACCACGGCACGGTCGACGACACCCTGGTGCGCTGGCGCGACGGGCGCACCGTGCATCGCGCCGGCCTCGTCGGCCAGGTGCATGACCTGGCGCGCGGCACCCGCGCCGTGCCGTTCAACGACCTCGCCGCGGTCGAAAAAGCCCTCGCGGCGGGCGATGTGGCGGCCGTGCTGCTGGAGCCGGCGATGACCAACATCGGCATGGTGCTGCCGGATCCCGGTTTCCTCGCCAGCCTGCGCGAGCTGACCCGCGCGCGCGGCGTGCTGATGGTGGTCGACGAAACCCACACGATCTCCACCGGTCCCGGCGGCTGCACCCGCGAATGGTCGCTGCAGCCCGACTTCATCACCCTTGGCAAGGCGATCGCCGGCGGCGTGCCCTGCGCGGTCTACGGCTGCACCCAGGCGATGGCCGACGCAATGCCGCAGGCGCGCGCCCGCAGCGCGGAGGAAGCGCCGGGACACGGCCACAGCGGCATGGGCACCACGCTGTCGGCCAATGCGCTGGCGATGCACTGCCTGCGCGTGAACTTGAGCGAGGTGATGTCCGATGCCGCCTACGCCCACATGCGGGCGCTCGCGGCACAACTGTCTGAAGGCTTCCGCGCACTGATCGCGCGCCACGCGCTGGCATGGTCAGTGACCGAACTCGGAGCCCGCTGCGAGTTCCAGTTCTGCGCGCAGCGTCCACGCACTGGCGCGCAGGCGGAAGCGGCCTTTCACGATACGCTGCAGGCTGCGCTGCACCTGTACCTGATCAACCGCGGCATCCTGATCACGCCCTTCCACAACATGACGCTGTGCAGCCCGGCCACCACGCGCGACGACGTGAATCGATTGCTCGCCGTGCTGGACGCCGCGCTGACCGACATCCTCGCCCTGCCGGGCGCCCGGGAATCCTGATTCATGCCCTTCGCCGACATCTCCGAAGCCGACGCCTTCCTCGCCCGCCACCCCGAGGTGCGCAGCATCGAGGCCTTCCTGATCGATGCCAACGGCGTGCCGCGCGGCAAGCTGCTGCACCGCGACGAGTTGCTCGCCGCCTACCGCCACGGCCGGCCCTTGCCGGCGAGCATCCTCAGCCTCTCCATCCGCGGCGAGGACGTGCCCGAGACCGGGTTGGTGTGGGATGTGGGCGATGCCGACTGCACCACCTTCCCGCTGGCCGGCAGCCTGACGCTGCAGCCTTGGCGCGACCAGCCGACCGGCCAGGTGCAGTTGTCGCTGCATCCGGAGGGCGGGCCGTCGGCGGTGGCCGATCCGCGCCGCGTGCTGCAGCGCGTAATCGACCGGCTGGCTGCAGATGGCCTGCATCCGGTGATGGCGGTGGAACTGGAGTTCTACCTGCTCGACGCCGCGCGCGACGCCGATGGACGCCCGCAGCCGGCGCGCCTGAGCGACGGCAGCCGCCCGGACACGCCGCAGGTCTACGGCGTGCTCGAAGTGGAGCGGCTGCAGCCCTTCTTCGACGATCTTTACCGCGCCTGCGAGGTGCAAGGCCTGCCGCTGCGCACCGCAATCAGCGAGTACGCGCCTGGCCAACTGGAACTGACGCTGGAGCATCGTGCGGATGCGTTGCAGGCGATCGACGAGGGTGTGCGCTACAAGCGCGTGGTCAAGGGCGTCGCCGCGCGCCACGGCTGCATCGCCACGTTCATGGCCAAGCCGTTCGCCGCGCGCGCCGGCAGCGGCCTGCACCTGCATGTCAGCCTGGCCGACCGCGAGGGCAACAACCTCTATGCCAGCGAGGACCCCGCCGGCACGCCGCTGCTGCGGCATTCGATCGGCGGCATGCTGCGCCACCTGCGTGAATCGCTCGCGCTGTTCGCGCCGCACGCCAACTCCTACCGGCGCTTCCAGGCGAACAGCTATGCGCCGGCCGCGCTCTCATGGGGCGTCAACAACCGCACGGTGTCGCTGCGCGTCCCGGGCGGTCCGGCGGCCAGCCGGCATGTCGAGCACCGCATCTGCGGCGCTGACGCCAATCCCTACCTCGCCGCCGCCGCGGTGCTTGCCGGGATCCACAGCGGTATCCGCGGCCAGATCGACCCCGGCGAACCGATCGTTGGCAACGGCTATGCGCAGGATCGCGAGCGGCTGCCCACCGACTGGCTGACCGCATTGCGCGCGCTGGAGGCTTCGGACTGGGCCCGCGAATCGCTAGGCGCAGACTTCGTCCGCGTCTACCTCGCCATCAAGTACGCCGAGATGAGCCAGTTCATGAGCGAGGTCGGCGAGCAGGACTGGCGCTGGTACCTGATGCACGCCTGAGCGGCCGCCACAATCAAGATTGACCTGCGCCACCACTCGCGATCCGGCAACAGCCAGCACCTGCCCGCGTCAATCTGGCGCCCTCCATGCCATCATCCGCGCATGCTCGACACCCTCTTGCTCGCGATCACTACCCTGGGCTACCTCGCCGGCACCTGGCTGCTGCTGCAGGGGGCGCTGGGCGAGCGCGCTCTGCTTGGGCCGCGCTGGGTGATGGCCTGCGGGATTGCCGGTCTCGGCGCGCACGCGGCGCTGGTGTTCCTACCGACGCTGCTCGGATCGCCGATCGACACCAGTTTCTTTCGCGCGCTGTCGCTGGTGGCGTGGGCGATGGCGGTGGTGATGACCGCGGTACATGGCGGTTCGCGCGCGCGCCTGCTGCTGGCGATGATCTGGCCGATTGCGATGGTTTCGGCGATCGCCGGGGTGCTGGCGCCGCGGGGCGCGGTGTCGATCAGCGGCTGGCAGATCCGCCTGCATGTCGTCATCGCATTGTCTGCCTACGCCCTGCTCAGCATCGCTGCGCTGCAGGCGCTGGCGGTGGCCTGGCAGGAGCGCAGCCTGCGGCGCAAGCGACTGGGACCGATGCTGCGTGCGCTGCCGCCGTTGTCGGCGATGGAAGATCTCCTGTTCCAGTACATCGTCGCCGGCTTCGCCCTGCTGACCCTGACAGTGCTCAGCGGGGCCTTGTTCATCGATGACTGGATGGCGCAGCACCTGGTGCACAAGACCGTGCTGACGCTGCTGGCCTGGGTGGTTTTTGGCTTGCTCGTGTTCGGGCGCTGGCGTTTCGGCTGGCGCGGACGCACCGCGGTCAACTGGACCCTGGCGGGCATGCTGGTGCTGCTGCTGGCCTTCTTCGGCAGCAAGTTCGTGCTCGAGATCCTGCTCGGCAAATGAAACATTGCTGATGTCCCGGTTCCAGCCGGACGTCCGTGGTTGAAAGGAGCATCCCAGGGCCACTCGCCGTGTGCAGATCGGTGACGAAACGCAGCCAACCTCAGACAGCAGCCGCGAGCGCATACTGAAACAATGCGCCTGCCCGTCGTCTCCTGGCTGCTCTGGATCTGCATGCTGCTGGCCTTTGGCGCGCGGGCCGAACCGCCCGTTCCAGCGGAGAGCTTTCCATCCCAGCCACCGGCGGTGCATGCGCTGCGCTGGAACTACGATGCCGGCGCCAGCGAACTGCGCGATCGCGCGATTGCCCTGCGCGACCAGGCCAGCGACGAGGTCGCGCGCGCCTGGGCCACGCTGGCATTGATCGAACTGGAAAACGAGCTCGAGCACGAAGCGACCGTCTTCGCCCTGCTCGGAGAACTCGAACGCACGAGCATCAACCTGGCCGTGCCCGACCTGCGCTTTGCCGTGCTGACGCTTGCGGCGGTGGTCTACTCGAATCGCAGCCGTCTTGACGACGCCGCGGCCGCACTGGACCAGATGCAGGCGCTGCAGGCGCGCACGCCCAATCCGGACTGGCAAATGCTGACGGTGCACCACCAGGGTGTGCTGGAGCGCAAGCGCGGGCACTTCGACCTTGCGCTGGCGGCCTTCGAAGCCGGCGCCAAGATGCAACGCCAGCGCAATGAAAGCCTGTGGCTGGCGCACCAATTGAATTCGATCGGCATGCTGCATGGGCGTACCGGTCGCTTCAGCGATGCCGCGCTGGTGCACAACGAGGCATTGGCGCTGGCGCGCAAGGTGCGCAACCAGCCTGAAATTGCGCGCAGCCTGCGCCTGCTCGGCGTGCTCTATCGCAATCTTGACGACGAGGAGCGCGGCACCGAATACCTGCGCGAGGCGCTGACCCAGATCCAGCAGCGCAACCACCGCGAGGCGATCATCCTGACCGCGGAACTCGGCATCTCGCTGATGAACATGGAGCGCTTCGACGAGGCAGCGCGCTACATCGAAGACGCGGTGAAGATGGCCGAGGAGTCCGGCAACGCGCCGAACAAGGTCAACGCGTACAGCCGCATGGCCGACCTGCAGTTGGTGCGCGGCCAATGGGCGGATGCGCGCCGCTGGGTGGACCGTGCATGGGCCGAATACGACCGCGTCGCAGTGCGCGACCAGGTCTTGCTGGGCCTCAGCCGCGTGCGTGTCTACGGCGCGCGCGGGGCATCGGCCGAACTCCTCGCCCAGGCGCGCGGGACGCTGGAGGGCGCGCGCAGGATCGGCGACCGCATCCTCGAGCGCGCGGCGCTGGATGTGGTGGCCGACCTCGAACTGGGCCTGGGCGATGCCGCCAGCGCTTACGTCACGCGCAAGGCGCACCAGAAGCTCGACAAGGAACTGGCGATGGACATGGCCGGCCGACGCATCGCCGTGCTCGAGGCCAGCCTGGAACAGGAACGCACCGAACTTGAACGCCAGGCGCTGACCCACGAGAACCAGATCAAGGACCTGCGGCTGACGCGCCAGCGCTACCTGGGGCTCGCCCTGATCAGCGGCCTGATCGCCTTGTCAGCGGTTCTGGGTGTGCTCTTCTGGCGGGTACACACGATGCGCCGGACCAACGCCGAGCTGCGCGCCAACCGCGACCAGCTGGCGCAATTGCACTCGGCGCTGCTGCAGACCACCGAACGCCTGGAGCAGATGGCGACTACCGATGCGCTGACCGGTGTCGCCAACCGGCACGCGGTGATGCGGCGGATCGAGCTGGCCTGGCAGCGCGGCCGCATCGGCGGCAGCGGCTGCCTGATGCTGATCGACCTCGACCACTTCAAGCAGATCAACGACCGCCACAGCCACCAGGCCGGCGACGCGGTGCTCAAGGCCTGTGCCGAGCGCATGCGCGCCACCCTGCCCGAGAATGCGCTGCTCGGGCGCTGGGGTGGCGAGGAGTTCATCGTCGTGGCCGAGGCGATCGACGAGGCCCAGGCCCTGGAAGTCGCCGAACGCCTGCGCCATCGGCTCGACAACGAGGTGCCCTGGGATGCCCGTCTGATCCGCTGCAGCGGCAGCATCGGCGTTGCGATGCTCGGTCCGCAGCTGTTCAACACCGCGGACGAGTGGATCGCTGCCAGCGATCGCGCGCTGTACCGCGCCAAGCGCGAGGGCCGCAACCGCGTGCGCCTGGCCAGCCGCAATCCGGCCGACGACCTGAATCTGCAGACGCGCGCGACGGACTGACTAGAGGCTGAGAAGCGGGGCGAGGGTCAGGGGGCAAGGGGACATGCTTGCTGCGATCCACGCAGAATCCAGCCGAAGACCTTCAGACGCGCGCGACGGACTGATTCGAAGCTGAGAAGCGGGGCAAGAGGACATGCTTGCTGCGATCCAAGCAGAATCCAGCCGAAGACCTTCAGACGCGCGCGACGGACTGACTAGAGGCTGAGAAGCGGGGCGAGGGTCAGGGGGCAAGGGGACATGCTTGCCCCGCTTCACCTTGCCCCGCTTCACCTTGCCCCGCTTCACCTTGCCCCGCTTCACCCTTCCCCGCTTCACCTCCCCCCGCACTTAAAGCTCACGCCCCACCAGCACCATCGATGCATCCTCGGGGTCCGGGCGTACGCTGAAGCCCAGGCGCTGCATCAGTCCCAGCATCTTGGTGTTCCGCGCCAGCACCATGCCTTCCATGTGGGTCAGGCCGCGGCCGCGGGCGACATCCATCAGCGACTGCATCAGCTGGCGGCCCAGCCCCTTGCCTTGCCAGGCGTCGCCGATGGCGATTGCGAACTCGCAAGTGCGCCCGTCGGCATTGAGCATGTAGCGCGCGACCCCGGCGAATCGTCGCGCCGTGGTCGCTGCCTCGTCGGCTGCGCTTGCAGGCGCCGGTGTATCGACCTCCGCCACCAGCGCCATGTCGCGCCAGTAGTCGATCTGGGTATAGCGCGCCAACTGCCGCGGCGACAGCTCCTTGACACTCGCGACGAAGCGGAAATAGCGCGCTTCCTCGGACAGTCCGCGCACGAACTCCTGCAGGGTCGGCGCATCCTCGGGACGGATCGCGCGCAACAGGCAGGCGCTGCCATCGCGCAGCACCAGCGCGGTTTCCAGCCGGCTCGGGTACGGCATGATCGCCATGTGCCCGTATTCAAGTTCCGGCGTGCGGTGGCCGCGCTTGAGCACGATGCGCGCATCCACCACCGTGATGCCGTGCTCGTCGACGATCAGCGGGTTCAGGTCGATCTCGGCCACTTCCGGCAACTCGCACACCAGTTCCGACACGCGCAGCAGGACCGCCTCGACCGCGTCGATGTCGGCCTCGCCTGCCCCGCGCCAGCGACCGAGCATGCGCGAGGCGCGCGAGCGTTCGATCAGCCGCCGCGCGAGGAAACGGTTCAGCGGCGGCAGCTCCATCGCGCGGTCCGAATAGACCTCCACCGTGCGCCCGCCGGCGCCGAACAGGATCACCGGGCCGAACAGCGCGTCGCTGACCACGCCGATATAGATCTCGCGCCCGTGGCGCGGCGCCACCATCGGTTCCACCGCAATGCCGTCGATGCGCGCCTGCGGAGCGCGTTCGCGCACGCCGTCGATCAGCTCCTGCCACGCCAGCTGTAACTGGCGCGCACCGCGGATGTCGAGCATGACGCCGCCGACATCGGATTTGTGCGCGATATCCGGCGAGCTGACCTTGAGCACCACCGGAAAGCCGAGCTGCTGCGCGATCAGGGTGGCCTCCTGCGGCGTGCGCGCCAGCAGGGTGCGTGCCACCGGGATGTGGAAAGCCGCGAGCAATGCCTTCGACTCCATCTCCGAGAGCATCTCGCGCCCGGATGCCGCGACCTGCGCCAGCAGCAGACGCGCACTGTCCAGGTCCGGCGGTTCGCCCTCGGCCAGCGCCGGTGGCGTCTGCCAGCTGAGCTGCTGGTTGCGGTAGAAGCTGGCGAGGTTGCCGAAGGCGTCCACCGCCGGCTCCGGCGTGCGGAAGGTCGGGATCCGCGAACGCGCCAGCAGCGCGCGCGACTCCAGCACGCGGCGGTCGCCGAGCCAGCAGGCGATCAGTGGCTTGCGAAAGCGTTCGCGCAGATCGACCAGGCCCTGCGCGTAGACCAGCGGGTCGCGATCGGCCTTGGGTGCGAACAGCGCGAGCACGCCGTCGACACCGGCATCCTCCATGACCACGCGCACGGCCTCGGCGAATGTGCCTGCCGATACCCGCTCACCGATATCGAGCGGATTGGCCGAACTGCCCTCCGGGGCCAACGTGTGCAGATGCTCCAGGGTGGCCGGGGACAGCTGCGCCAGCGCCAGGCCGCTGTCCTGGGCCCAATCGGCTGCAAGAACGCCAGGACCGCCGCCGTTGGCGATCACCGCGAGGCGCTTGCCGGTGGGCCGGTAGCGCGAAGCCAGGCACTTGACCGCCGAGAACAGCTGCACGAAGAAGCGCACGCGCACCGCGCCGGCGCGGCGCAGGGCCGCGTCGAACACATCGTCGTCGCCAACCAGCGCGCGCGAATGCGTTTGCGCCGCGGCCGCGGTGGCCGGGTGGCGCCCGGCCTTGAGCACCACCACGGGTTTGACCGTGGCCACCGCGCGCAGTGCCGACAGGAAGCTGCGCGGCTCGCGCACGCCTTCGAGGTAGAGCACGATGC
Organism: Rhodanobacteraceae bacterium; assembly: GCA_016713135.1. NCBI lineage: Bacteria > Pseudomonadati > Pseudomonadota > Gammaproteobacteria > Lysobacterales > Rhodanobacteraceae > Rhodanobacteraceae bacterium. Next base: position 131,045 of record JADJPR010000022.1, on the reverse strand, counting down.
TCTCGGTAGCCGGATCGCTGGCGAGGAAATCGAGCACGTCGGCAAGGTCGATGTCGCGCTGGTCGCCGATGGTCACCACCGCGGAAAAGCCCACGCCCTGATCGAGGGCCCAGTCGACGGTGGAAGCCGCAAGCGAACCGGACTGCGCCACGAAAGCCACGCTGCCGGCCGGCGGCATCGGGCCGAGCAGGCTCAGGTTGAGACCGCGCGCCGGGCGTTGCAGGCCGAGGGTATCCGGGCCCAGCACGCGCACGCCATGGGTACGCGCGAGAGTCAGCATGTGCTCGACGGCGACGGCGTCCTCGGCCGCTCCGCTCAGCAGTGCCAGGCGCAACTGCCAGCGTGCGAGCGCGGGAATCGCGTGGCATACGCCGACCATGTCCATCAGCAGCCAGACCACGTCGGCGCGTATCGGCGGGGCGTCGGCGGCCAGCAGCGCGGGTGTCAGTGTGTCGAAACGCAGCTGGCCGCTGGCCACACGGTCGGCGAGCAGCTCCTGCGCCAGAGCCAATTCCGGACTGCCTGCGGCGTGCAGCACCCAGATGTGCTCCGGGTCGAACAAAGGCGTGAGGGAATGCTTGTCCATACGGTTTCCGATGATGGCTGCCGTCCCTGCTCCCTCCGGACCGGGACGGCGATGGCGGCTATCTAACCATCGCCCGCGCCGAGCAAAGGATCAGTCGAAACCACCGAGGACCTTGACGTGCGCCAGCACGCTGCGCGCCAGCGAGTTCAGGTCGTAGCCGCCCTCCAGGGTGGACACGATGCGCCCGTGGCAATGCCGCTGGGCGACATCGACCAGTTGTTGCGTGACCCAGGCGTAATCCGCTTCGGTCCACAGCAGCTGCGACATGTCGTCGTCGCGGTGGGCGTCGAACCCGGCCGAGATCACGATCAACTGCGGGCGGAAGCGCTCCAGCGCCGGCAGCCACTCGCGGGTCACCGCCCCGCGCAGCGCCGCGCCATCGGAATACGGCGGCAGCGGGACATTGACCATGTTCTCGCCAAGCGGATCGACGCCCGAAGCCGGGTACAGCGGGTGCTGGAAGGTGGACACCATCAGCACGCGCTCATCGCCCGCCAGGATGTGCTCGCTGCCGTTGCCATGGTGCACGTCGAAATCCACCAGCGCCACACGCGCCAGGCCGTGCACTTCCAGCGCATGCAGCACCCCGACTGCGGCGTTGTCGTAGAAGCAGAAGCCCATCGCCTCGCCGCGTGTGGCATGGTGGCCGGGGGGCCGCACCGCGCAAAAGGCGCGCGCGAACTCGCCGCCGATGACGCCATCCACCGCGCGGAGCAACGCACCCGCCGCCCGCCGCGCCGCGCGCAGGGTGTACGGATTCATGTAGGTGTCGGGGTCCACGTGGGTGTAGCCGGTTGCCGGCGATGCGGCATCCAGCTCAGCCAGGTACAGCGCGTTGTGCGCGCGCTGCAAGGCGATCGTCGGCGCCTCGGGCGCCTCGACGTGGCGCAGCCAGTCGAATACGCCAGCGGCGGTCAGGCGGTCCTCGATGGCACGCAGCCGCGCCGGACACTCAGGATGTCCCTGCCCCATTTCGTGGCGCAGGCAATCAGGATGGGAGATGTACGCCAGGCTCACGGTGTCCTCCTTTGCCGTAGAGCTTAGCTCTTCGTGTTGCCGATGGTTTGCGGCAAGACAAGGCCGCGCCGCTGCTGCCAGCGCTCGGCCATCCGTCGCAGCGAGGCATCGGGAGAGCGGAGCACGTCGGAGACCGCCACCCAGGCCAGTGCCAGCGATTCCTCCGAGACGGCGAATTCCTCGCTGCCGCGGCAATGCACGATGTAACGGACATCCCAATGGACGTGCTCGGGTTCATCGCCGCGCGCCGGGATCAGGTGCGCGTCGATATCGAAGACGCGCCGCTCAACGACCAGCTCGGACAACCCGGACTCCTCCAGCGCCTCGCGCCAGGCCACGCGCGCGAGGTCATGGTCGCCGTCCGCATGTCCGCCGAGTTGCAGCCAGCGCCCGAGCTTGCGGTGGTGCGTCAGCAGCACGCGCTCGCCATCGGCCGAGATCAGCCAGCAGGACGCGGTGAAATGACCGTCGCGACGGCTGCGCAGGCAGACGTCATCGCCGCTGCGCGCGAATGCGATGAAGCGCGCTGCCTCTTCCGCCTGCTCGGGATATTCGCTGCCGAACAGCGCCAGGGATTCGACGATGGTCTGGATCCCGCCCTCTTCCAATGCCTGCCTCCTTCGTGCTTGCCGCCCCATGGGGGCTGCCGTATGTTACCGCCCGCAATGGTTCAGCCACGGCTCAGGCGCGCGCCCTCGCAGGGTTCGCGTGATGGCTCGTGCTGGGCCTCCACCATCCACCGGCGGCGGTAAGCTCAGGCTGCCGGGTCGCCGGTTCAAACGAGGGGAAGCATCGATGATTTTCTGGCGCGTCAAACCGCTCGACCAGATCCTGGAGACAGCGGCCAAGAAGAGTCTCAAGCGCCAGCTGGGCGCGCTGCAGCTGACCATGCTCGGCATCGGCGCGATCATCGGCACCGGTATCTTCGTGCTGACCTCCGAGGCCGCGCAGAAGGCCGGCCCCGGCATGATGATCTCCTTCGTCATCGCGGCGGTGGTGTGCGCGCTGGCGGCACTGGCCTATGCCGAGCTCGCCGCGATGGTGCCGGTCTCGGGCAGCGCCTACACCTACACCTACGCCGTGATGGGCGAGTTGCTCGCCTGGATCGTCGGCTGGGCACTGATCCTCGAGTACGCCGTGGCGGCCGGTGCCGTGGCCGTGGGTTGGTCCAAGTACATGAACGGCCTGCTCATCAGCGTCGGATGGGAATTACCCGAGGCGCTGCGGGCGGGCCCCTACGACGGCGGCTCGTTCAACCTGCTCGCCTTCATCATTGTCTGGGTCATCAGCGGCCTGCTGGTCATCGGCACCAGCAAGAGTGCGGTGGTCAACGCCATCCTGGTGGCGATCAAGATCCTGGCGCTGACCGCGTTCATCGCCATCGCCGTGCCGGCCGCCAAGGTCGAGAACTTCGAACCCTTCCTGCCGACCGGCATGTTCGGCGTGTACGCGGCGGCCGCCTCGATCTTCTTCGCCTACGTGGGTTTCGATGCCGTTTCCACCGCGGCGGAGGAGACCAAGAACCCGCAGCGCAACGTGCCGATCGGCCTGATCGGATCGCTCGCGGTCTGCACCATCTTCTACCTGCTGGTGGGCTATGGCGCGGTGGGCGCGATGGGTGCGCAGCCGATGGTGGGTGCCGATGGCGTGGCTCTGCATCCGGGCAGCCCCGAAATGATCGCGGCCTGCAAGGGCTCCGAGGCACTGGTCTGCACCGGCGAGCCGCTGGCCCACATCCTGCGCTCGCTCGGCTTCGCCGGCACCGGCAACGCGATCGCGCTGGCCGCTGGCCTGGCGCTGCCTTCGGTGATCCTGATGATGATCTTCGGCCAGACCCGCATTTTCTTCGTGATGTCGCGTGATGGCCTGCTGCCGGCGGTGTTCTCGAAGGTTCACCCGAAGTTCCACACCCCGCACGTGATCACCCTGATCACCGCGGTGGCCGTGTCCGCCTTCGCCGCCGCGTTCCCGGTCGGCATCCTGGCCGACATCTCCAACAGCGGCACGCTGTTCGCCTTCTTCCTGGTGGCCGCAGCGGTGCTGATCCTGCGGCGCACCCAGCCCGACCGCTACCGCGCCTTCCGCACCCCGTTCGTGTGGGTGGTGTGCCCGCTGGCGATGGCCGGCTGCGTGTTCCTGTTCTTCAACCTGAGCGGCAACACCGAGGCCATGTTCCTGATCTGGGCGGTCATCGGCCTGGTTGTGTATTTCCTCTACGGCAAGAAGCACAGCGCGCTGGCCAAGGGGAATGCGGGCTGAGGCTGTTGCGAGGCACTCCGGGGCGCGGCTTGCCGCGCCCCGGTGAGCGCCGAGGGCAGGAGCCCGAGGCGGGACGCACCTGGCGAGGCCAGGATGGCCGAGTCTGGTGCGGCTATCCGACTGAGCCACCGCCAAGTAGCATTTTCCATGTGGGTCCGTAGCTCAGTTGGATAGAGCACCTGGCTTCGAACCAGGTGGTCGGGGGTTCGAGTCCCTCCGGGCCCGCCACTTCATGCAGCGCTCTCGGGTCCGCACGCCGGACTCGGCGGTGACGTGAGCCATCCGGCATGCCTAATATCGAGGCATGCACGCCGACTCGCATTTCCTCGAAAGCCTGGCCGTGGTGTTGTGCGTCGCCGCGGCGACCACGGTGCTGTGCCAGCGCCTGCGCCTGCCGGTGGTGCTCGGCTACCTGCTGGCCGGGGTACTGATCGGGCCGCATGCGCCGTCACTGCTGGTGGCGGACACCGCGATCATCGCCACCCTGTCGGAACTTGGCGTGATCCTGCTGATGTTCTACATCGGCATGGAACTGTCGCTGCGCAAGCTTGCCGAGGTCGGGCCCCGCGGATTCGCGGTGGTGCTGGTCGAGATGGGGTTGATGCTGTTCCTCGGCTACCTCGCCGGCCGGCTCGCCGGCTTCACACCGATCGAATGCGCCTTCCTCGCCGCGATGCTGTCGATCTCGTCGACCACCATCATCGCGCGCACTTTCGAGGAGCACCGGGTGGGGCCGCGCATCCGCGAGCAGATCTTCGGCACGCTGGTGATCGAGGACATTTTCGCGATCCTGCTGATCGCGCTGCTGACCACGCTGGCGACCACCCGCAGCCTGGACTTTTCCGGCCTGGCCGCGGCTGCCGGCCGGCTCGGGATCTTTCTGTCGGTGCTGATGCTGGTTGGCCTGCTGGTGGTGCCTCGGCTGATCCGCTTCGTGGTCTCGCTCAAGCGCCCCGAAACCACGCTGGTGACGGCCGTGGGCGTGTGCTTCGCTGCGGCGCTGGCAGCCCAGCGCTTCGAATACTCGGTCGCGCTCGGCGCCTTCCTCGCCGGCTGCCTGGTGGCCGAGTCCGGTGAGGCCAAACGCATCGCCACCCAGGTGCGGCCGCTCCGCGACGTCTTCACCGCAGTGTTCTTCGTGTCCATCGGGCTATCGATCGACCCCGCGCAACTGATCGCACAGAGCGGTTGGATTGCGCTTTTCTCGGCGCTGGTGGTCGGCGGCAAGTTCCTCGGCGTTGCCGTCGGCTTTTTTGCCACCGGCAGCGCAGTGAAACCTTCAGCGCAGGCAGGGCTGGCGATGGGCCAGATCGGCGAATTCTCCTTCATCATCGCGGGGCTCGGCGTTGGACTCGGGGCGGTCGATTCCACCCTGTTCCCGATTGCCGTCGGCGTCTCCTGCGTAACCACGCTGCTGACGCCCTTTGCGGTCAAGCATTCGGCGCGCGTCGGCGAATGGATCGACGGCCGCCTGCCGCGCCCGGTGCAGACTTTCGTCGCGCTTTACGGCAGCTGGATCGAGCAGCTCGCCGCAGCGCGCCAGCGCGGGTCGCTACGCAGCCGCGCCGGGCGGTTGTTGGGCCTGATCGTGCTCGATGCAACGCTGCTGGTCGCGGTGCTGATCGCCGCCGGGGCTGGCGCGGACGAGGTCGCGCGGTACCTGCGCGGCAAGCTGCCGGCGGTCGCCGATTTCGCCAGCTGGATCGTCGCCTTCGGCTTCATCGCGCTGGCGATGCCGATGGCGCTCGGCCTGTTCCGGCTGATCCGCGCACTCGGCCGCAAGCTCGCGCTGGAAGCGCTGCCGCCGGTGCCCGAGGGCGTGGTCGACTTTGCCCAAGCACCGCGACGTGCATTCGTCGTTGCGTTGCAACTCGGCCTGATGCTGCTCGTCGCCCTGCCCTGCCTGGCCCTGCTGCAGCCCTTTGTGCCGGGCGTGCGCGGCGCATTGCCGCTGCTGCTGGTGGTGGCGGCCTACGCATTCTGGCGCAGCGCGACGCAGCTGCAGGGACATGTGCGCGCTGGCGCGGAGGCGCTGGTGGCTGCGGTCGCCGTGCCGGGAGCCAGCGACCACGAGCAGGAGCAGGCACTCGACCAGATGGAACAACTGTTGCCTGGCTTGGGCGACCTGGCTCCGTTCGTTCTGACACCGGGCAACCGCTGGATCGGGCGCACCCTTGGCGAGATCAACCTGCGCGCCGTCACTGCAGCCACCGTGCTGGCGATCCGCCGTGGCGAGGATGCCGTGCTGACGCCTGACGGCAAGCAGGTCCTGAACGGCGGCGACATCCTGGTGCTGGCCGGAACCCATGAAGCCATCGACCAGGCCCGCGATTACCTCGCGGGCACTGGCGGAGCGGCCCGGGCGTTCCGGCCCGGACCGGGGTGACCGTTCAGCAGCAGTAGTAGCGCCGCGGCGGCTCGTACAGGGCGGCGTCCAGGATCGACCACAGGTGGACAATCCAGCCCAGGAACACCAGCCAGAGCACCGCGGCCAGGACAAACTGCACGATTGCCGCCAGCAGGCGCCCCTGCAGCAACTGACCCAGCCCGGCGATGAAGAAGCTCGCCAGCGCGGCAATCACATTTCCGGCGGAACCGCGTCCTGCACTCATCGAATACCTCCGCAGACTGCGCCCCGGAATCGGGCGCCTCGGGAGGAACTTCGCAACTTCCGCGCCAGGGTCCGAGCGCTCTGCGAGGCCGCGAACCGGGGAATCAATCGAAGCTGCTCGGCGAAATCCACCATAAAACAGCGGAGTTCGCCAACCGTGTCAGTGATCCCGGGCCAGGATTTCGGCCAGGCGCGCCTCGGTCAGCAGATGCGACAACTCGTCGATATCCGAATGGCGCTTGCCGACCAGTTCGATCACGGTGTCGAGGAAGTGGCGAAAGGCGCCTTTCTCGTCGCTGGTGGGCTTGATGTTCAGCCGGTTGCGATATGCCTGCCCCAGGGCACCGACGAATCGCTCTGCCATCGCATGTGGACCATGCGCAGGGGCGACCTGCGGTACCATCAACTGAGCCACGCGCACACCCAGCCGCTCCAATGCCTCGCCGCCAGCGTGGGCGAGGCGCACCAGGTCCTCGGCATCGCTCTCGTCGATTTCGCCCAGTGCGGCGAGCTGCCGGGCACGTTCCGGCAAGGCGTACAGCTCCTGGCGCAAGTCCGCCGTCAACTCGCGCGTCCGCGCGAGCAAGCTGCCGGATCTGCCGGCGGGATCGGCGGTCAGCTCCGCCCGACCATGGGCATCCAGCGCCAGCTCCACATCCTCGGTCAGGTGCCAGGCGCCGCTGTCGCTCCGCCCCAACGAGGCCAACAGGCGATCGCGCTGTTCCGCACTGAAGGAAAATCCCATGGCACCACCTCGATCAAGCTGAGCAGGAACTGCGGAAGCGATGGTAACGTTCGTGGCAAGCATGCGCATGCCGGATACGCCCAGCTTGCGCCTGCGTCTCGCGCCGCGACTGGATCCAGATCAAACCGGATCATCCGCGCCAGCGTTATCAATCAAGCTGGGCTGAGGGGCGCGTATGTGGGAACTCACCGATTACCTGAGGTTGATGGCCAAGCAGAAGGCGTCTGACTGCTTCTTCAGCGCTGGAGCGCCGCCGTCGATCAAGATCGAGGGCAACACGGTCCATATTGGCGACCTGGCACTGAACGGCGAGCAGGTGCGCAAGATGGCCTACTCGATCCTCAGCGACAAGCAGCAGAAGGAATACGAAGCCACGCTGGAGATGAATCTGGCGGTGCCATTACCGGATGTCGGCCGCTTCCGCGTCAATGTGTATCGCCAGCGCGGGGATGTCGCTTTCGCGGTCCGCTACATCAGCTCGGAGATTCCAGGACTGGAGCAGCTGAACCTGCCGGCGAAGCTCAAGGACCTGATCATGCTGCCGCGCGGCCTGATCCTGGTGGTCGGCGGCACCGGCTCCGGCAAGTCGACCACGCTGGCTTCGATGATCGATTACCGCAACCAGGTCCGCACGGGGCACATCCTGACCATCGAGGAGCCGATCGAATACCTGCACCGCCATCGCAAGTCGATTGTCGACCAGCGCGAGATCGGCTTGGATACCTTGTCTTACGAGAACGCGCTGAAGAACGCCATGCGCGAGGCGCCGGACGTGATCCTGATCGGCGAGATCCGCGACCGCGAGACGATGAAGCATGCGATTGCCTACGCCGAAACCGGCCACCTGTGCCTGTCGACCCTGCACGCCAACAACGCCAACCAGACACTCGACCGCATCGTTAACTTCTTTCCGGACGCAGCCCGGCACCAGTTGCTGATCGATCTGTCGATGAATCTGCAGGCGGTGATCTCGATGCGGCTGGTCAAGGGTGTCGACGGCACGCGCCTGCCGGCGATGGAGATGATGCTGCGCACGCCGTACATCGCCGACCTGATCGAAAAAGGTGAGATCCATCTGCTCAAGGACGCGATGAAGCAGGGCATCGAACTGGGCATGCTGACCTTCGACGAATCGCTCTATCGGCTATATATCGCGGGGCGGATCTCATACGAGGAAGCGCTCGAGAACGCGGATTCGCGCACCGATCTTGCCCTGCGCATCCGTCTCAATGCCCCCGCCGGACTCGGCGGTGGCCTTGAGATGGAAAAGATGGAAGGTACCGAGCATCAGGACAGCGGCTTCATCTACGCGCCACCGGCCAATGCAGAGCGCCATCGATGACGATGTGCGACTGCCCGCCCACCCAGACCTTGGCGCCTTCGAACTCGATGTCGATCACCGCGTCGCGGCCGATTTCGCGCCCCTGGCTGACGCGATAGCCGCGTGCCAGCGGGCCGTCCGGCTCGCCTTGCGCGATGTACGCGCCGATCAGGCCGTTGGCGGCGCCAGAGGCTGGGTCCTCGACGATGCCGACGCCAGCAGGAAATGCCCGTACCACCAGCTGGTGCGCCGGGTCGGCCGACCGCGCATACACGCACAGGCCCAAGCTGCCGGTTTCCCTGGCGACCGCGGCGATGGCGGCGTGGTCCGGCTGCCAGCTGCGCAAGGCAGCCTCATCCTCAAGTTCCGCCATCAACCAGCGGCGCCCGCCTTCGACCAGCGCCGGGGGCAATGCGCCGAGTTCCAGGCTACCAAGAATGGCCGCCAGTGGCGCGCGCGCCGCCTCGCCTTTGACCAGCACGCCCGCGGCGGGCGCCTGCACGTAGAGGCGTTCGATGCCGGCTTCCCGGCGCAGGCGGATCGGCAACAGCCCGGCACCGCACTGCTGGACCAGTCCGCCGTCATGCGCTTCCACCATGCCGGTAGCCAGCGCCGCGCACGCACTGCCGACTGTAGGGTGTCCGGCGAACGCGATCTCGCGCGTCGGGGTAAAAATGCGCAAGCGGTAGCTCGCCCCTGGCTCGGTCGCCGGCAGCACGTAGGTGGTCTCGACCAGGTCCGTCCATGTGGCAAAGGCCTGCATCTCCTGGTCAGACCAGTGCTGCGCACCGAGAACAACACCCAGCGGATTGCCGCCCCCCGGCCGGCTGGCAAACACATCGAGTTGCAGGAACCGCTCACTCATCGCCGATGCTTCCCAGTCCGGACGCGCCGATCATGCCCAATTGCGAGGCCTCCCGGAAAAATGGATGAAAGTTCGCATGCAAGGCTTGACAAGCATCCATCAACTTCTTATCTTGGCGGACTCAGCCGTGGGGCCATAGCTCAGCTGGGAGAGCGCTACAATGGCATTGTAGAGGTCGTCGGTTCGATCCCGACTGGCTCCACCAAGATTCAAAGTCCCCATCGTCTAGAGGCCTAGGACACCGCCCTTTCACGGCAGTAACCGGGGTTCGAATCCCCGTGGGGACGCCATATAAAAGAAGCACTTAGGGCTGCCGCGAGGCGGCCCTTTCTGTTTTGGGGTGAATCAAGGGGCATTTTCGGGCGGGCCAACTGCTGCCATGCTCATCCGACGCCACCAGTCCCGCGCGTCACCCGGTCCAGGGGACGGTGATCTCTTCGACATCCTCGTCGGGATCGAGTTCGGAGGCGATGTGGGCGCGCATCTTCTCACGGAACACATTGACGGACTCGAAGAACGCCGACATCTGCAATATCCACAGGTACATGCCGCGCTCGGTCAGTGCATAGCCGCGCGCGTCCTTGCGCAACGCGCCGGCCAGCCGCAGTGCGGTGAGTTCGGGCGCGAGGCTGGCTTCAAAGCGCGGACCGAGACGCTGGCGCATCCAGTCGCGATCCATCCGCAGGCCGAACAGCTTGAGCAGCATTTCGTAGCGATAGCGCTCGCGTTGCGCCAGCCGGCGGCTACCCGTGATCGCGGACCGGCCTGCGGATATCAGCTCGTGGTAGACGTTGAGCGAGAAGGTCGTCGCGTACATGACGCCATCGACGTAGCTGAAGGCACCGCTGCCCACGCCCACATAGTCGCCACTGTCGGCGATGTACTCGTCGATCCCCTGGCCTTCGCCGCGCGAAAAACACCACGCGGACGAGGGCCTGAACTCGCCGCGCAGGCGATCGAGGATGCGCCGGTAATAGCCGCGGACGCGACGCCGATCGAGCCGGCCCATCTTCGCCGTCATCTTGCGGCGTACGCTGTCGCTGGTCATCAGTGGGTAGAACGACACCTGGTTGGCGGCCGATGCAAGCACCCCGTCGATATCGCGCTCAAGGATCTCCGACGTCTGGTGCGGCAGGTTGAAAATCATGTCCACATTGAGGGTGGCGAAACGGCCGCGCGCACTTTCCAGATGCGCCTGGATCTGCGCACCACTGCCGTACTTGTCGTAGCGCTCCATCTCCCGCAGCAGGCCGTCGTCGAAGCTCTGCACACCCACCGACAAGCGACTCACGCCAGCTTGCACCAGCATGTCCAGGACCGCATCGGTCAGGTCACTCGGATTGGTCTCGACCGAGATTTCCCGGATCGGGAAGGACTCGCGAACCAGCGCCAGCGTGTCGGCCAGTTCGCCCGGGGCGACGGTGGGCGTGCCACCGCCCACATAGACGCCGGTGAAACTGAAGCCCGCGTCACGGTAGGTGAGGATCTCGCGGCGCAGCGCGGCGAAGTAGCGCGCCGCCTTGCTCTCGCGCCAGGCCACCCGGTGAAAGGAACAGAACGGGCACAGCGAGACGCAGAACGGCACGTGGACGTAAAGGTAAGCACTGCTGCCGGGTGGCGGTACCGGCGCCAGGGCCCGACCCGCGTCGAAATCCATCGCGCGCCGGGAAGCACGACGGAAATACGGCAGCAAGACGTTCTCGAACAGCACCGGAGCGGGCCTCCTCGGTCCCGCCGGAATCCTGCGGGAGCGGCGCACCGGTGTAAAGGAAGGCAGCCCCGAAAAGGCAATGCCTTCCGGCACCGGTCTCGGGAGCGGCAGGCCTCAGCCGCCCGGCGTGTACGTCAGCCCTGCGCCAGGCCCCAGCGGCCAGCCCATCAGGATCCAGAGCGCGAACAGCAACGACCATCCGATCAGGAAGGCGATCGAGTACGGGATCATGGTCGCGACCACGGTGCCGATGCCGGCCTTGGGCTCGTAGCGCTGCAGGAAGGCGATGATCAGCGCGAAGTAGCTCATCATCGGCGAGATGATGTTGGTCACCGAATCGCCGACGCGGTAGGCGGTCTGGGTCACCTCGGGCGAATAGCCAAGCAGCATGAACATCGGCACGAACACCGGCGCCATCAGCGCCCATTTGGCCGAGGCCGAGCCCATCGCCAGGTTGACCGTGGCGGTCAGCAGGATGAAGCCGACCAGCAGCGGGATCTTCGGCAGGCCGAGCGCCTTCAGCAACTCGGCACCCTCGACCGCAAAGATCAGGCCGAGGTTGGTCCAGTTGAACAGGGCGACGAACTGGGCGGCGAAGAACACCAGCACGAGGTAGGAGCCGAGCGTCTCCATGCTCTTGCTCATGCCCTTGATGACGTCGACATCGCTGCGGATGGTCCCTGCGCCGACACCGTAAGCGATGCCCACCAGCGCGCCGGCAATGAAGATCAGCGCGACGATGCCGTGCAGGAAGGGCGCCAGCGCCTTGAGCAGATCGGGCTCGCCGGCAATACGCAGGGCGCCGTTGGCCGGGACGGTCGCCAGCAGCACCAGGATCGTCAGACCCAGGGTGGCCGCGACGGCATAGGCCAGCCCGCGCTTCTCGGCGGGCGACAACGGCTCGATCTTCTCGTCGCCCTTGCCGTAGTTGCCGTCCGGAAACCGCCGCGCGACGATCTTCTCGGTCACGAACCAGCCGAGCAGCGTCACGATGGGTGTCGACGCCTGCATGAAGAACAAGTTGGCCGCGGGGCTCACGTGGTAGGCCGGATCGACGATCCGCGCGGCCTCCTGCGACAGGCCGGACAGCAGCGGATCGATAGTCCCGAGCAGAAGGTTGGCCGAATAGCCGCCGGACACGCCGGCGAAGGCAGCCGCGATGCCGAGGATCGGATGGCGCCCGGCCGACAGGTACAACAAGCCCGCCAGCGGCACCAGCAGCACATAGCCGATCTCGCTGGCCATGTTCGACATCACGCCGGCGAACACCACGATGGGCGTCAGCAGTACGCGCGGCGCGTTCAGCACGACGATGCGCAAACAGGCGCCGATCAGGCCACTGTGCTCGGCGACGCCGATGCCGATCAGGGCCACCAGAACCGTGCCCAACGGCGCAAAACTGGTGAAGTTGGTCACCAGGCTGCCCATGATCCGCTGCAGGCCCTCGGCGCTCAGCAGGTTGACCGGTGTGACCGCTTCACCGGTCTTGGGGTGGATCACGCTGAGGTCGAACTGCGCCGCGATCGCGCTGACGAGGATCACGAACAAGGTCAGCAGGAAGAACAGCGTGGCCGGGTGCGGCAGCACATTGCCGGCGCGTTCGACGCCAGCGAGGAAACGGTCTACGGCAGTGCGCGGCAGGGCGGAGTCGGTCATGGCAACGGCTCGCTGTGGCAACCGACGCGCGCGCAGGTGTGCGCAGTCCATCGCCTGAAGGGATCGGGAAGCGAAGGCTGCCTTCACGGACGTGAGACGTTCGCGAAGATTCGTGACTGCCAGACCCTTGGTTGCACACCCGAGCGAACTCAGTCCGGGCGCGCAGCCCCGCGCCAGAAGCGCCAGCGATGCCAGGGCCGCAGCCGCAAGCCGTGTCCGTCCCCGAAGCGCAACCCGGCATCGGCCGGACGCAGGCCGGCCTGCCACGCCTCCTGCAAACGACGTGGATCGCGCAGATCGCGCAGCACCGCGCCGGGCGCCTGCTGGTTGGGCGCCACCAAGGCCAGGCCGAAACGGCGGGCAAGCGCGCGCAACTGGGGATCGCCTGACGCCACCGCAGCCAGCGGCGGCGTCGGACAGAGGTCGGCGCTGCCCTGCCCCCAGAACCACAGCGTGTTCCAGGCCGGTACCCCGCGCGCGCCACGGGATTCGTTGCAGGACTGCTGCGTCAACACGATCTGCATTTCGTTGAGCCGCCGCTGCCAGCGCAGGTCCACCGGCAGCGCCTCGCGCAAATCGCAGCCGAGCAAGGCATCCGGCGCCAGCGTGGCCGGGTCGCCATGGCTGAGCGGGCAGCGAAGCAGCGCGCGGCCGCCGTCGATCCGCACCATCTCGATGGCCTCGTCGGCCAGCCATGGTCGCAGCGCCTCGAACAATCCGGGCAGGTCAGGGTCGTCGGCCTGGTCGACTGCCAGCGCCATCACCCGCGCGCCGCGCGCCTCGGCGCGCACATGCACCAGGTCGGCCGCCAGCCAGGGTGTCGCCGAGTCCGCCGACGCATCCGCCAGCAGCGCCGCCCAGGGCACCGGTTGGCGCCAGCCGAAAGCGGCGGCGAGTGCCGCGTCCAGTCCCGGTTCTGCCGCGCCCAGGGGATCGCCGCGCGCACACAGCGCATCGAAGCCCGGCAGCGCCAGTGCGGCAACCTGCTTGCGGGTGGGCAGCAGCCACAGGTCCATGGATCAGGCGGCCTGCGCGATGAGCTTGGACAGCAGCGGCAGGCCGTCGAGGATGGCGGCCGGGCCCGGCTGCAGGATGATCGCGCTCTTGATCTCGGCGATGGCGCCGCGCGCGACCGCCGGAATCGCCGCCCAGCCTGGCCGCGCGGCCACCCGATCGGGCAGGAACTTCTTGCCGCACCAGGAGCCGATGATCAGGTCCGGCGCACGCTGCACCACCTCGGCGGGATCGGCCAGGATGCGGTCGCGCGCCAGCGAGCAGGCCGCGCGCTCGGGAAAGATGTCCTCACCACCGGCGATCCGGATCAATTCGCACACCCACTGGATGCCGCTGATCGGCGGTTCGTCCCATTCCTCGAAATAGACGCGCGGCGCACGCGGCATACGGGCCGCGGCGGCGCGCGCCGTCGCAATCGCCGCTTCCATCTCCGCCACCAGCGCCGCGGCGCGCCCGGCCGCGCCGACCATCGCCCCCAGCCGCAGGGTGTAGCCGAGGATGCCCTCTACCGAACGGTGGTTGCTGATCCACACCTCCACCCCGGCGCGGATCAGCTCACGCGCGATGTCCGCCTGGATGTCGGAGAAACCGATGGCCAGGTCCGGCTTGAGCGCCAGGATGCGGTCGATCTTCGCGCTGGTAAACGCCGACACCTTCGGCTTCTCCCGCCGCGCCTGCGGCGGGCGCACCGTGAAGCCCGAGATGCCGACGATCCGGTCCTGCTCACCGATGCGGTACAGGACCTCCGTGGGCTCCTCGGTCAGGCAGACGATGCGGCGGGGGTGGCGGTCGGGCATGGGGTGCGTTGCTTCGAGTCCGGTTGTTGGTTGTTGGTTGTTGGTTGTTGGCGGCAACAGCCCGGCATGCCGGAAGCCTGTGGGAGCGGTTTCAGCCGCGATCTCTTGCCGGCAGCCGATAGAAAGATCGCGGACAGAGTCCGCTCGCACGGGCCCGCCGCGTGCGCGCTTTGCTGCCAACAACCAAGAACCAACAACCAGCAACCGGCCTCAGATCCAGTCAGCCACCGCCAGCCACCCGCCCACCGCAGTCACCCAAAACCTCAAGGGTACAGGGCCCGCTTGCTCCACTCGCCATCGACCAGCTCAAAGCGCAGGCGGTCGTGCAGCCGGTATTCGGCGCCGTACCAGAACTCGATCATGTCGGGCACCACGCGGAAGCCGGACCAGTGCGGCGGGCGCGGCACGTCCTGGCCTTCGAAGCGCTGCTCGAACTCGCGCACGCGGGCCATCAGTTCGTCGCGGCCGGACAGGGTCTGCGACTGTTTGCTGGCCCATGCGCCGATCTGCGACATCCGCGGGCGCTGGGCGAAGTAGGCGTCGGCCTCGCAATGCGTGACCGGTTCCGCCACGCCTTCGATCTTGACCTGCACCTGGCGGTCCAGGGTCTTCCACAGGAACAGCAGGGCGCACTGCGGGTGCGCCAGGATCTGGCGGCCCTTGTTGCTCTCGAAGTTGGTGTAGAAGACGAAACCGCGCCCGTCCAGTTCCTTCAGCAGCACGGTGCGTGCAGACACCCGGCCGCGGCCGTCAGCGGTGGCCAGGGTCATCGCAGTGGGCTCCGGATCCCCGGCGCCACGGGCGCGCTCCTGCAGGTCACGGAAATGGGTGAAGGCCTCGAACAGCAGACTCATGGATGCGCGCTTCCTGGAAGTACAGACGTATAGCCGTCCCGATACGAAGGATAGCGGGGCTGCCAGCCCAATGATCGGGCCAATCGATTGCAGAGCCGTTTGCCGCCGATCAAGGCGCCGCCAAATTGCTCGGGCAGCGGCGGCAGGCCGAGCCGCTGCGCGATCCAGTCCAGCACCTCGCGCTCGGTCGCCGGCGTGTCGTCCACCCCGATCACGCGTGGCGGAACGCTCGCGGCACGCACCAGCAAGGCTGCCAGCGCGGCCGCATCGTCCAGGTGAATGCGATTGGTCCAGTGCTCGCCGGGCAGCAAGGCCTCGCCCGCGCGCACCCGGCGCAGCAGCCAGTGGCGCCCGGGGCCGTAAAGTCCGGACAACCGCAGTACGCTGGTGTCCCGCACCAGGCTGGCGGCCAGGCGCTCGCCTTCCAGCAGCACCCGCCCGTTGAAGCCGGCAGGCGCCGTGGTGCTGCCCTCGTCCACCCATTCGCCGCCATCCTGCCCGTAAACCGCGGTGCTGGACACGTAGACCAGCCGCAGCGATCCGGCAGGCTGCGGCAATGCGTGCAGCAGGCGTTCCAGCGCGTGGACGTAGATCGCGCGGTAGCCTTCCTCGCTGCGCACCGACGGGGTCGGCGCGTAGAGCACGGTGTCGATCGCCTCGGGCAGGTCGCTGAAGCCCTCGCCCGTCAGCAGGTCGGCCGCCACCGGCTGGATGCCCGGCGGCAGGCTGGCCGGGTTGCGGCGCAGGCCGAAAACGGTGGCGTCCGGCAAGCAGGCCGCGGTGGATATGCCCAGCTCGCCGCAGCCGGCGATCAGGACCCGCTGCGCGCGCACGTGACGGTCGCGGGCGTCAGGCGGCCGCGGGCGCGGCCGGGGTGGCCGGCCGGCGCGGTGTGGTGCGCGAGATCCAGCGCAACCACAGCAGCCAGACCACCAGCGCGTCGATGATGATCAGCGCCTGCCACAGATACAGGTGGAACCACTCGAACCACACCATGCTCCACTGGCCCATGTAGAACAGGCTGATGATGCGCACCAGGTTGAGCGCCTGGATGGCGATGAAGCCGATGCAGAAGCCCACCAACTTCTGCTTCCAGGTCGACGGGAATGCCGCCAGCGCCGCGATCAGGATGATCACCGCCTCGATACCATTGCAGCCGCGCTCGATCGACACTGCGAAGCCGTTGGTGGTGCTCTGGATAATCTTGCCGTAGCTGTGCACATCGCTGTCGAACAGCTTGATTATCCAGGCGCTGACCTGCGCCAGCCCGTCGGTGAACGGGATCACGAAGTGGGTCTCGCCGAACTTGGAGATCTCGAACCAGAACAGCGCCGAGAGCACGCCGAGGAACACGAAGAAGAAGCGGACCATTCGCGAAAAGGATCGTCAGCCGAATCAGGCGCGCGATGTTAGCGGATGGATTGTGAAGAGTTGCACGACGAGAATCGTTGCCGGCATTTTCAGCCCTCGCGCGCCTCGATCGCGCGGCGCAAAGCCGCAGGCAGGAAGCGCGACAGGCGCTCATGCAACGCCGCCTCGTGCCGACTCCACCAGATGCCGACGAACACGATGCCGATGCCGAGTGCACCCAGCGCGCCGGTGAACAGCAGGCTGTCTTCGAACACCTCGTAGCTCAGGTGACCAAGGTAACCGATGACCCCCAGGGCGCCGAAGACCACGAACACCCGCCGGGCAATCATGACGCCGACCAGGATCAGCCC
The DNA here is from genome assembly GCA_016713135.1 of Rhodanobacteraceae bacterium. Taxonomy (NCBI): domain Bacteria; kingdom Pseudomonadati; phylum Pseudomonadota; class Gammaproteobacteria; order Lysobacterales; family Rhodanobacteraceae; species Rhodanobacteraceae bacterium. Next base: position 113,888 of record JADJPR010000022.1, on the reverse strand, counting down.
GATGTTGATGCCGCAGTAGATCAGCTTGCCGAACTCGGACCCCGAATTCTGCGAGCTCAGCCCGCCCCAGAAGGTCAGCACGCCGACGACATACAGCCAGAAAGCGAAGTCGCGGCGATCCAGGCGCGCAGCGGCGACGGCGTGCTGGCGCAACTCGATCCACAGCGCGAGGCCCACCATCACCGCGCCGAACAGCATCGAGATCGTCGCGCGCAGCTTCCATCCGGCCTCGCTGAACCAGCCATCGGTGTCCTGCGCGAGGAAGGCCGCGAAATCCATGCTCATGTACCACAGGGTCACCGCGATCGGCAGCATCGCGAACGGCAGGCGGAAGCGGCTGAGCACCACCGCACCGGCCGCCAGCGTGGCGAACTCCATCATCAGCCAGCGCCAGTCGATCCAATAGTGGTAATCGCGATAGCTCTGTTCGCCGGCCCAGAAGCCGAGCACGTGCTGGGCGGCGAACACCACCATCGGCACCGCGGCGATCAGCAGCGCAGCCATGGTGCCGGCGGCGATGGGCTGGCGGTTGACCTCGAGGAAGCGCCGGGTCAGCGCATAGGACAGCATGATCACGCCCAGGCCAAGAACGAGCAGCGGCCAGGCGCCGAAGGCATCCCAGGCCACCGTGATGAAGATCGACACCGCGCCGATCGCGATCAGCCCGCCGAAGTAGTACAGCAGGTGCGCCATCTTGAAACGCGGCGCCTCATGCCCTGCTTCGTCAGCGGTGAGGTAAGCCCACAGTGCCCCGGCGCGGTCCGCATCGAGTACGCCGGCATTGACGGCTTCCTGCAATCGCGTCTGGCTCAGGCTGATGCGCACGGCGGCACTCCCATCGGTATTCATCCGATCATGATCCAAGCCGACCCGCGCCTCAACGCCGCAGTTGCTCTGCGCTCAGGGAAATCTGACCGCCGGCGGCGATCTGCGCCGCGATGGCGCGCGTGGCCGGCCGCAGCACCCCGAAGTGATCGACACCCGGCACCCGCAGGCAATGCACCATCGGGTTGCGCGTCTGCGCGCACAGCGAATCCAACGCGCCGATGTTCCCCGGCGCCTGCATGCCCTCGATGATCCAGGTCGGCTGGCCGATCCCGGCCAGCCAGTGGATCGGCGAGCGCAACTTCAACTCCATCGGATCCAGGGTGGAGAAATCCAGCGGGAAGAGATCGGCTGGGTAGCCATCCACGCTGGCTACCGGGCCGAAAGCGAACACCCCGCGGAAATGGCTGCCCATCGCGGCGGTGAGCAAGGCCAGCGTGCCGCCGGTGCTGTGGCCGACAAGGTAGATCCGCCTCGGGTCCACGTAGCGGATCAGCGCAAGTTGGCGCGCCGCGGCGAGCACATCGTCGACCTCGCCGAGGAAGAACTCGCGCTGGCTGCGGTGCCCGTTGCCGCCGCGCAGCGCGACGAATGCCATCACCACGCCGGCCTCGCGGAAGGCACGCGCGGACTGGTCGTTGGCATCCGGCCCGGCGGTCCAGAAGTCGCCGAGCGTATTGGTGTCGCCGCCGGTCAGCCAGAGGATCGCCGGATGGCGCTGGCCATCAGCCGGATCGGGCGAGACATAGCCCGTCAGGGTGTAGTTCTGCGGGTTCGTGTAATCGCTGCGCACGAACCAGTGCGGCGGCGGCTGCGGCAGCGGGGTGGACGGCGGAGCCGGATCGCGCACCTGGGTGCGAAAGCCTGTCCGGGCTTGGACGAAGGCATTCCCGCCGCTGGCGGCGACCTCGGCGCGGTCCTGTTCCACGCGCTTCGCCTGGGCCTGCTCCCAGGCGATCCGCTGCGCCTCGGCCGCCTCCCAGGAGGCCTGCTCGATGCACTGGTGGACGGGATGGATCGCGTAGCCCTTGACCATCGCGTCCTCGCGTGCTTCGGGCGTTGTCAAAGCGGAGCCATGACAGACTGCCTCGAAGCTGTCCGGCGCCGGCGGCCTGCGCGGGGTCGGCAGCAGGAAGACCAGCAGCAGTCCCATCACGAGGATGATCAGGAGGTTGCGCGACACTGGTGTGGCTCCGATGATCCGACCGGTCCAAGCATACGACCCCGATGCGCGCGGCGTGTCCCGTCCCGCTCGTGGCCTTCGTTCCCTGTCCGTTTCGACCCGGAGAAACCCAGACGATGACCCGATCCCTGCTCGCCAGCCTGTTGCTCGTCGCCACCACGGCCTCTGCCGAAAATGTGGTCCTGGTGCTGGATGCCTCCGGCTCGATGTGGGGCCAGATCGAGGGCAAGACCAAGATCGAGATTGCGCGCGCCGCCGTCGCTGACCTGGTCGGCCAGTGGAAGGCTGGCGACGCGCTCGGCCTGGTTGCCTACGGCCATCGCAGCAAGGGCGATTGCAAGGACATCGAGTCCCTCATCCCTTACGGCCCGCTGGATGCGCAGGCCTACCTGGCGACGGTCAACAAGCTCAACCCGAAAGGCATGACGCCGCTGTCGGCCGCGGTGATCCAGGCTGCGGACACCCTGAAGATCAGCGAGCAGAAGGCCACCGTGATCCTGGTCTCGGACGGCGAGGAAACCTGCGAGATGGATCCCTGCCAGGTCGGCAAGGAACTGGAGGCGCGCGGGGTGGACTTCACCGCGCACGTGATCGGCTTCGACGTGCCCAACCCGGCGCACCAGGCGCAACTGCGTTGCCTCGCCGAGAACACCGGCGGGCGCTATTTCAACGTGCGCGATGCCGCAGGCCTGAGCGCCGCGCTCGGCACCCTGGCCAGCGTCAGCACCGAGCCCGCGCTGCCACCGGCCACGGCCAGCGTCCAGGGCCCGGCGAGCGCCGCGGCGGTCGCCAGCATCGATGTGCAATGGACCGGCCCGGCCGACGAGGGCGACTACATCGCGATCGTGCAGCCGCAGGGCGCCAGCGCGCGCGAGTACGACTATGCCTGGGCCAAAGCGGATGCACCCAAGGTCAGCCTCGACACGCCGCCGCAGGCCGGCGCCTGGGAACTGCGCTACATCAGCCCGCGGCGCGATCCCTCCGTGCTCGCGCGCCAGCCGGTGACGATCACCCCGGCCGCAGCCACCCTGGAGGCGCCCGCGCAGGCCAGCGCCGCCGGCCCGGTTGCGGTCACCGCCACCGGTCCGCACTCGGCTCGCCACTGGATCGGCTTCGCACCCAAGGGCAGCCCGGCCGGCAGCTACCTCGACTATGTGCGCCCCGCCGGCACCCGTTCGGTGGTCGAACTGCGCGCCCCCGCCGAACCCGGCGAGTACGAGATCCGCTATGTCCTGAACGAGTCGGAGCAGATCCTGGCCTCGCGCCCGATCCAGATCACGCCGGCCACCAGCGCCATCCAGGCCGCCAGCGAGGCGCAGGCCGGCACCCTGGTCAAGGTCACCGCCAAGGGCCCCGCCGGCAGCGGGGACTGGATCGGCTTCGCCCCGGTCGGCAGCCCCGCGGGCACTTACCTCGACTACCAGCGGCCCAGCGGCCCGGAGTCGCAGGTGGAACTGAACGCCCCGGTCCAACCCGGCGAGTACGAGATTCGCTACGTCGTGAACGAGTCGGAGAAGGTGCTGCATGCCCACCGCATCCGTATCGTCGACGGCAAGTACAGCATCTCCGGCCCGGCGCAGGCGCGCGTCGGCGAGGTCATCACGGTGCGCGCAGAAGGTCCGTTCTCGGCAAGCCATTGGATCGGGTTCGCACCCGCCGGCGGCGGCGACGGCGAGTACCGCGACTACACCCGGCCCACCGGATCGGTCAGCGAGGTGCAACTGACCGCGCCGGACGAACCCGGTGATTACGAGCTGCGCTACGTGCTGAACGAATCCGAGCGCGTCATCGCGCGCCAGCCGATCCGCGTGCTGCCCAACTGAGCCGCCCGGCGGCGGGGCTACAATCCGCGCCCCGCCGCCGGGTTCCGCGCCATGTCCGATACCTCCGCCCTGCCCCGCCGCCGCGTCCGCGCGATGGCGGTGCAGTACCGCATGCAGGCCTGCCGCAGCTTCGACGACTTCGCCGAGCGCGTGCGCTACTTTGCTGGCGTCGCCGGCGACTACGCCTGCGACTTCGTCTGCTTCCCCGAGTTCATGGCCCTGGAACTGCTGTCGATTGCCCCCCGGCGGCTCGGCGGCAGCGAGGCGATGCAGGCGATGGCCGCGCACTCGTCGGCCATCGACCGCTTGATGCGCGAACTGGCCCTGCAGCACAAGGTCAACATCGTCGGCGGCGCCTTCCCGCGCGCGCTCGCCGATGGCAGCGTGCGCAACCTGGCCGGGATCTACCACCGCGACGGACGCATCGACTACCGCAGCAAGATCCACGCGACGCCCAGCGAATGCGCCGTCTGGGGCGTCAGCGGCGGTGACGACGCCGACATCGTCGACACCGATTGCGGACCGGTCGGCGTGGCCATCTGCTACGACAGCGAGTTCCCGGAACTGATCCGCCATCTGACGCTGCGCGGCGCGCCGCTGCTGTTCGTACCCTTCTGCACCGACGAGCGCCAGGGCTACCTGCGGGTGCGCTACAGCTGCGCCGCGCGCTGCGTGGAGAACCAGATCTACGCCGTGCTCGCGGGCACCGTGGGCCATGTGCCGCGGGTGCTCAACATGGACATCCAGTACGCGCAGAGCTGCATTCTGACCCCCTGCGACCTGCCCTTCGCGCGCGACGGCATCGCCACCGAGGCCGCGCCCGACAGCGAAGCGGTGGTGTTCGCCGATCTCGACCTCGAGGTCCTGATGGAAGCCCGCGAGCGCGGCACCGTGCGCAACCTGGCCGACCGCAGGCCGGATCTTTACAAGATGTGGCAGCGCTGAGCGCGGCCGTGCGGTGGCCGGTGCGAGCCGCTAGGCTTCGCGCATTCCGGTCCCGAAACAGCTTTTTCGTCCGCAAAGGACGCAAAGGACGCAAAGGAGAGCAAAGTCCGGCACTGGATCTGCCGGAACAGGGGAGTGCTCAGCAACCCACTGATGCTCCTGCTTTCTTTGCGTCCTTAGCGTCCTTTGCGGACAAGAATCTTCCTCCCTTCATTCACGTAGATCATGGTCGGTGACCGCCGACGTTGTCCCCCACGCCCTCGACCCCTGACCCTGGAACCCCTGACGTGTCGATCCGCCTGACCCTGTTGTCCCTGCTGCTCTGCGGCGCCGCTGCCGCGAATCCTCTGAGCGAGGCCGACCTCGCCACCGCTGCGGCGCTGCGCGACCAGGCGCTCGAGGGCAGCCCGGCCTTTGCCGTGGTCGAGTCGCTGACGCGTGAGGTCGGCCACCGCATGGCCGGCAGCGAGAACGATGCCAAGGGCTGCGCCTGGGCGGTCGCCAAGTTCCGCGAGCTGGCTTCCAGCGGGTGTATGTGCAGCCGGTGAAGTTCCCGGGCTGGGCGCGCGGCTTCGAGAGCGCCGGCATCCGGTCGCCCACCCCGGCGCCGCTGACCATCGCCGCGCTCGGCGGCAGCATCGGCACCCCGCCGGGCGGATTGCGCGGGGACGTGGTGCGCTTCGAAACCGCCGCCGACCTCGAGGCCGCGCCACGCGGCTCGCTGCGCGGCAAGATCGCCTACATCGCCAACCGCATGCAGCGCGCGCGCGACGGCAGCGGCTACGGCCCGGCAGTGATCGCGCGCGTCCAGGGCGCGGTGTACGCCGCACGCGCCGGCGCCAGCGCGGTGCTGATCCGCTCGGTCGGCACCGACGAGAACTCGCGCACCCCGCACACCGGCGTGATGCGCTACGACAACATGCTCACGCGCATTCCGGCCGCCGCCCTGGCCACCGCCGACGCCGACGGCCTGGAGCAGGCGCTCGCCAGCGGCGCCCCGGTGACGGTCAAGCTGGAGCTCGGCAGCCGCACCCGCAAGGGCGAGTACACCTCCGCGAACGTGATCGGCGAGATCCCCGGCAGCGAGTTCCCGGACGAAGTCGTCGTCATCGGCGGCCACCTCGATTCCTGGGACCTCGGCCAGGGCGCCATCGACAACGGCGCCGGCGTGGCGATCACGATGAGCGCCGGCGCCCTGATCGGCCGCCTGCCCCAGCGACCGAAACGCACCATCCGGGTGGTCGCCTTCGCCAACGAGGAACAGGGCGTGTTCGGCGGCAAGCAATACGCCCGCGATCACGCCAGCCAGGTGACACAGCACGTGCTCGGCGCGGAATCCGACTTCGGTGGCGGCCGCATCTGGCGCATGTCCTCGCGCGTCGCCGAGTCGGCGCTGCCGGTCGTCGACCAGATCCACCGCGTACTCGCGCCGCTCGGCATCGAGCGCGGCGACAATCTCGCCGGCGGCGGCGCCGACCTCTCCGCCATGCGCGACCTCGGCATGCCCATCATTGGCCTCAACCAGGATGGCACGCAGTATTTCGACTACCACCACACCGCGGCGGACACGCTGGACAAGCTCAACGCCAAGGACCTCGACTACAACGTCGCGGCCTATGCGGCGATGGCCTATCTGGCGGCGCAGGCCGGACCGGTGTTCGGCCCCGTGCCGCCGGCCGCCCCCTGACCCGGGAGCGCTGGCGTCCTCGCCGGCGCTTTGCGCAAAGGCGCGCGTCATGTACGGCAGCGCACGCTCGCGTGGCGACGGCGCATTGGGGCCAAGCGCCCGTGCTCAGGGAGGATGCGGCGCTCACTCGGCGCGGCGCGCTGGCGTATCGCTGCGCGCGACTCGCTGGCGTATCCGCGCAATGCGGTGACGGGTCGCGGTCATGCGGCGACGGGTTGCCAGCATGCGCCGACGAGTCGGCGTGATGCGGTGGCGCATCGCGGCGATGCGGCGATGCATCGCCGGAATGCGCTCGCGGACAACGGCGATCCGCGCGCGGGCAGATTCTGTCCGACGACGAGTGCGCCGGCACGCACGAGCGGACCGATTTTGTCCGTCGCCGGGTCCACGGTTACCTGCGAGAGGACGAATCTTGTCCGGTGGCGAGTGAATTCCATTCGACGCCACGTGGCCGTCGTCTGCTTGCGGCTTGGATGCCATCCTCAACTGGATGCAGGCGATCCACGAGCGCATGGAATTGGTCTCCGAGCGGAGGGTTTTTTCCCGGGAGCGGGTTGGGATGGTTCGACCGGGGTTTGCTCTTGTCGCTGGTCGCTGGTCGCTGGTCGCTGGTCGCTGGCGCTGTTGCTGTTGCTGTTGCTGTCGCTGGTCGCTTCAGAAGCGAAAGCGTTTCGGCCTGGCGGCCGAGTGACTTTTCTTTGAGTGGCCAAAGAAAAGTCACCAAAAGAAAGGCCACCCCGCGTCCGCGCTTGCCGCGCGTCGTGCGCGGCAAGTCCCCTGCGGTGCTCACGAAGCGCAGGCCGCTGCGCAACTCGCACGTCCATGTGCTCGGACATGCTCGCTTTCCCCTGCGCTTCGCTCCGCTCCTCGGCGCTCCCGAGGGGCCCCATTTTCCCTCGACCCGGCCTCCTGCCTGGTCTTCGAGGCGAGCTTCTTGATCGATTTGCTTGGGAAGAGTCGAGAGCGAAGCGTGAGCAGCCAAGCAGAGTTGCTGGCTCTGGCGCTGCTGCTGGCTCTGGCGCTGCTGCTGGCTCTGGCGCTGCTGCTGGCTCTGGCTTCCTTCCGCACAAGACCCGCAAGCCGGCCGACCCGCTCTTCCTCAAGAACCAGGCAGGAAGCCGGGTCGAAGAAACCCGGGGCCCCTCGGGAGCGCCGAGGAGCGGAGCTGGATCAAGGGGAAAGCGAGCATGTCCGAGCACATGGACGTGCGAGTTGCGCAGCGGCCTTGATCCGGCGAGCACCGCAGGGGACCCCGTGTGCACGACGCACACGGGGCGCGGACGCGGGGTGCCCTCTTTCTTGGTCACCTTCTTTCTGGGCAAGCAGAAAGAAGTGACTCGGCCGAAAGGCCGAAACGCTCTTGCTCTTGATCTCGATGACAGAAGCCAAAGGCGAAAAGCGAGAAGCAAAAAGATCGCGGGCGGAGCCCGCTCCCACAAACAGCAAAGCAGAAGCGACAGCGACAGCGACAGCCAAAAGCTCGCGGGCGGAGCCCGCTCCCACAAACAGCAAAGCAGCAGCGACAGCGACAGCGACAGGATCGCGGGCAGAGCCTGCTCCCACAAGCGGCAAAGTGACGAGCATAGACCTCGGGCAAAGCCCGATCCCACAACCAGCCAAGGCACAGCGTCAGCGCTCCCGGCGGCCACGCCCCCCATTCTTCGCTACCATAACCGCGCCGACTCAGCGCAGCACGGGAGAGCAGCGTGGCAGACGCGTGGATGGTTTACGGAGCCTACGGCTACACCGGGCGCCTGGTGCTCGAGCGTGCGGTGGCTGCCGGGCTGAAGCCGGTGGTGGCCGGCCGGGATGCCGCGAGGACTGAGTCGCTGGCGCTGGAGTTCGGCCTGCCGCACCGCAGTTTCGATCTCGACAACACCGAGCAGTTGCGTCGCGGTCTCGAGGGCATGCGCGCGGTGCTGCACTGCGCGGGGCCGTTCTCGGCCACTGCAGCGCCGATGATCGCCGCCTGCCTGCAGGTCGGTACGCATTACCTCGACATCACCGGCGAGATCGACGTGTTCGCCTATGCGCACGCCAACGATGGTGCGGCGCGCAAGCGGGGTGTCGCGCTGGTGCCGGGCGTGGGCTTCGATGTGGTTCCCACCGATTGCCTGGCGGCGATGCTCAAGCACGAACTGCCCGATGCCACCGAACTGGTGCTGGCCTTCGACGCCGGCGGCGGTCCCAGCCGCGGCACCGCGCTGACCAGCGTGGAGGGCTTGGGCAACGGTGGCCGGGTGCGCCGGGACGGGCAGTTGCTGAAGGTGCCGCTGGGCTACAAGCAGCGCGAGTTCGCCTTCCCGCGCGGCAATCGCCAGGCGGTGACGATTCCCTGGGGCGATGTCTACACCGCTTTCGTCAGCACCGGGATTCCGAATGTCGAGGTCTACATGGCGCTGCCGCCGCGCACCATCGCCAACCTGCGGCGCCTGCGCTGGTTCACGCCCCTGCTGGGCCTGGCACCGGTCCAGTGGTTGATGAAGCGGCGGGTGGAATCCAGCGTGCGCGGACCGTCGGCGCAGCGCCGTGGCGATACCCAGTCACATGTCTACGGCGAAGTGCGTAATCCCCGCGGCGACGTGCGTGCGGCCACGCTGAGCACGCCGAACGGCTACGACCTGACGGCCGACGCGGCGCTGGCGATCACCCGCCACCTCGCGACCGACCCAGGGCCGCATGCGGGCTACTACACGCCCTCTTTGCTGATGGGTGCGGAGTTCGTACGCTCGCTGCCGGGCGTGCAGTACGCGCGCATCCGCTGAGGCGCGCAAGGCGGCTCAGTCCGCGGCCTGGATCAACTCCCGCAGCATCGCCACCTGCGCGACATCGGCCTGCAAATAGGCCGAGCGGAAAGCCGCGCGGTGCGCGTCGGTGACCTCGGGGTCGGCATCGATGTGCGGACTGTGGTAGCTGAATCGCAGCACCAGCACGCCCTCGGCGGGCGCCTCCATCGCCATGCTGCGGCTGCCCCCGGCCAGCGCGTCGGGTGCCAGGATCTGCTGCACGATCAGCCCGCGGACAGGGTCCGCATGCACGCGGTCGCGCACTTCCAGACGACCGAAGTCGATCCGCCGCTCCCATTCCAACGGGCCCTTCGCGCTGATTTCGACATGATCGAGGTCCGGTCGCAGCAAGCGCGGATCACGCACGCTGAGCAACAGCAAGGCCCACAGCGACTCACCCGAGACCGGGCGCACGGAGGGATCCGCGGGATCGTTGATGGCGACGATGTGTTCGAAGTTCATCTGCGCAGTCTGCCTGCGCCTGCGCTAAATCGCGACCCTGGTTCGAGATGAGGCGCAACAGCAGAGCAAGCTCGAGCAAGCTCTGTTACGGGCATGGAACCACCGCGGGGCAAGCTCCGCCCGGCGGGTATGGAGCCTCCTGAATTCAGCCGTACAGACGGATCCCGGCGGCAAGGGCCGCCGTGATCCTCTCAGGCCTTGAGCCGCGCCAGGATCTCGGCGCGCGCGTCCTTCAGGATCGAGTCGCGATCCAGGCTGTCCAGGATTTCCTCGACCACCCGCTTGGGGCCCTTCTCGCCCCAGCTCTTGCCGTTGGCGAGGTAGGCCTGCGCCGCGCGGCCGGTGAGGTAGGTCGAGAAATAGGCCAGCGCGCCCTGCGCGCCGGCGGTCAGTGCGGTCGACAGGCCCACGCTGATGCCCTTGAGCGCGCTGGCGAGCACGTTGACGCCCCAGATCGCGCCCATCAGCACCGCGATCTGGGCGGCGATCTTGAGCACCAGTTCGCCCGCCTCGGCCTTGGTCAACGGCAGTCCGTAGACATGGCCGAGGTGCATGACCAGGGCGATGTCCAGGCCTGCCGCCGCGGCCAGATCGGCCAGCGGCACCGGGTTCATGCCCACCGCGACGCCCTTGCCCAGCGCGTAGTTGCGGATCAGCTTGTCGGCGACGTCCGCGCGCACCTCGGTCAGGCGCCGCCCGACCTCGTCCGACAGGCGCCCGGCGAACAGGCCGGCATTGAGCGCCGCGAGCGTCTTGCCCTCGCTGGCGAGCACCTCGTACATGCGCGAACGCACCTCGGCGACATCCGCGGGCGGCGTTTCCAGCGATTCGCTCTCGTTGCCCTGCGCGTCGATGCGGATCACCCGCCGCTGGGCCGGCAGTGCGCTGGCGGCCAGCACCTGGTCCGGCCGCAGCAGGCCCTGGGTGTGGCTGCGCAGACGCTGCAGCAAGGATTCGCGCTCGGCGCGGGTGAAACGGTCTGCCTTGTTCAGCACCAGCAGCATCGGGCGGCGGGTTTCCGCCAGTTCGTGCAGCGCCGCGCCTTCGGTCGCGGTGAGATCGCCCTCGACCACGAAGATCACCAGGTCCGCGCGACTGGCCACGTGCCGCGCCAGTCGCTCGCGCTCGGCGCCGTCGATCTCGTTGATGCCCGGGGTGTCGATCAGGTGCACGCCGGAATCGCCGATGCGCTGCCACTGCGCGCTCTCGCGCGTGGTGGTGGTGCCGTGCAGCACGCCGACGACGAAGGTCGACGCGCCGACCAGCGCGTTCAGCAGCGCCGACTTGCCGACGCTGACGCGGCCGAACACCGCGACGTGCAACTCGCCCTGTTCCAGTTTGGCGATCAGCCGCTCGACCTCGGCGAACTCGGGCTCCAGCGCGCGCCGGACTTCGCCCGGCAGGTTCGGGTCCTCGATCAGCGCGCGCAGGCTGTCGACGGCCTGCGCCAGGTGGCGCTGCTGCGTGCTGGAGGCGTCACTGCTCATCGTTTACCTGGCTTGCGGGGCATTGGCTTGGCGCGCTGGCCTTCGACCTCGATGCGCAGCTTGACCGCATCGGCGAGCGTGCCCGGCAGGGCGTCGAGGCCAAAACTGGCGCGCGGGATCGTTGCGCTGGCTGAGAAGCCCGCGGTGGCCTTCAGCGTGTACGGATGGGTGCCGATGCGGTTGATGCGCACATCCAGCGTCAGCGGATGGGTCTGGTCCTTGAGCGTCAGCTCGCCGTGCAGCCTGGCCGTGCGCTCCCCGGTCATCTCGAAACGGCTGCCGACGAAGCGCGCCTGCGGATAGCGCTCGGCATCGAACCACTTGCGCCCGAGCATGGTGCGGTTCCAGTTGGCATCGCCCAGGTCCAGCGACCCGATCTCGACCCGCACCTCGGCGCGGTTCGCCGTCGGGTTGTCCGGATCGAAGGTGAACCCGCCCTCCCAGCGCGTGAACCGTCCGACCGAGGTGGAAAAGCCCATGTGGTCGGCATGGAAATAGAGCGTCGAATGCACCGGGTCGAAGCGGTACTCGACCGGCGCCGCGTGGCCTGCGCTCGCCGCAATCGCTGCCGCCAGTGTAAGCGTCGCGACAGCCGCGCGCTTCGGCCGAGGCAAGGAACATGGGAACGCAAAGGACGCAAAGGGACGCAAAGGACGCAAAGAAAAGCGTCGAAGGTCAGCAAGGGCGCCGGTCGCCAGGTCAATGACTGAACCCGCTCCTGCACTCCTTCGCGTCCTTTGCGTCCTTTGCGTCCCTTTGCGTCCCCAAATGCAGCCCACCAGAGCGCGACAAGAAGTCCACAAGCGAACAAGGCCGATCACGGCTCGCCCCCTTTCTCGCCGCGCGAGGCGAGCACGAGCTTGAGCATGTCTGGAGCGAGTTGCATCAGGCGCGAGCGGTCGGCGAGGCCAGCATCGAAGCGCGCGAGCGCGGCCTTGCGGTCGAAGCCGTCGCCGCGCGCGAGAGTGTCGGCCACGGCGCGGCCGAGACTGTCGAAGATCATCGCGTAAGCCACCGCGTGCACCAGCCCGCCGCCGACGGTACCGAGGCCAGGGAAGGCCTTCATCGCATTGCCCGCGATCGCCAGGATCAGCGCCGCACTGCCGCGCAGCCGGCCGCCGGCAAGCTGCACGAACTGGTCGAGGTCGATCGACTTCAGCGGCACCTGGTAGACCCCGCAGAGCTCGGACAGCAGGCGCGTGGCGAGCACGCCCTGGATCACCAGGTCGCTGCCCGGCGCCACCGCGGCCAACGCGCCGAGCGCCGCCTTGCGCGCGTAGTCGCGGACCAGCGTCTGGGCCTCGCGCTGGCGCTGTTCCGCCTCGATGGCACCGAGCTTGAGGTCGAGCGCGCCAAGCACCGCGCGTTCGCGCGCGCCCTCGTACTCGGACGGCCCGTACTCGGCCACCTCGTCGAGCGCCGCCAGCAAGGGCAGCAACTGCGGCGGGCGCGGTCGCTCGCGCACCTCCTCGCGGCCATCGGGCAGGCGCACCAGCACGCTCTCGCTGCCGCCGGCGCTGACCGGCAGCGGCTGCAGCCCGGTGCGCTCGCGCAGGCGTGCGGCGAGCACCTGCAACTCCTCCGGGCGATAGCGGTCCGCCTTGTTCAGCACCAGCAAGAGCGGCTTGCCGAAGCCGCGCAGCCATCCGATCTCATCGCCCTGGGTGCGCGTCAGATCGCCATCGCAGACGTAGGCGACCACGTGCGCGCGCAGCGCCTCCTCGCGCGCGGCCACCGCGCGCGCCTCGCCCTGCCATTCGGCGGTGCCGGGCACATCGGCCAGTTGCAAAGTGGCGCCGCCGGGCAGCGTGCCCTGGTGATGGCTGACGCTGCGGGTGGTGCCGGCGCGCACGTCCACCGCGACCTGGGCGCCTGGCACCAGCGCGCGGATCAGGCTGGACTTGCCGGCGCTGACATCGCCGAACAGCGCCACCTGCACCTGGTCCAGGCCCGCGCGGCGGTCGAGTTCTGCGAGTTCCGCCCGCAGCGGCGCCGCAGCCTCGGGCAAAGCGACCGAGGACAGCCGGTGTTCCACGCCGCTGCGGTCCACCGGCGCTTTCGGCTGCGGCTGCTGCGCGGCGCGGCGCGGACGCAGCAATCGCCACAGCAGCCAGCCGCTGAGGCCCAGCAGCGCCAGCAACAGCATTGCGGTGAGCGCAGCCAGCCAGTCCGGGAGCCGCTGCAGGCGTTCGATGATCGACAACACGGCGTCGGTGGCGTAGACCACACTCAGCAACAGGCCGACCGTGCTCGCGATCACCAGCACGGCCAGCAACTGGCGGATGCGCGGGGTCAGGGGGGCGTCGGGCATGGGGCGGAGCGCGGACCTGAAGTGGCGAGGGTGCCTGGGCTGGATGTTGGCGGCCTGCGCCGCGCCTTGGCAAGCACCGGCCGCGGACGCGGCGCTGGCGCCGCCGGTGTTCGAGGTCTACGGCACCGAGCAGGGCCTGCCATCGCGCCAGGTGCAGGTGCTCGCGCAGGATGCGCAGGCGCGGCTGTGGATCGGCACCGCCAACGGCCTGGTGCGGCATGATGGCCACGGCTTCCAGGCTTATCCCGCACGGCTGGAGCAGGAGCATGCCCTGGCCAGCACCTCGGTGGAGGCACTGCATGTGGATGCCCGCGGGCAGGTCTGGATTGCGACACAGGGCGGCCACCTGGCGCGCTGGCGCCAGCGCCGGGATGATTTCGAGCGCATCGACCTGACTGCGGTGCAGCATGCCGAACCCCTCGAACTCTGGTCGCTGAGCTCGACTCCCGGTCGCCTGTGGGCCGGCAGCTATGGCGCCGGGTTGATCGAGTTCGACGGCGATGGCCGGGTGCTCGCGCAGCACCAGGCACCGGGGGAGAACGGCGCGCATCTGTTCGACGTGCTCGGGGCGCCGGATGGCGCGGTCTGGCTGATGACCCTGGACCGCCAGCTGTGGCGTTTCGATGCCGGCTCCACGACCATGGCCGTAGTCACCCCCGCACCGGGTGAGCCGGAGCCCGCGGTTTACGGGCTCGCATGGCGCCAGGATGCTCCGTGGTTCACGACCCGCGACGGGCGATTGTGCACGGTCGACGCCACCCGCACCGCGCGCTGCGCTCCGCTGCCTCTGCTCGCCCTGCCCGGCCGCGCGCGAATGCTGCTGCCGGCCGCGCGTGGCGACTGGATCGGCGGCCTTGGTGAACTGCTGCGGAGCGTCGACGGTCAGTCGCAGCGCATCGAGTTTGTCGCGGGCAGCCGCGGTGGCGTGCCGCAGCAGGCGCTGTGGACGGCAATCGCCGACCGCGACGGCGGCCTGTGGCTGGGAAGCATGGGTGGCGGGCTGCTGCACTTGCCCGCGAGTGCCGAACGCTTCCGGGCCTGGCAGCCGCGCACCGGCAGCGAGGGCGGACTGCGCGACGGCCGCGTGCGCGGCGTGGCGCGCGATGCGCAGGGCCGCGTCTGGATTGCGACGCTGAATGCCGGGCTGCACCGGCTGGCCCCGGCAACCGGTGCGATCGACCGCATTGCGCTCCCCGGAAGCGACCAGCCGCGTGTGTGGGCGGTGCTCGCCGACCGCGACGGCGAGCTCTGGGTGGGGCACCAGGACGGCTTGCTGCGGGCGCGGATCGACAACGCGGGCCAGTTGCAGCCCTGGCAGCAGTGGACGGCCGGGCAACTGACCGGTGGCCTGGTCGACCTGCTCTACCGCGACCGCCAGGGGCAGGTCTGGGCGGCGGCGATGGGCTCGGGGATCAACCGCATCGATCCCGCCAGCGGCCGGGTGGAGCACCTGCCCTTCGCCGCAGATGCGCTCGCGGGCAGCGAAGTGCAACAGATCGGCGCAGGGATCGATGCGCGCACCTGGGTGGCCACCGACCGCGGACTGTACGCGCGCTCTGCGGACGGCTGGCAGACCCTGGTCGGCGGGGCCCGGGTCGATGCCTGGGCGATCGTTGCGGCGGACACGCTGTACGCAATGGTGGATGGCCAGCTCGTGCGCTACCGCTGGCGCGCAGGGCTGCTTCGCGACGAGCACTGGGCCCCGCGCGATTTCGTCGAGATGCAGACGGTGGGCGCGTTGGCATGGCGCGGCGGCGCGCTCTGGCTGAGCGGTCCGCAGGGGCTGTATCGCTATTTCCCGGAGCGCGACATCCTCGAAGCCTTCGACACCCGCGACGGCCTGCCCACGCGCGAGTTCAGCGACCGCCCGATGCATGTCGACCCCGAGGGCATGCTCTGGCTGGGCAGCGAGGACGGCCTGGTACGTGTCGATCCAGACCACACCTCCCCCCGGCCGCCCGCAGCCGAACTGCGCTTCGAATACCTGCGCGTGGCCGACGGCGCGAGTTGGCGGGAACTGGCGCCACAGGCACAGGCCACGCTGGCAGCCGATGACCGCGACCTGCGCGTGGCCGTGCGGCTGGCCTCGCTGGCACGGCCGCAGGCGCAGCGCTTCAGCTTCCGCGTGCATGGATGGGAGCGCGATTTCAGTGCCCCGTCGGCGCAGCCCGAACGCTTCTTCGGCACCCTGCCCGCCGGCGACTACACCCTCGAAGTGCGCGCCTGGGACGGCCACGGACAGGCGGCTGCCAATCCCTTGCTGTGGCGGTTTCGCGTGCAGCCGCCTTGGTGGCGCGGTCCGGCGGCGGTGCTCGCCTACCTGGCGCTGGTACTGCTCTCGCTGTGGGCCGTCTGGCGCTGGCGCCTGCGACGGCAGCGCGCTGCCGCGGAACTCGCGGAGTCGCGCCGTCAGACGCAGTGGGCCGAACGCCTGGCGGTCGAACGCACCGCCCTGATGGCCGAACTGAGCCACGAGATCCGCAATCCATTGAATGGCGTGCTGGGCATGGCGCGACTGCTGCAGGATCAGCCGCTGGCCAGCACTGCGCAGCGCTACCTGGGACTGCTGCAGGACGCTGGCCAGCAGCTCGCGCGACTGCTCGACGACATGCTCGACTGGAGCCGCATGCAGGCGCGCCCCGAGCCGCTGGCGACAGCTCCGGTGGCGCTGGACGAGGCGCTCGCAGGATCCATGGCGCATCACCAGGCCCAGGCGCATGCGCGCGGCCTCAGCTTCCACTGCGGGATCGATCCGCAACTGGGCGTGCTGGCGGACGCCCTGCGCCTGCGTCAGATCGTCGAGAACCTGGTCGGCAACGCGGTCAAGTTCACCGTGCAGGGCGGGATTGCGATCAACGCCGAGGCCGCCGACGGGCGCGTGCAGCTGCGCGTGCGGGACACCGGGCCGGGCCTGGCGCCGGCTCAGGTCGAGCGCCTGTTCCAGCCCTTCGAGCGCGTCGGCGACGAGCGCGCGGCGCCCGGCACCGGCCTTGGGCTGGCGATCAGCCGCAACCTGGCCGAGCGCATGGGTGGCCGGCTGTGGGTGGAATCCGAGCCGGGCGCCGGGAGTTGCTTCGTGCTCGAGCTGGCCGCGGCCGAACTGCCAGCGGCGACGCCTTTTCCCGCAAAGCCGGTCGGCGCACCGGCGCTCACCGGCCTGAGCTTGCTGGTGGTCGACGACGACCCTGCGGCGCGCGAGTGCATGCAGGCCGTGCTCGACTGCGCCGGCGCCCACGCGCGCTGCGAGGCGGATGCGCTCGCGGCGCTGATTGCCCTGCAGTCGCAGGCCTTCGACGCGGCTCTGATCGACTGGGACCTGCCCGGGATGAGCGGCGTGGAACTGGCACAGCTGCTGCGCACGCAATTCCCCGCGCTGCCGCTGATCGCGGTGACCGGCCGGGTCACGCCAGCCGACCGCGCACGCGGGATCGAGGCTGGATTTGCCGCGCATGTGGCCAAGCCGGTCGATCCGCTGGTCCTCTGTGCGGCAATCGAGCAGTGTTGCCACCGGCATGCGTGACCTCGGGCTTGCGGCGCTCCGGTGTCGCGCGCTGCAGCGTCAGGCCAGAAGATCGCGCCGTTTGCCGAACTCGTGCACCGCGTCGACCAGCACATGCATCTGCTCCGGATTGACGTCCGGGGTGATGCCGTGGCCGAGGTTGAACACGTGGCCGGGGCCGCCGCCGTAATCGCGCAGGACCATGTCGACCTGCTGGCGCAGGCTGGCCGGGGAGGCGTACATTGCTGCCGGGTCGAGGTTGCCCTGCAGCGCGACGCGGCCGCCGGTGCGCGAGCGCGCCTCGCCCAGGGACACGGTCCAGTCGACCCCGAGCGCGTTGGCGCCGATCTGGCTCAGCGCTTCCAGGTGCCCGTTGGCGCCGCGGCTGAACACGATCACCGGCACGTTGTCCGGGCCACGGTCGATGCTCTGCGCCAGGCGCGTCAGATTGGACTGCGAGAATTCGCGATAGTCGCCCGGCGCGAGCACGCCGCCCCAGGAGTCGAAGATCATCACCGCCTGGGCGCCGGCACGGATCTGCGCCTCCAGGTAGACCCGCACCGAACGGGTCAGCACGTCGAGCAACTGGTGCAACGCATCCGGGTGGTCCCACATCAGGCGCTTGATGTGGGCGAAGCGCTCGGTCGGGCCGCCCTCGACCATGTAGCAGGCCAGGGTCCACGGGCTGCCGGCGAAGCCGATCAGCGGCACGCGGCCGCGCAGCTCCTGGCGGATCAGGCGCACCGCGTCCGGCACATAGCGCAGCTCGACCTCCGGGTCCGGCACGCCGAGGCGTTCGATGGCGTCCAGCGTGCGCAGCGGATGGGCGAAGCGCGGGCCCTCGCCCTCGGCAAAGGAGAGCCCCAGGCCCATCGCGTCCGGAATCGTCAGGATGTCCGAGAACAGGATCGCCGCGTCCAGTTCGAAGCGATCGATCGGCTGCAGGGTCACTTCGCAGGCCATCTCCGGCGAGCGGCAGAGGTTCATGAAACTGCCGGCGCGTTCGCGCGTGGCGCGATACTCCGGCAGGTAGCGCCCGGCCTGGCGCATCACCCAGACCGGCGTGGTGTCCACCGGCTGGCGGCGCAGGGCGCGCAGGAAACGATTGTGGCGGCCGCAGTCGATGGCTTGCATGCTTGGCTCCGTGGGCCGCACCAGTGGAGGCGCAGCAGATGGTGGACTCAGAAACGCGGGATCGGCCGCCGGCTCAGTGCGCGGAAACCGCCTGGACCTCGGCCTGCAGCGGCGCGAGCCTGCGCGGCCAGTAGCCGCCGCCGAGTGCGGTCGCGGCCGCACGCGCGCTGGCAAGATCCGGGAAGTCGCGCCACAGCAGCAGCCACCATTCGACGCGGTCGCGACGAACACGCACGACATACGTCTCGCCGGCGACCAGACCGAGTCGCCGCCGCAGCGCATCGAAACCCCGGTCGCTGGAAGCCGCGGAGAGTTGGACCGTGAAATGTCCCGACGGTAGTGACAACAGGTCGGTGGCGCCGAGGACCACGGCCGAGGCGACCGGTGGCGATTGATTGGCGACTTCCGGAGTTGGGGTTGGTGCTGGGGTTGGAGCTGGTGCTGGGGTTGGCGCTGGTGCTGGCATTGGCGCCGGCGCGGGCAGCGGCGCAGCCACTGGCCCGGACGTCGCGACGGACGCCGCCTCAGGGACGGGCGCCGGCTCCGGCACTGGCGTCGGTTCCGGCACGGGCGTGGGCTCTGGAACCGGCTTCGACGCAGCCACCGGTTCCGGCATGGGTGCTGGTGGCGCAGCAGGCTCAGGCGCCGCGGGCGGTGCGGGCGAGGTGTAGGCTGCCATGCCCTGCGATTGACCGGATATGGAGGGAATCCGGGACGGATCCATCAGGTACGGCGGTGGTGCGGACGGCGCCGGCCTGGTGTGCTGGCGGGGCAAGGAGCGCGGCGCCGGCGCGTCGGCACCGCGGCCACAGTCCCAGCCCTTGCCATCTTCCGAGGGCACGCAGACGATGCGCTCGTCGGGACCGCTGCCTGCAGCCAATCCGAGCGCCAACGCCAACGTGGCCAGTGCGCTAATCATGGATCGTGCGCCCACTGCCAGGCTCTTCGGCACCCTGGCTGAACATCACCCGGAAGCCCTTCTTGAGCTGCTGGTCGCGCGCCTTGACCAGCGCCGACTGGGCCGCCTCCAGGTCAAGGAACTGCTCGCGCCGCAAGGTACCTCGCGTGCCTTGCTGGCCGGTTTCGCGGATCAGGGTCCAGCCACCCAGCAGATCCTGCTGCAGGATCAACTGGAAATAGCGTGGGGGCTCCGGGGAGCCGGGCATCGATTGCATGAAAATTCGCATGCTTCCAGTCTAGCCGAAGGTCTCACCGGCTCGCAGGTATTCCATCAAGTTGCGGATGGCGTGTCGCGGCCCAGGCATGCGACGAGCGCCCCCGCCTCCACCCCGTCGACGATTTCCGCCTTGCCGATGCCGCGCCACAGGATCAGGCGCAGGCGATCGCTCAGGGTCTTCTTGTCGAGCTTCATCAGCTCGACCATGTGCTCGGGTGATGCGTTCGCCGGCCGCGCCGTGGGCAGCCCCAGGCGCGCCAGAAGCGCGCGCAGGCGCTCGCTGTCGGCTGCGTCTGCGAAGCCGAGGTAGGCGCTCAGCCGGGCAGCGAGCAGCATCCCGATCGCCACCGCCTCGCCATGCAGCCACTGGCGGTATTCGCCGATGGTTTCCAACGCGTGCCCGTAAGTGTGGCCGAAATTCAGCAGCGCGCGCTCGCCGGTCTCGCGCTCGTCGCGCACCACGACACCCGCCTTGTGCGCGCAAGAGCGCAGCACCGCCTGGGCGACGGTCTCTTCGTCACGGGCATTCAGCGCATCTGCGTGCACCTCCAGCCAATCGAAGAAGCCCGCGTCGCCGATGGCGCCGTACTTGACCACCTCGGCAAGGCCGGCGCGGTATTCGCGCGCCGGCAGGGTGTGCAGCGTGGCGATATCGGCGATCACCCGGCGCGGTTGCCAGAAGGCGCCCACCAGGTTCTTCCCCTGCGGCAGGTTGACGCCGGTCTTGCCGCCGACCGAGGAATCGACCATCGCCAGCAGGGTCGTCGGCAGCTGAATGAAATCGATGCCGCGCATCCAGCAAGCCGCGGCAAAACCGCCCAGGTCGCCGATCACGCCGCCGCCGAGCGCGATCAGCGTGGCATTGCGCTGCGCGCCGAGATCCGCCAGCGCCTGCCAGATTTGCTGCGCCGAGGCGATCGACTTGTGCTGCTCGCCGTCGGGCAGCAACAGGCGCTGCCAGCGCAACCCTTCCAGTGCAGCCTCCACCCTGGCCGCATACAGCGGCGCGATGGTGGTGTTGCTCAGCAGCAGGGCCTGGCGACCGGCAATCGCCTCGCGCAGCAGCACCGACTGGCTCAGAAGGCCGCTGCCGATGTGGATACGATAGGCGCGCTCGCCAAGCGCAACCTCGAGTTCAAGCGTTTGCATGGTCAGCCTCTTGCGGCAGGCGCTGCCAGTGACGCTGCAGCGCGGCGAGCGCACGCCGCGCGGTAGCACCCGGGCCGGCGCGGTCAGCGGTGATCTGCAGGTCCGCCAGTTCGCGATAGATCGGATTGCGCAGCGCCGCCAGCTCGCGCAATTTCTGTGCCCGGTCGGGTGTCCGCAGCAGCGGGCGCGAGTAGTCGCGTGCGAGTCGCTCCAGTTGCAGTTCGACCGGCGCCTCAAGGTACACCACGAATCCCCGCCGCCTCAGCAGCTCGCGGTTCTGCTCCGCCAGTACGCTGCCCCCGCCGGTGGCGAGCACGATGCCGTCTTCCGCGCACACCCGCCGCAGGGTCTCGCTCTCCCGCGCACGGAACGCGGCCTCGCCCTGCAGTTCGAAAATCAGCGGAATGCTGCTGCCGGCATCGTTTTCGATGACCTGGTCCAGGTCGACGAAATGCAGCCCCAGCGCCTTGGCAATGCGGCGCCCGACGGTGCTTTTTCCGGCGCCCATCGGGCCGACGAGGTAGATGTTCGCGGAGGGGTTCATGCGAGCGATGCTAACCCGCGAATGCCTGCCGGCTTACTCGGTTTGGGCCGCGCCCGCAGGGTGCACGCAAGCCGGGATCGGGCCGGAGACCCTTCGGGCGAAACGCGTTGCCTGTAGCCCAGAAACTTGCGATTCCAAGGTCGATCGACTGCGCTCTTTGCCGCATTGACGTTGAGCTTCAGTCGCTCTTCCAGGAATCCGCGCGCCGCCGCCGCTTCGCTGCGGACGTAGATGTTGCAGTCGTCCGCATAGCGGCAGTACGCATGGCCGCGACGCTGTGCCGCCTCGTATCCGCTTCCTGTTCGTCAGGCCAGCGCTTTGCCTTCAGCTTCCTCCAGATTCGCAGTTACCCACGACACCCTTGCCGTTCGGCTAACTCTTCCCCTTGCCGGGCGAGTAGAGGACTTTCACCTCAAAGCAGGTGCGCCCTGCCGGGCGCACCAAAACAAACGGCCGGCTTGCGCCGGCCGTTTGCCTCAGACAGTCAGGCAACTGTTAGAAGCTGTACTTGAAGCCCACCTGCACGGACCACTGCGAAATGCCGTTGGTCTGCGCATCGGCGTCCGTCGGAACGCCCAGTGCCGCCGGCTGACCGAATTGGGTACCGGTGCGGTAGCCGTAGACATACTGTCCCTGGTAGATGCCGACGAGCGTAGCGACCGCCTCGTTCCCGTTGAAGCCGTAATCCAGGATGTGGCCCCAGTCGTCGTTGATCAGGTTGCCGATGTTCTGGATGTCGATCCACAACTCGGACGTATGTCCCTCGTAGAAGCCCGGCAGCTGCTGCGTCAGGCGCACGTCGAAGGTATGCACCCAGCCGGCGTTGAAGGCGTTTTCCGGCGCATGCTGCCCAGCGTAGCGGGCCAAGTCCGGATGCGAGTCGAGGAAGCTCTGGAAGGCTGCTGCCATCGCCGGATTGGCGGTGAAGACACCTGACGAATTGAGCGAGCCGAACAGCACATCGCCGTTGGGCACGTAGAACAGATCGTTGAAGGTGCGGTTGTCGCCGTTCGCGTCGCCGCTGAAGATGTAGCTGAACGGACGTCCGCTACGACCTTCGTAGACCAGGCCGATCTGCGTCTCGTAGTCGCCGAAGAAGCTGTGCTTCCAGTTCAAGGTGCCAGTGAAACGGTCCTTGATCTCGTAACGCGCCGTGGAGGCGGTCGGATCGTTGACATTGAAGCCGTACTGGTAGCCATAACCGGAGCCGGCGGTGGAACTCGTCAGCGCGCCCACTTCTTCAGCATCGGTGTAGGTGTATCCAACCATCCACGACCAGTCGCTTTCGATGGTGAAGGGCTTGGTCAACGACAAGGTCAGCTGCTGGCTCTTGCCCTTGTTGGTGTTCTCGATGAGGAAGACGTCGCCGAACGCACTGTTGTTGTTGAAGCGCGGGGTGGCTGCCGTGCCGAACGGGCCCCGGTTGCTCGGATTCCAGTACAGCACGCGTCCGTCCGGACCGATGAAGCCCGGGCCGACATTGAGCGTCTTGTAGAACAGGCCGTTCTCGACGTCGGAAAGCAGCACCTCGGCCGACGCGACCATGCCCCACCACGGCAGTTCATGTTCGATGGCGAGGTTGGCCTTCAAGACCGAGGGCAACTCGAAGTTCGGCGCGATGACGTTGACGTTGCGGTTGGCACTCGCCGACGGCGGGACCGTGGGATTGAGCCCGTCCGGGTTGAACAGCGTGGTCAGGCAGGTGGCATTGCGGCCACCTTCGGTCGGTCCGGTGTAGTTGCAGTGCCGATAGTTGGAGTAGGCGATGGCGTTCAGGCCGGTGCTGTTGTAGGCATTGCCGATCCACACCTGCGGCGCATCGCCCTGGAACAGGCCGAGACCGCCACGCAGCTGGGTCGGACGTTCCGAGTCGAAGGTGTAATTGAAGCCAACACGCGGCTGCAGGACGAAGCCGCCGCTATAGGTATTCGAATTGTCGAGGCCGAAACCGCCGGTCCAGCGACCCGCGGAGTTGGTCGTCTGCGGGGCCGCAAAGTTGGGATTGAAGGTCGGGTCCGGGTTGGCGTCCGGGCGGTCCATGCGCACGCCGTAGGTCAACGTCAGGTTCGAGTTGACGTACCAGGTGTCCTGCAGGAACAAACCCAGATTCTCGCTGGTATAGATGGCCGGAACCGAACCCGGGGCCGTCTGATACTGCAGGTCGTAGTCGAAATAGATGCCGTTTCGGAAATTGTCGATTCCGAAGAAGCTGTAGTTGCCCCACGAGTCCTGCAGGAAGTAGTTGTAGATGTCGTTGTCGCTGTACTGGAAGCCGAACTTGAGGTCGTGGTCTCCCAGGGTCCACAGCGCCGAGCCGAAGTAGTCCCAGGTCTTGGTGCTGAGCGAGTTGCCCATCGAGCTGCGTTCGGTGCCGAGGCGAATGAACTGGCCGGCCGACGGATTGTTGTTGGCAACGCCGTCGTCGAAGTAGATCTGGATCGTCGGTGCCGTGGTGGGATTGACGCGATTGGCCGAGTAGTCGCGGTACGAGACCTTGAACTCAGTGGAGAAGGAACTGGACCAGTCGCTGAAGACCTGGCCGACAATGCTCTCGACATCCTTCTCGTGGTCGTACCAGTTGGAACTCAACGCGAGCGCGTTGGCGTTGGAGCCTTCCGGACGCACGCGGGTCTGGTCCAACCGGCTGTAACGCAGGTTCGCGCGGTGGTTCTCGCTGATGTTCCAGTCCAGCTTGAGCGCGCGTTCCTCGAGCTCGGTGTCGCCGTTTCCGGTCGTCTCGCCAGGCTCGAAACCCCAGACTTCACGCGCGATGCGCTGTACTTCCGCCAGCTGCGTGGGACCGAACTGACCGTTCGTGCGCAATAGTGGCGTGTTGGTGAGGTCCGGGCTGGGCTTGCCGCGCGTGTACTTCTCGTAATTGGCGAAGAAGAACAGCCGGTCTTCGATGAGCGGGCCGCTGAAAGTGCCGCCGTAGGTTTCTTCCTTGGTGAACTCGGTGAAATCAGCGCCAGTCAGGGGATGCTCGCCGAACCAGTCGCCGTCGCGGTAGTTGCCGTAAATCGAACCGTGGAACTCATTGCCGCCGGACTTGGTCACCACGTTGACATTGGCACCTGCGGCGCCGGCAATCGTCACGTCGTAGTTCGACAGGCTGATGTCGATGGCCTCGATGGCCTGGATCGAAACCGGCTGGCGCTGCGTCGGCATGTTGTTGCCTTCGAGGCCGAAGGTGTCGCTGGCCGACACGCCATCGATGGTGATCTTGTTGAAGCGCGGATTCATGCCGCCCGCGGTGATGCTGCCGGAAGAGCGGTCGGTATAGGCGACGCGCGGGTCCAGGCGCATGTAGTCCTGGATGTTGCCGTTGATCGACGGCAGGGACTCGATTTCGCGCCGGCTGAGGTTGGTGCCTGCGCCTTGCTTGTTGGACGAGAACACGGACTCGCCGCTGGCGGCGAGGACCTCGACCGCTTCCAGCGTGGTCATCGCCGGATCCAGATCCATGTTGATCTGGGCGGTCTCTCCCAGCGAAAGGGTGACGCCGTCCGCCGCTTCACCACTGAAGCCATCCTTGGTCACGGTCACCTTGTACGGGCCGCCGACGCGAAGACCGGATGAGGTGTATCGACCTTGGGCGTCGGTGACGACGCTGCGCCGTGTGTTCGACGGCACGTGGAGAATCTCGACCACAGCGCCGGCGATCGGACGACCTTCGGGGTCCGTAATGCGCCCATTGACGGCGGAGGAGGTGCTCTGTGCGAACGCGCCCTGCGAGGCGACGAGGCCCAGCATGAGACCGAGCACCAACGCTTTCATCTGCGGCTTTTTCTTCATGACGACTGCCTGACCTCGTGTTGCGGGATTGGACTGCACACGACGCACGACTCGACAGCCCTTCAATGCGTGGTCGCCGCAGGCGAATTAAGGTGAGTTTAACAGCGCTGGATGACAGTTGGGCAACAGTGACACCGCCCGGTCGTTCGGGCTTGTTACGGATGTGCACGGGTTGCGGATGCGCGGACCTGCTGGCGCCTGGAAGCCGCGGCAGAGATCAGAACACGCCCAAGGCCAGTCCCAGCGCCATCGCAGCGCCCAATTCTTCACAATCATTCACCCGTAACTCCACCTCCTCGCTGCGGACAACCAGTGCCGGCTGCACCTCGCGCCAGCCGTGCCCGCGCGCGATGCGCTGGATCGACCGCACTGCCCCGCTTCCGTCGTTGCCGGCACAGACGAACAGCGCGAAGGGCCGGCCGTTGAGGCGCCCAAGCGCGGGGTAATACGTGCGCTCGAAGAAATCCTTGAGCAGGCCGCACATCGAACCGAAGGTCTCCGGCGTGCCGAACAAATAGCCATCCGCCGCCAACAGATCCTCCAGGGTTGCCCTGCCCGCGTGCAGGCTCCTGACCCCCACCGCGTTCGTTCCCAGCGCACCCGCGACGACCGCGTCGGCCAGGCGCGTGGTGCGCCAGCCATGGCTGTGATGTACGACCAGAAGCTCCGGACGTGGCGGACCCGACACTGCGACTTCAGCCCGCGACGGCCGGGCTCACGGCGGTGCGCCGGTCCCCAGGTAGCGGGCCACGCCGTCCAGGAACATCTGCACCGAGATCGCCACCAACAGCATGCCCATCAGGCGTTCCAGCGCAGCCAGGGTGCGCACGCCGAGCACCTTGTACAGCGCGGTGGCGGCGAACAGGATCACCGCGGTCGCAAGCCAGGCCGCCAGCAGCGCCAGGGTCCATTCGAACTGACGTCCGGTCCCGTCGTTGGCCAGCAGCAGCAGGGCTGCCATGGTCGATGGCCCGGCGATGCAAGGGATGGCCATTGGCACAATGAAGGGCTCGCCCTCCGGAATGTCGCCGAACAGCCCCTCGTGCGTCGGGAAGATCATGCGCACGCCGATCAGGAACAGCACGATGCCGCCGGCGATGCTGACCGACTCCTGGCGCAGATGCAGCATCGCCAGCAGCGCCTGTCCCGAATACAGGAACACCAGCAGCACCGCGAGGGCGATCACCAGCTCGCGCGCCAGAACCACGCGCTGGCGCGCCGGCGACAGTCCCTTGAGCAGCGACAGGAACACCGGGATGTTGCCCAGCGGGTCCATGATCAGGAACAGCAGGATGGCCGCCGAGACGATCTCCATGGCTGCGCTCAGCTGCCCGCCGGGAGCTGGCGCGCATCGATCACCGCCCCGGACCAGGCCGCTGGCGCATGCGCCAGGATCCAGGTCGCCAGGCTGGCGTAACGCGCCGGGTCCACCAAGCCATCGATGGGCTCGCCGACGAAGGCCTTGCGCCGGAAGGCACTCGCCAACGGCGCTGGCAGCAATCCCAGGGTGCGCACGCTGTCGCCCTCCCACTCGCATGCACTGATGCCGATCAGGGATCGCAATGCGGCCTGGGCAACGCCATAGGCGCCCCAGTAGGCGCGCAGGGAGCGCTCGATTTCGTCGACGAAGAACATGACTGCAGGGTTCAGGCTGGACGCGCGCAGTGCGGGCAGCAGCGACTGCAGCAGCAGAAACGGCGCGTTGACCCCCACCTGCAGCGTGCGCAGCCATTCCTCGGGCTCGAACTGTTCGATCGGCGTCAGTCCATGCAGGCGTCCGGCGGCACAGATCACGCCGTCAAGCCGCCCGCAGCCATCCAGGATCCGCGCGCCGAGCTCGGCGAACTCCGCGGGCGTGGCGCCTTCCAGATTCAGCGGGTAGATCGCCGGTTGTGGCGCCCCGAGCGCCTCGATCTCGTCGTACAGCTTTTCCAGCGCCGCCACCCGACGCCCGAGCAGCACCACGCTGGCGCCACGGTCGGCGGCCGCCAACGCGCAGGCGCGACCGAGCGCACCATTCGCGCCGACAACCAGGATCTGGCGGCCACCGAGCCCCGCGCCCGACCAGGCGTCCGCGGGCGGCACCACGCTCGGCAGCAACTCGCTCAAGCCGCGCCCTCCTGCACCTTTGCCTCGTCGACGATTCGCTTGAGCTCGCCTGAGGCCTCCAGGTCAGCCACGATATCCGATCCGCCGATCAACTCGCCGTGCACGAACAACTGCGGGAAGGTCTTCCAGTTGGCGTATTGCGGCAGGTTCGCGCGGATCTCCGGGTCCTCGAGGACGTTGACGGCGTGGAAGCTGGCGCCGACGTTTTTCAGGCACTGCGCCGCGCGCGAAGAGAAGCCGCACATCGGGAACTGCGGCGTCCCCTTCATGAACAGCACGATCGGGTGCGCGTCGAGCACAGCCTGAATCCGTTGCATCACATCCATCGGAACACCTCCATCCGGCGCCGGCCGCGCCTTTGCAGCCGCGTATCATAGCGCCCGCCCGCCGCCGGAACCGTCACTCGTGACCCTCAAGATCGATACCCACGCGCACGTATTGCCCCGCGACTGGCCGGACCTCGCCACGCGCCATGGCGACCTGCGCTTCCCGAGCATCGACCACAGCGGGGGCCGCCACCGGATCTACAAGGACGGCCAGTTCTTCCGCGAGATCCAGCCGCGCACCTGGGACGCGCAGTTGCGCATCGACGATTACGCGCAGTTCGAGGTCCAGGTGCAGGTGATCTCCACCGTGCCGGTGATGTTCTGCTACTGGGCGCCCGGCGCACAGGCGCTGGAGCTGCACCGCACGCTCAACGAGCACTCGGCGGAGATCTGCCGCGAGCACCCTCGGCACTACCTGGGTCTGGGCACGGTGCCGTTGCAGGATCCCAGGCTGGCGATCGCCGAGGCCACTCGCTGCGTTCGTGAACTCGGCTTGCAGGGGGTCCAGATCGGCTCGCATGTGGGCAACTGGAACCTGGACGCGCCCGAGCTGTTCGACTTCTTCGCCGCCTGCGAGGAACTCGATTGCGCGCTGCTGGTGCATCCCTGGGACATGATGGGCGCGGCCTCGATGCCGAAGTACTGGCTGCCCTGGCTGGTTGGCATGCCGGCCGAACAGTCGCGCGCGGTGTGCAGCCTGATCTTCGGCGGCGTGCTCGAGCGTCTGCCCGGGCTGAAGGTGGCTTTTGCGCACGGCGGCGGCTCCTTCCCCTACACCCTGGGAAGGATCGAGCACGGTTTCCGCATGCGCCCGGACCTGGTGGCGGTGGACAACCCGCGCCCTCCGCGCGAGTACCTCTCACGGCTCTACTTCGACACCTGCGTGCACGACGACGCCGCCCTCGCCTACCTGATCGACACCTGCGGCGCCGAGCGCCTGATGCTCGGCACCGACTACCCTTTCCCGCTGGGCGAGCAGGAGCCGGGCTCGCACATCCGGCGCATGGCGCTGGACGATGCCGCGCGTGGGCGACTGCTCGCGGGTACGGCGCTGGAATGGCTAGGCGTGGACCGCACGCGCTTCGACTGATGCCGCCGCCAGGCGGCTCAAGCCTGTTTGAGGATCTCGAGCACGTCCGCGGCGGTCGCCGCGTCCAGGATCCGCCGCTTGAGGCCCAGCAATGGCTTCCGCTGGAGCTTCGACAGCGACTCCTTGAGCTCCAGGATGCCGCGCGGGTGCAGGCTGAAGTCCGACAGCCCGAGCGCCAGCAGCAGCGCCGTGTGCCGGGTATCGCCGGCCATTTCGCCGCACAACGAGACCGGCTTGCCCATGGCGACGGCGGTGTCGATCACCGCGCTGATCAGGCGCAGCACGGCCGGGTGCAGCGGCTGGTACCAGCGCGCCACGGCCTGGTTGCCACGGTCGATGGCCAGGGTGTACTGGATCAGGTCGTTGGTGCCGATCGACACGAAGTCGAGGATCTCGACCATCCGCGGGGCGGCGATGGCCGCCGCCGGTACTTCGATCATGCCGCCAACTGGAACCTGTTCCTGGAAAGCGATCCCGGCGGCGCGCAGCTCGGCCTCGGCCTCGCGCACCAGTTCGCGCGCACGCAGCGCGTCCTCGGGGCCGCCCAGCATCGGCAGCAGCATGTTCACCGGGCCATGCACGGCGGCGCGCAGGATCGCGCGCAACTGGGTGCGGAACAGGTCGGGGAACTTGAGGCTCAGGCGGATGCCGCGCAGGCCCAGCGCCGGGTTCGGCTCGTCCGGATCCTGCCCCAACGCCAACTGCTTGTCGGCGCCGATATCCAGGGTGCGCAGCGTCAGCGGATGGCCATCCATGCGCCGCACCGCATCCGAATAGGCCTGGTACTGCTCCTCCTCATCCGGCGGCGAACTGCGGTGCAGGTACAGGAACTCGGTACGGAACAGGCCGATGCCGATGGCACCGTGGCGGATCGCAAGGTCGAGATCCTTGAGCTGCTCGGCGTTGGCCCAGATGCGGATCGATTCGCCATCGGCGGTGCGTGCCGCAGCATTCGCCAACCGCAGCAACTGCTGCGCGCGGCGCTTCTGCTCGTGCTGGCGTTCGCGGTAGCGCGTCAGGCGCTCGCCGTCCGGATCGATCAGGGCGAAGCCTCGATCGCCATCGACGATCAGCAACTGTCCCTCGTGCACCATCTGCCGCGCGCCGCGCACACCGATCACGCAGGGCACGCCCAGCGAGCGCGCGAGGATCGATGAGTGCGACAGCGGCCCACCGGTCTCGATCACGAATGCAGCCAGGCCGCGCTCGGCCAGCGCGGGCAACTCCGCAGGCTCCAGATCGTCAGCCACGATGACCGTGTCGTCGAGCGCGTCCTCCTCGACGAACAATGCCCTGGCCGGCCGCTGTGCCAAGGCCGCGGCGATCCGTTTGACCACTTGGTCGACATCGTCGCGGCGCGAGCGGAAGTAGTCGTCCTGCATCTGCTCGAAGGCCGCGAACAACTGGTCGCGCGCCTGCTTCAGCGCCCACTCGGCATTGCAGGCACGCGCACGAATGAACTCGACCGGCGATTCCACCAGTGCATCGTCTTCCAGCATCAGCAGATGGGTCTCGATGAACTCGCGGACCTCGCTGGCCACCTGCGGGCCGAGACGATCCGCCACCAAGGTGAGTTCGCCGCGCGCGGCCGCCACGGCTGTGCGGTAGCGATCGATCTCGGCGCCGACCTGGTCCGGATCCAGGGTGTACTCGGGAATCTCGACGCCGCCGCTCTCGAGCACGCGCGCACGGCCGATGCCGATGCCCCGGGATGCCGCCTGTCCGCTCAGGATCAGCGCCATCGCTCGGCTCCGTCAGTCCGGTTCATCGAACTTGCGGTCGAACAGGTCGACCACGGCCAGCAGCGCGGCTTCCTCGTCGGCACCGTCGGCGCGCACGCTCAGGTTCACCCCCTTGCCGGCCGCGAGCATCATCACGCCGAGGATGCTCTGCGCATTCACCTCACGCCCACGGCACAGCAGCGTGACCCGCGCCGCAAAGCGCCCACTGAGCTGGACCAGCTTGGCCGCTGCACGTGCATGCAGCCCCAGCCGGTTGCTGACCATGATCTCGCGCTCAACCATCGATCACCACCCCCGCTCGCCCGCCGTCGCGCGCCACTTCCGCCAGCTCCTGCAGGTTCTTCTCCGGATAGTTCAGCACCCGGAGCAGCATCGGCAGGTTGAGCCCGGTGACCCGAAGCAGTGTGCGCCCAGGCTCGTGCTCGGCCGCCAGGTTGAACGGCGTGGCGCCGTATATATCAGCCAATACCAGAACACCGCTGCCCTCGTCGAGGTCGCGCAGTTCCTGGCGCAGGGTGCGCGTGCACACCTCGCCGTCGCGCACATCCCAGGGCACTTCGAACACCCCCACCTTCAGCGGCATCACGCGGATCACGCGCCGCGCCGCTGCCATCAGGCTGGACGCGATACCTTCGTGGGTGACCAGGAGGATGCCGACGCTCATGGAGAAGCGGGGGAAAGGGGAAGGGGGAAGGGGGAACTGCTGCGCCCTGCGCAGCGTGTTGCGATCATCGCGGGCTGCGTGCTGCTCGCACTGGGTGATCCTGAAAGGCCGCCAAGCCGCGCCCCCTGCCCCCTGCCCCCTGCCCCGCTTTTCCGCCGCTCATGCCAGCTCCCGATGAAAACACAGCACCTCGCCGCCCAACGCGCGGAAGCGCTCCTGCAGGCGCTCGGCGATGTAGACCGAGCGGTGGCGCCCGCCGGTGCAGCCGACCGCCACGGTCAGGTAGCTGCGCTCCGAAGGATCGAAACGCGGAAGCCAGCGCTTGAGGAAACGCTCGACGTCATCCACGAACTCGCCCACCTCCGGGCGCGCCTCGAAGTAGTCCGCGACTGCGCCGTCGCGCCCCGACAACGGTCGCAGGCGCGGTTCCCAGTGCGGATTCGGCAACGCGCGCGCATCGAACACGAAATCCGCCTCGCTCGGCACGCCGCGCTTGAACGCGAAGGACTCGAACAGCAGCGAGACACCGGCGGCACTGATGCCGAGCGCGGTGAGGATGCGCCGGCGCAACTGGTAGACGTTGAGTTCGCTGGTGTCGATCTCGACGTCGGCGATCTGCTTCAGGCGCTTGAGCACCTCCCGCTCGCGTGCGATCGCGGCGGTCAGGGACATGCCTTCGACGCCCAGCGGATGGCGCCGCCGCGTCTCGCTGTAGCGCTTCAGCAGCACTTCGTCGCGCGCATCGAGGAACACCACGAAGGGCGGCAGACCGAGCGCGGCCAGATGGGAGAAGGCGCGCGGCATCTCGTCGGGATCGCCACTCGCAGTGCGCGCATCAATGCCGACCGCCAGCCGCGGGTAACGCACGCCGGCATCGCCCAGCGCCTGCTCGGCCAGCGCCGGCAGCAGCCCCGCCGGCAGGTTGTCGATGCAATAGAATCCGAGGTCCTCCAGCGTGCGCAGGGCCACGCTCTTGCCCGAGCCGGACAGTCCGCTGACGACGGCCAGGCGGACCTTGCCGGCCGGCGCGGGTGGGTGGTTGGTGTCTACCATGTGCGTTGCCGCTTCATCGAATGCGCCTGACGGTCAATGAAGGTCTGGGCAGCGTCGATGCCCTTGCTCTTCAGCACATGATTGCGCACTGCTGCCTCGACCAGGACCGCCAGATTGCGCCCCGGCGCTACCGGGATCACCAGTCGCGGCACCTCGACCTCCAGCACCTTCAGCGTGCTGACGTCTCCATAAAGCCGCTTCATGCCGTCGAGCTGGCCATCCGCGACCGGTGCCGCCAGGTGCACGATCAGGCGCAGGTATTTGTTCCGCTTGACCGCCGTATCACCGAACATCTCGCGCACATTCAACACCCCAAGGCCACGCACCTCGAGGCAGTCCTGCAGCACTTCCGGACAGGTGCCGTCGATGACGTCGGGCGCGACCAGGGTGAATTCCGGCGCGTCGTCGGCCACCAGGCGGTGGCCGCGCGTGATCAGCTCCAGCGCCAATTCGCTCTTGCCGGCGCCGGCCTCGCCGGTGATCAGCACGCCGATCGAATAGACCTCGAGGAACACCCCGTGCAGTGAGGTTGCGGCGCCAGCGCGCGCGCGAGGTGGTACTGCAGGTAGGTGAGCACATCATGGCCGCGCTTGCTGCTGCGCCACACCGGTATCTGGGCGCGCTGCGCTGCCTTGAGCACATCGGCCGGCGGTTCCAGGCCGCGGGTGACGATCAGCAGTGCCGGTTGCAGCTTGTTCATGCGCTGGATCGTGGTCCGCCGGGTCGCGGCGGGCAAGGCGTCGAGGAAAGCAAGTTCCTCGGCGCCCAGGATCTGGATCTTGTTGGGATGGATCAGGTTGAGATAGCCCACCAGCGACGGTCGCCGCTGGCGGCCTTCAGCGATCTCGATGCGACGTTCGGCATCCCCTTCACCCGACACCCAGGACAGTTCCAGGCGCGTGCTGACCTCCGCGTAGAGTTCGCTGGCAGATACCGAACGGGTCATTCAGGGATCTCCCGGGGGCACGTCTGCGGCGACATCCTGAGCGTCATCGGGCCCAGAGCGCAACCGGCGGGGCAAGGGTCTGGGGTCAACGGACCCGCTTGGGTGCCCGATCATGCCATGGCGCGACACGCGGCCCATGCAATGCTGATGCTCAGACCTCGCTGAACTGCAACGTACGTTCTCTCAGGCGTTCGAACAGTTGCTGCGCGTCTCCCGCCACGCGCAATTCTGCGCATACCTCGGGGTGGCTGAAGAGCTCGGCCACCTGGGCGAGCAGTGCCAGGTGCTGGTCGGTGAAATGTTCCGGCACCACCAATGCGAGCACCAGATCGACCGGCTCGCCATCGGGCGCGTCGAAGTCGATCGGGCTCTTCAGGCGGATGAATGCCGCCGTTGGCGGGATGTCCCCGCCGACGCGGCCATGGGGAATGGCGACACCCTGGCCCAAGCCCGTGGAGCCCAGGTGCTCGCGGGCGATCAGCGCCTCGAAAATCGCGCGCTCGATGCCCGGGCCCGAGTCCACCGCCAGCAGGTTGGCGAGAAACTCGAGCAGCCGCTTCTTGCTGCTGACGCGCACGTCGGCAGCGACGCGGTCGCGGGCCAGGATGTCGATCAGTTGCATGCGCTGGACGTTCCTGCCTCAGGCGTCGAAGCTGTCGGCAGTGGCGCCACGGTGTTCGCCGTTGCGTTCCTTGTGCCGTACCAGTTGGCGGTCGAGCTTGTCGACCAGGCCATCGATGGCGGCGTACGCATCCTGGCCTTCGGCCTTCGCGAACAGGGTCTTGCCGCGCAGGTTG
The DNA here is from genome assembly GCA_016713135.1 of Rhodanobacteraceae bacterium. Taxonomy (NCBI): domain Bacteria; kingdom Pseudomonadati; phylum Pseudomonadota; class Gammaproteobacteria; order Lysobacterales; family Rhodanobacteraceae; species Rhodanobacteraceae bacterium. The sequence continues at coordinate 80,354 of JADJPR010000022.1, read as the reverse complement.
ACGGTCGCCTCTGCATATTGCGCGAGCTTCTCGGTTCCGAGAATGACGTGGGCATCGATCACCTGTTCGAACGGTACGATCAATTTCTGCACCTTGTTACGCGCGTAGGTCTTGAGCGCATCGGTGATTTCCAATTGATGGCCGGAAATGGTGAGGTTCATGTAGGAGCTCCTCTGCAGATGAACGGCGCCGATGGCGACGCCGTGGATGCGTGCGATCCGGTACCGGCCAGGGCCGGGCCCGATCCGCTGGCCATTCCGCGAATGCGGAAGTGTTCAGACGGAGCGCACACGTTCGTTGGACGAGGGAATGCGCATGGCTTCACGATACTTGGCGACCGTACGTCGCGCCACCAGGATGCCGCGGCGCTTGAGCACGTCGGAGATGGCACTGTCGGAGAGCGGTTTCTGCGGCGACTCCTCATCGATCAGTTTCTTGATCATGGCCTGGATGGCCGTGCTGGATGCTTCCCCGCCATCCCGGGTGGCGACATGGCTGGAAAAGAAGTACTTGAACTCCAGGGTACCGCGCGGCGTGTGCATGTATTTGCGCGTAGTCACGCGGCTGACCGTCGACTCATGCATGCCGATCTCCTCGGCCACCTCGCGCAGCACCAGGGGCTTCATCGCTTCGGCGCCGCGCTCGAGGAAAGCCTGCTGGCGCTCGACGATCACCCGCGCCACCTTGAGCACGGTCTGGTCGCGCTGCTCCAGGCTCTTCAGCAGCCAGCGCGCCTCCTGCAACTGGCTCTTCAGCGCGGTGCCTTCATCGCGCGCACATCGGCGTAGCAGGTTGGCGTAGTGATCGTTGACGCGCAGCTTCGGCGCGGCCCCGGGATTCAGGCCCACTTCCCACAGCGCACCGCGCTTGTAGACGTACACATCGGGCACAACGTGCTCGGTGGCGACCGCCGCGAAACGCGCGCCTGGCTTCGGCGACAGGCGGCGGATCAATGCGCTCGCGGCATCCAGTTCCGGCTCGCTGACGCCCAGTTCGCGCGCGAGGCGCGCGCGATCGTGCCGCGCCAGCACTTCCAGATGCGTTGCCACGATGCGCAGCGCGAGCGCCTGCGCCGGATCGGCATCGAACTGGTGCAACTGCACCGACAGGCATTCGCGCAGGTCGCGACTGGCGACACCCACCGGCTCCAGCTGCTGTACGAAGTGGCGCACAGCGGCGACCTCATCGGCACCCACGCGATGTTCCGGCGCGACCGCCTCGATGATCGCCTCGTCGGGTTCCAGCAGGTAGCCGTCGTCGTCCAGCGACTCGACGATCGCATGCGCGATTGCCAGGTCGCGCGGACTCAGATGCGACAGGTGCAGCTGCCACAGCAGGTGGTCGGCGAGATCCGGTACTTCCGCATGGCGGGTATCTCCGTGATCCTCATCGTTGTCGTCGCCCTGCCGGCCAGCGGCGTAGTCCGGCAGGTCGAATTCACTGGCCTCGCGCCAGTCCTCGGACTCGCCTGCCTCGGCGGCAACGCCATCGGCGGCCTCCGCGGCCTGGTCGCCGCCATCGGCACCCGCCTCGATGGGCTCGGGACTGGCCTCGGATGGGGCGACATCGTCCCATTCCAGCATCGGATTGCTTTCGACCGCGAGCGCCAGCTCGCCCTGCAGTTCCACGGTCGACAAGGTGAGCAACCGGATCGCCTGCTTGAGCTGCGGGGTCAGCGTGAGCTGCTGGCCGACGCGGAGTTGGAGGCTCGGTTTCATGACCATAGTCTGCGCAAGGGCGCTGCCTTAAGCCAGTGTCGTGGGTCAAAGAGTGTAGACGTTCATCTCGCGACAATGGTCGAATCCGCGGCCGCGTTCCTGCGTCCGCAAACGGAAACGGCCGCTTCAGGCGGCCGTTCCGCGTAACTATCGCCTTGCCTGGATCAGGGGCGCAGCGCGAGTTCCGGATCTTCCTTGCGCACCGTCTGCAGATCGCTCTTCGAAACGCCAAGCCAGAGCAGGATCGGGTTGCAGAAGAAGATCGACGACAGCGTGCCGACCACGATGCCAAAGATCACCGTCAAGGCAAAGCCTTCGACCACCGGGCCGCCCAGGAAGTACAGCGAGAACAGCGCGAAGAAGGTGGTGATGCCGGTGATGATGGTACGCGACAAGGTGTTGTTGACCGCCTTGTTGATGGTCTCTTCCGGACCGAGCTTGCGTGCGCTGCGGAAGATCTCGCGGACGCGGTCGAATACGACCACCTTGTCGTTGATCGAGTAACCGGCCACCGTCAGCAGCCCCGCGAGCACCGTCAGATCGAAGCTCAGTCCCATCAGCGAGACGAAACCCAGCGCAATGATGACGTCATGCGCTTCGCCCGCGATCGCCGCCAGGCCGAAGCGCCATTCGAAGCGTACTGCCACGTACAGCATGATGGTCAGGATCACGAAGACCACCGCGATGATGCCGTCCTCGGCGAGTTCCTCACCGACCTGCGGGCCGACGAATTCACTGCGCTTGATCGTCGCCTTGAGATCCGCGGCGTTGAGTGCATTGGCGACCGCCTCGGCCACTTCGCGCTGCCGTTCCACGCCCACCGTTTCGCCCTTTTCCATTGGCGGCAGGCGCATCGCAGCCTCGCGCGCGCCGCCGATGCTCTGCACGGTGAAGTTCTGGAAGCCGCCCTTGTCCAGCGCGGCGCGGACCGCTTCGATCTCGACCGGCTGCTCGAACTCGGCTTCGACCAAGGTGCCCCCGGTGAAATCGAGCGCGAGGTCCAGTCCACGCGTGGCCAGCAGCACGATCGACGCCAGGATCAGGAAAGCCGAAATGGCAACCGTGACCTTGCGCCAGGACATGAACTGGATGTTGGCATTCGGATTGAAGAATTCCATGACTTGCTCCTTGTCGGATCCCGGTTCAGACCGAGATCGACTGCACTTTGCGCTGGCGGCCGTAGACCATCGCCATGATCAACTGGGTCACCGTGACCGCGCTGAACATCGAGGTCAGGATGCCGGTGAACATGGTCACGGCGAAGCCCTTCACCGGGCCCGAACCGAAGGCGAACATCGCGATCGCCGCGAACAGCGTGGTCAGGTTGGCATCGAGGATGGTGCCCCAGGCCTTTTCGTAACCCGCCTTCAACGCGGTCATCGGCGAATTGCCGGAGCGGATCTCCTCGCGGATACGCTCGGCGATCAGCACGTTTGCGTCGACCGCCATGCCGAGCGTGAGCACGATACCGGCGATGCCGGGCATCGTCAGCGTGGCGCCGAGCGCACTCAGGATGGCCATCAGCAGCAGCAGGTTGACCACCAGGCCGACCACCGACACCACACCAACCAGCTTGTAGTAGAAGATCACGAAGACCACGATCAGCAGGAAACCGATCAGCGTCGCTTCGAGGCCGCGCTCGATGTTGTCCTGGCCCAGGCTGGGACCAATGATGCGCTCCTCGATGATGTCCACCGGCACCGCCAGCGAGCCGGCGCGCAGCAGCAACGCCAGGTCGCGCGCTTCGTTCGGGCTGTCGAGACCGGTGGTCTGGAAGTTGGTGCTGAACACGCCGCGGATCGACGCGACGCTGATGACCGTCTGGGTCTCCTTGAAGCTGCGCACTTCCTTGCCGTCGACCTTGCGGAATTCCGGCACGCGCTCGATGTACACGACCGCCATCGGGCGCCCGACATTTTCGCTGGTGAAGTCGAGCATGCGACGGCCGCCAGCCGAGTCCAGGCGCACCGAGACCATCGGCGTGCCGCTCTGCTGGTCGAACCCGCTGGTGGCATCGACCAGTTGGTCACCGGTGGCGATCAGGTCCTTCTTCAACAGCACGGGATTGCCGGCCTTGTCGTAATACAGGCGCGAATCTGGCGGAACCTTGCCGGTGGTGGCCGCCTCGGCCGCGTTTGCGCTGTCATTCACTGCGCGGTACTCAAGCGTCGCGGTGGCGCCCAGAATCTTCTTCGCCGCCGCCGTGTCCTGCACGCCTGGCAGCTGCACCACAATGCGGGTCTGGCCCTGCTGCGCGATCACCGGCTCGGCGACGCCGAGTTCGCTGACGCGGTTGCGCAGTGTGGTGATGTTCTGGTCGATGGTGTGTTTCTGCGCCTCGACGACCTTCTCCGGGCGGATCTTCGCCAGCAGCGAGGTGGGGCTACCCTCGGGCGACTCCAGCAGCAGGTCGGGCGACTGCTCGGCGAGTTCGGTCAGCGCCTTCGCCTTGTCCTCGGCGGTCATCAGCTCCACGGCCAGCCCGTCGCGTGCACGCACCACCGACTTGTAGGCGATCTTCTCGGCGCGCAGGATCGTGTAGATATCGTTGACGTAGCGGTCTTCGAGCTTGGCGCGGGCGGCCTGCTGGTCGACTTCCATCAGGAAGTGCACGCCACCCTGGAGGTCGAGGCCAAGGGTCATCGGCCGCGCACCGACCGCGCTCAGCCAGCCCGGAACCGTGGACGCGAGATTCAGCGCCACCGTGTACTTCTCCTTCAACTCCTCACGCAGCGCGTCCGCGCCCTTGAGCTGATGGTCGGCATCCGGGAAGCGCACCATCAGGCGCTCTTCGGTGCGTTCGACCTGGAAGTACGGGATTTCCTTGCCCTTCAGAGTGCCTTCGACGCGCCCTTGCAGGACCTCGTCGATGGTGGAGCCGCGGTTGGCGGAAATCTGGATCGCCGGCTGCTCGGGGAACACGTTGGGCAGCGCATAGACCGCGGCCAGCAACACCAGCACGACCACCAGGCCGAGCTTCCATTTGGGAAAATCAAACATCGATCACCTCGAACGAGGCCGCTGAAACTGTGGATTGGAAAGAACCCCGCCGAATCAGGCGGACTTGTAGGTGCCTTTCGGCAGCACTGCGCCGAGCGCGTGCTTCTGCACCTTGATCTTCACGCCCTGCGAGATCTCCAGCGTTATGAAGCTGTCGCCGACTTCTTCGACGCGCCCCAGCAAGCCGCCCTGGGTGACGATCTCGTCGCCGCGCGACAGCGCGTCGACCATCTTCTTGTGTTCCGCCATGCGCTTCTGCTGCGGACGGATCAGCAGGAAGTAGAAGATGGCGAAGAACACCACCAGCATGATCAGGCTGGGCCACATGCTGGGCTGCTGGCCGGCGGCCTGCGCGTATGCCGGTGAAATCAGGAAATCCATGTCGTTGCACTCACTGAACTGGTTGGAGATGCGACAGAGCCGCGAATCAGCCGCCTAGTATGCCATCTAAGCCGGTTGTTGGTTGTTGGTTGCTGGTTGTTGGCAGCAGTTCACGGTGATTGGGGCTTTACGCCCCCGAATTTCCAACACCGACACCGCTCTTGCGCAGTGCACAACGCCGATGCGAGCCCCCGGGAGTATCCTCCGCGCACGCGAACGGCAGGATGCGAATGGCGTGCGACTACGGACGTTGAGCGGGCTGGATGCCGGATTCCTTTACCTGGAGGCCTCGGGCACGCCGATGCACGTCGGCAGCCTGATGCTGCTGGCGCCGCCGAAGAAGCGCGGCTACGACTTCCACCATGCCCTGCAGACCCTGATCGCCGAGCGCCTGCCGAAGGCGCGCGCGCTCAAGCGGATCCTGGTCGATGCGCCGCTGGAACTTGCGCACCCGATGTGGGGCGAGGCGACCCACATCGAACTGGAACACCACATCCGGCGCGAGCAGTTGCCGCGCCCCGGCAGCATGGCGCAGTTGCTGCGCCGATGCGCCGAATTGCATGCGGACATGCTCCCGCGCGACCGTCCGCTGTGGCGACTGGTGGTGATCGAAGGCCTCGCCAGCGGCGAGGTTGCGCTGTACTCGAAGATTCACCATGCGCTGCTCGACGGTCAGGGCGGCATTGCCCTCGCCCAGGCCCTGCTCGACCTGCAACCGCGCATCCCTAAGGCAGCGAAGGAGATCGAGGTCGTCGCCTCGGAGCACCTGCCGGGAACCCGCGCCCGCGCGCAGACAGCGGCGCGCGCCACGGTCTCGCAGTTCGCGCGCCTGATTCGCGCCGTGCCGGCCACCCTCAAGCTCGCCGGCAATGTGCTCGGCGAGACCGGACTGATCGGCAAGCTGCGCGAGGCGGTGCTACTGGCGCCGAAGACGCCGTTCAACGTGCAGATCGGCAGCGAGCGCGCCTTCGCCGTGGCCAGCATCGACCTGGCCCGGGTCAAACGGGTCGCCAAGGGCCACGGCGTCAGCCTGAACGATGTGGTCATGGCGATGGTGGCACACGCGCTGCGTGAGCATTTGAAGCGCCAGGACGCCCTGCCCGAGGAGCCGCTGGTGGTTGGCATGCCGATCTCCCTGCGCGGCGCCGGCGACGGCGAGGCGAACAACCAGGTGTCGATGGTGCAGTGCCCGTTGCCCACCGAGATTGCCGATCCACTCATGCGCCTGCAGGCGATCCGCAGCGCCACCGCCGGCATCAAGCACCGAGTTGGCGCGCTGAAGGACCTGATTCCCACCGATTTCCCTGGCCTCGCCGCGCCGCTGTGGGCCAGCGGCCTCAGCCGCCTGTGGTCGCGCGGGCGCATCTCCGAGCGCCTGCCGCACCTGGCAAACCTGGTGATTTCCAACGTCCCCGGGCCGCCGATCGAACTGTTCCTCGCCGGCGCGCGCGTGGTGCATTACTACCCGATCTCGATCGTTACCCATGGACTGGCGCTGAACGTCACGGTGCAGAGCTACGGCGGCCATCTTGAGTTCGGCGTGATCAGCGCCAAGGATGTAGTGGAACGTCCTGAAACGCTGGCACGCGCCTTCGAACGCGGGCTTGCCGCACTGGAACGGAGGCTGCCGGCTTGAGCGAGATTGCCGCACGGATGCAACCGATGGCACCACGGCCGCCGTCGCGCCTGCTGCTGGCGCTGGAATCGCGCGCGGTGTTCGAGTGGGGCGCATTCGCCCTGGCTTGGCCCTGGCTCAAATCCAGGGCGCCGCGCGGCGATGGCCATCCGGTGTTGGTGCTGCCCGGTCTGGTTGCAGGCGACAGCAGCACCTGGCCGCTGCGGCGTTACCTCGAAGAACTCGGCTATACGCCCTACCCCTGGCAACTCGGGGTGAATTTCGGACCGCGTGGCGAGACCGTGCCCAAGCTGCTCGCGCGGGTGCGCCGCATCGAGCGCAAGCATGGGCGCAAGGTCAGCCTGATCGGCTGGTCGCTTGGCGGCGCGATGGCACGCGCACTGGGCGCGCACCTGCCGGAGTCGGTGCGCAATGTGATCACGCTGGGCTCGCCGGTGCAGCCGCACGCGCATGCGACCAACGCCTGGAAGGTGTTCGAGGCGGTCAGCGGTTGGCGCAGCGACGATCCGGAGTTGCGGCAGATGGCGAGCGTCACCCCGCCGATGCCGAATACCTCGATCTTCAGCAAGGCCGACGGCATCGTCTCGTGGAAGGTCAGCCTGGCGCCCGAGGCGCCGCACAGCGAGAACATCGAAATCGCCGCCAGCCATCTCGGCATGGGCGTCAATCCGCTGGTGCTGTGGGCCATCGCCGACCGCCTGGCGCAGCCGGAGGGCGCGTGGAAGCCCTTCGAGCGGCACAACCTGTTGCGCCGGGTGCTGTTCCGCAAGCCGCATCATTTCCGCATCGCGCAGTGGCTGTGACCGCGCAGCACCGAATCTGACGCGCAGTTCCGCGATTCCTGCAAATTCGCTCCACAGTTGCAGCACACGATGACTCCAGCCCCGGCAGCCCAGCCGGGTGGAATGGAGAAACACGTGAAACCCCCCGCAACTGCCCTCGCCCTGCTCCTGTGCGCGATGGCCAGCCTTGCCCACGCTCAACCCGCGCCGCCGTCCGCCGACCAGCTCGCACCTCCCGTGGAGCGCGTGCTCAACCAGCTGTCGCTGGATGCCGCCACGCGCACCCAGCTGCGCGAGTTGTTGCTGCGCCAACGCGCAGAACGGCAACAGGCCGACGCGCAAATGCGCCAGCGCCATCGCGCGGAACTCGCCGCGCTGCTGACCCAGGACCAACTTGCTGCGTTGGATGCCGCCCGTCCGCCGCCGCCGGGCCACCGCCGTCCGCCGTCCGAGTCGCCACGCTGAGGGAAACCGTCATGAACCGCTTGTTCCTGAGCATCGCCCTGGGCCTCGCCACCGTGGCCCCGTCCCAGGCCCAGAACGCCTTCGTCCACTGGGAGAGTCCGCATGCGCATCCGCTGGAGCTGAGCGCGGATGGCACGCGCCTGGTGGCGGTCAATACCGCCGACCATCGCCTGGAGGTCTACGCCGTCGTCGCCGGCCTGCCGCAGCACCAGCGTTCGATCCCGGTCGGCATCGACCCGGTGTCGGTGCGGCTCCGTGGCAACACCGAAGCCTGGGTAATCAATCACTTGTCCGACACCATTTCGGTGGTCGACATCGCCAGCGGCCAGCTGCTGCGCACCGTCGCCACCGGGGACGAGCCGGCGGACGTGGTGTTCGCCGGCTCGCCGCAGCGCGCTTTCGTGACCCTGTCCTCGCGCAACCAGCTGCAGGTGTTTGATGCGGCAAGCCCGGCTGCCGCACTCAACACCTTGAGCCTGGACGGCGAGGAACCACGCGCGTTGGCGGTCAGCCCGGACGGCAGCCGGGTCTACGTGGCCCTGTTCGAGTCCGGCAATGGGACCACCGCCGTGCCGATCCCGGCAGTGACCAATGCGAACGGCCCTTACGCCGGGCAGAACCCGCCGCCGAACTCAGGTACCCAGTTCTCGCCGGCGATCAATCCGGCGTTGCCAGCGGCGCCGCGCGTGGCGCAGATCGTACGCAAGGACGCGGGCGGCGTGTGGCGCGACGATAACGGCCGCGACTGGTCGCAGTTCATTACCTGGAACATCGCCGACAACGACGTCGCCATCGTCAACCCCAACTCGCTTGCAGTGAACTACGTGTCCGGCCTGATGACCATGGTGATGGGCCTGGGCGTGGGCAGCGACGGCCGCGTCGCGATCGTCGGCACCGAGGCAAAGAACGAGATCCGCTTCGAACCCAATGTCCAGAGCATCTTCGTCCGCAGTGAACTGGCGAGCTTCGCCCAGGGCGCGCCGGGCAGCGCGAGTGTGGTAGACCTGAACCCGCACCTCGACTACCAGGCGCGCAGTGTTGCGCAGTCGGTCCGCGACCAGGCCATCGGCGATCCGCGCGCGGTCGTGCTGCATCCGACCAGCGGCGAATGGTTCGTCGCCGGCATGGGTTCCAACAACGTGGTGGTGACCGATGCCAGCGGCGCGCGCCTGGGTCGCATCGAGGTGGGCCAGGGTCCGACCGGCCTGGCGCTCAACGCCGACGGCAGCCGGCTCTACGTGCTGAACAAGTTCGACGGGTCGCTCTCGACCCTCGACACCGCTGCGCGCAGCGAGCTCGATCGCGAGGCCTTTTTCGACCCGACACCGCTCGCGATCAAGGAAGGCCGACCGCTGCTGTACGACACCCACGCCACGAGTGGCCTGGGCCAGGCATCCTGTGCGTCCTGCCATGTCGACACCCGACTGGACGGCCTGGCCTGGGACCTCGGCGACCCCAGCGGAAGCCTGAAAGCGATCAACCAGCCCTGCCGTCCCGGCAATGTCTGCGACAACTGGCACCCGATGAAGGGCCCGCTGGTGACCCAGACGCTTCAGGGCATCGTCGGCAATGGCGCGATGCACTGGCGCGGCGACAAGGAGGATGTCGCCGCCTTCGCCCCAGCCTTTGTCAGGCTGCAGGGAGACGACGCGGAACCTTCGGCTGCGGAGATGCAGAAGCTGGAGAACTTCATCGCCAGCGTGAAATACCCGCCGAACCCCAACCGCAACCCGGACGGCAGCCTGATGACCACCATGGCGGTCACCGGTGGCAACGGCGATCCCGCGAGCGGCCAGAACCTGTTCCTGACCTTTCCGTCGCTCCCGGGCGGGCTGGCCTGCGCCGCCTGCCATGCGCTGCCGAACGGCACGACCGGGGAAATCGACAACCCCGGCGTGGCGCCGCAGCCGATGAAAAACGCCCAGCTCCGCGGACTTTGGGAGAAGGTCGGCCTGTCCTTCGCCAGTCAGAACAACACGCGCGGCTTCGGTTTCATGAGCGACTCGCGCCTCGACACCCTGATGGCACGCCTGACCGGGCCGTTCAACTTTGGCCCGGCGAACCTGGCACCGCAGCGCCGCCGGGATGTCGAAGCCTTCCTGCTCGCATTCGATACGGGAACGCCAGCCGCGGTCGGGCGCATGGTGGCTTTCGATGGCAGCAACAACAACGATCCGACTGGCGTTGCGCTGCTCGCCAACCTGGTGGCCCAGGCCGACACCGGCTCGATCGCGCTGATCGCGCGGCGCTACGAGGCCTCAGCCGCCCGTGGCTACGTCTACGCCACGCAGTCGGTTTGGCTAAGCGACCGCGAAAACCAGCCCACCACTGCCGATGCCCTGCGGACTGGCGCGAGCGCCGCTGTCCCAGTGACGTTCATCGCCGTGCCGATCACCACCCAGTTCCGCATGGGCGTGGACCGCGATGCCGACAGCGTCTTCGACCAGGACGAGCTCGACAGCGGCAGCGATCCGACGAACGCCACCTCGCTCCCAGCCAGCTTCTGCCGCGCCGATTTCGATGGCAATGGCACGCTGGATGGCGCAGACCTGAGCGCATTCACGGCCGCACACACGGCGAGCAACCCGCGCGCCAACTGGGACCGCAGCTTCGGCAGCAACGGCTTGCCGACCATCACCGCAGCCGATCTCAGCGGCTACCAGGCAGCGCATGCGGCGGGCTGCACCACAAGCGGTGACGCGTTGTACGCGAACGGGTTTGAATGAACGCGGCACGGGGCACGGGGCACGGGGGGGGCACGGGAAGACCTCGTGCCAGGTTTGCCACCGTGCCCTGCTTCAGCCCTTTGGGTCCGGCATGCGAGCCTTTCCCGTGCCCCGTGCCCCGTGCCCCGCCTCACCCCTCCCCCAGCCCATACCGCCGCACCAGTTCCTCGCGCCGGCGCGGATCGAAGTTGATCCGCTCGACGTCGCCGTCGACCAGTTGCAGCAGCCTGCGGTCCATCACACGGAACCAAAGCAAGGGGAAGTAGGCGAGCACGAACATCCCGAAGTAACCGCTTGGCAGCTGCGGCAGGTGGTCGAAGGTGCGCAGCGACTGGTAGCGCCGGGTGGCATGGGCGTGATGATCGGAGTGGCGCTGCAGGTGGAACAGCGCCCAGTTGGACGCGATGTGGTTGCTGTTCCACGAGTGGTGCGGCTTGCAGGCCTCGAAGCGGCCGTCCGCCAGCCGCTTGCGGCAGATGCCGTAGTGCTCGATGTAGTTGGCGCAGGTGAGCTGAAAGTTGGCCCACAGCGAGGCCAGCAGCAGGAATGGCAGCACCGCGGGACCGAGCCACAGGACCAGCGCCAGCCACAGTCCCGCGGTGATGAGGCTGGTCTGCACGATGTCGTTGGACAGGCTCCACCAGGGCTTGCCGAGGGCGCGCGTCCGCTCGGCCTCAAGCGCCCAGCCGCGGCGCAGTGCGCCGGGCAGTTCGCGCAGGGCGAAACGCCACAGCGACTCGCCCAGGCGCGCGGAGGCCGGATCGGCCGGCGTGGCGACATCGCGGTGGTGGCCGCGGTTGTGTTCCACGTAGAAGTGCCCGTAGCCCGTCGGCGCCAGCACCAGCTTGGCCAGCCAGCGCTCCAGCGCCTCGCGCTTGTGTCCCAATTCATGGCCGACATTGATGCAAAAGCCGCCGACCACGCCGGTCGACAGCGCCAGCGCGATCCATGCGTGCAGCGGCAGGGGCTGCGACGTCGCAAACCAGGCCGACCCGATGAAAATGCCCCACAGCATCGGCACCAGCGCCCAGGTGATGTAGCGGTAGTAGCGATCCGCCTCCAGCGCGGGCACCGCGGACTCCGGTGGATTGCTCGCGTCTTCACCGAGCACCCAGTCGAGCAGCGGGAACAGCAGGTAGACCACCGCCAGCGGCAGCCACAAGAAGCCCGTCTCGCCGCTGGCGAGGTACATCCACGGCCCGGAACCAACCAGCACGGGCACCAGCAACGACAGCAGCCAAGCGTGCCGCTTGCGGTCGCGGTACGGGGATGCGGCCGGGAGGGCGGGATCGGCGGTCGTGGCCATGCAGGCTCCGGGGTGCGCAGGATGTGTCGCATCTTCATGGACATCGGCCCGCGTCGCCAGCGCAGCACGCGACAGATTCCGGTCATTTCGTGCCAGCGTGGATTATCCTCGTGGCATGTCCGTGCCCCCACGCATCCCGCCTGCGCCTGGACCCGGGGTCCACCCGGTCTACGTGCGCCTGCTGAACCAGTTGCTGCAACAGCGCGGGATCGCGGTGTCTGCGGTGCATGCCGAAGCCGGGCTGGCAGCCGAGACCATCGCGGCCGACCATGCCCTGCCCTTCGACCAGGTCCAGCGCCTGATCATCGCCGCGCTGCGCCACGCCGACTGTCCCTGGCTGGGTCTCGAACTCGGGGCACGCATCCAGGCACACATGCATGGAATCGTCGGCGCCGCCGCGCTGTCCAGCGGCACGCTCGATGCAGCGCTGCGCACCGTTGCGCGCTTCGCCGCGCTGCGCTTTTCCGCAACCCGGATCGAACTCAGCCGTGGCGCCGCGCGCACCGGACTGGCGCTCGTTCCGCTGGTCGACGCCGGCGATGCGCGACGCTTCGTCGATGACGCGCTGCTGGTGGTCATCGACCAGTTCATCCGGTTGCTGACTGGCGGGCGCCCGGACTCGCTGCGGTACGATTTTCCCGCAGGCTGCGCGAACGCCGCGGCGCACTACGCGCGCGTGCTTGGTGGTTCGATCCACTTCGGCCGTAGCGCGCATGCCGGGGTCAGCCTCGCCAACGAAGACATCGACCGGCAATGCCTCGGCGCCGACGCCCAGGCCCATGCGCTGGCTACGCAGGCACTCGAACGCGCGCTCGCGGAAACCGGGGCAACCAGCGCCCTGCAGCCGCGGATCCTGGCCCTGCTGGCCACCATCCCGGCGCCCTGGCCGACCGCGCACGCGCTCGCGCGGCAGTTGCACCTTTCCCCGCGGACCCTGCATCGGCGCCTGGAGGCGGAGCACACCAGTTATCGCGCGCTGGTCGACGCGCACCGGCAAGCGCAGGCGCAGCGCCTGCTCCGGGACGGCACCCAGTCCATCGAACGCATTGCCGAACTCCTCGGTTACGCCGATCCGTCCAACTTCGGTCGCAGTTGCCGCCGCTGGTTCGGCTGCTCGCCGCGCGAGCTCCGCCAGCGCTCGGGAGGCTGACCAGCATGCAGGTGATTGCCGAATCGTCATGGAACTGGTTGCTGCTGGCGCAGGATCATCGTCGTTGGCTGATAGTCGTCTGCGGCACCGTGGGCCTGTACGAATGCGCGGTGGAACTCGATCCAGCCGAGTGCGCTGCAATCGCCGCGGACCCGACGCAAATCGACCAACTCGCACGCGAGCTTGCCGGTAGCCGTGCCGCGTATGAGCGGCGCCACCGGCGCGACATCCTCGACTCGCCCGCCCTGGAAGAGGCCGTGCGTGCCTGGCGTACAAGGCCTGGCTGAACCGGCGACAACCGCGGCAGGCAGCGGGACTTCCGGCAGGGCCTTCACAACCTGGTGACGAGTTAGGATCGAGGCCCCCGTGAACGGAGCACACTCGATGACAATTCGCACCCTGGCTGTCGTGATCGCCCTCGTCGCCGCCGCGCCGGCGTGGTCGGCCAATGACTTCTATGTCGGCCTGCGCGCCGGCAGCGACCTGGACGGGCGCCTGGACGACCAGGGCGGCAACATCGACAGCGACCAACCTTGGGGCGGCTATGCCGGCTGGCGCATCAACGACACCCTGGCGCTGGAACTGGGCCTGAGCGACCTTGGCAACAGCGAGCGCAGCGGGATTGCCGATGGCGGCCTGGAGCTGGACGGCGCGCTTTACCAGTTTGGGCTGGTGGCGCGGGTACCGCTGGCCGATTCCTTCGATGTCCTCGGCGCGATCGGCGCGTTCCGCCGCGACGAAGACGGGACTGCCGACACCATCGCCGGACCTCGCCGCATCGACCTCAGCGAGACCGGCGGATATGTCGAACTTGGCGGCACCTATCGCTTCAACCAGCAGTGGTCGCTGCGTGCGAGCTACACCTGGTTCGATTTCGATGGCGGCAGCGACGGCAACCTCTGGGGTGGCGTGCAACTGGATTTCTGAACCCGCCGTTCCGGTCCCGCGGCGCAACCACGCCGACCTTTCCGGAATCGGCCAAGTGGCAAGCGCCAGTCGGTCCAGCGTCACTTCGACGCTTGATCTTCCGCTGCCCGGCCCCTAGCTTGCTTGTCTTGCCTACATGCGCCCTGCGCCGGAGCACCTCGATGAGCACCAACAAGCACTGCCGCGTCCTGATCCTGGGTTCCGGCCCGGCCGGCTATGCCGCCGCTGTCTATGCTGCGCGCGCCAACCTGAAGCCGGTGCTGGTGACCGGCATCGATGCCGGCGGTCAGCTGATGACCACCACCGAGGTCGACAACTGGCCGGGCGACGTGCATGGCCTGACTGGCCCAGGCCTGATGGAGCGCATGAAGGCGCATGCCGAGCGTTTCGACACCGAGATCGTGTTCGACCACATTCACACTGCGGAGCTGTCGCAGCGGCCGTTCCGCCTGATCGGCGATTCCGGCAGCTACACCTGCGATGCGCTGATCATCGCCACCGGCGCCTCGGCCAAGTATCTCGGGATCGAATCTGAGACTGCCTTCCGCGGCCGGGGCGTGTCCGCCTGCGCCACTTGCGACGGCTTCTTCTACCGCCAGCAGGATGTCGCCGTGATTGGCGGCGGCAACACCGCCGTCGAGGAAGCGCTGTACCTGTCGAACATCGCGCGCAAGGTGACGGTGGTGCACCGCCGCGACAAGTTCCGCGCCGAGAAGATCCTGCAGGACAAGCTGTTTGCGAAGGCCAACATCGAGGTGATCTGGGACCATGTGGTCGACCAGGTGCTGGGCGACGACTCCGGCGTGACCGGCGTACGCATTGCGCCGCGCGAAGGCGGCATGACCCGCGACATCACGCTGCAGGGGCTGTTCATCGCCATCGGCCACACGCCGAACACCGGCATCTTCGAAGGCCAGCTGGCGATGGAAAACGGCTACCTCAAGGTCAAGAGCGGCTACGCCGGTTTCGCCACCCAGACCAGCATTCCCGGCGTTTTTGCCGCCGGCGATGTGGCCGATCCGATCTACCGCCAGGCGATCACCTCGGCGGGCGCCGGCTGCATGGCGGCGTTGGACGCTGACCGCTTCCTGGAGCAACACGGCTGACTTTGCCGAGCAGGCACCCGTCAGCGTGGCGGCCCTGCCGCTGTCGATCCGGCTGTTTGGCGCCACCTCGGCGGTCGGCATGCGGTTGCTGCCGCGGCTGGCGGCCGCCGGGGCCAGCGTCAGTGCCAGCTCGCGCACGGCCAGGGCACCCGCCGGGAAGCTGCATTGGCGGATGGACGCGCTTCCGCAGGCCGCTGCGCTGGCGGCCGGCACCACCCATGTCATCAGTCTCGGGCCACTCGACCTGTTCATCGAGTGGCTCACCCGGCAGGCGCCAGAGTCCGGCCTGCGCCAGGTCATCGCCTTCGGTTCCACCAGCGCCACCACCAAGATCGCGTCGAGTGCAGCCGATGAGCGGGCGCTGGCGCAGCGCTTGCTCGCCGCTGAGGCGGCCCTGGATCGTGAGTGCGCCCGTCTCGGTGTGGCCCGGACCCTGCTGCGACCGACGCTGATCTACGGGGGCAGTGACGATCTGGTGGCGCGCATCGGCCAGTTCTCGCGGCGCTGGCATGTGCATCCGCATCCCGTGGGTGCGATCGGGCGCGCGTTGCGCCAGCCAGTGCATGTCGCCGACCTTGCATCCGCGGCATTTGCAGCAGTCGACAACCCCGCCGCCCGAGGGCTCAACTTCGAGTTGGCCGGCGCCGAAGCTCTCCCGCTGGCGCAGCTGCTGGCCCGCTCTGCGCGCGCTCGCGGCAACCCTTCCTTCCCCGTACCGGTGCCGTTTTCCGCACTGCTGAGGATCGCCGCGCTCAGCGGTCGTGTGCCCGCCGCCGCTGCACTGTCACCCGCGTTACTCGCCCGCATGGCCCAGGATCAGGTGTTCGACATCGCGCCCGCCCGCGCAGTGCTTGGATTCGCGCCGCGACCCTTCGACCCCGGCAGCGATCGCGATTGAACGAGCGCGCAGTCGCTCAGCGCCGGCTCCACCCCTGATCCACAAAAGTCGCGACGCCCAAGGCCAGCAATGCGGACCACAGCAACGGACTGCTGAGCACACCGGATGCAAGGCCCGGAGCCACCGGACGCAAGCCAGCCGCAAGTGCATCGAGCGCCATCGGGCCAACGTACAGCGCCAGGCCAATACCGACCAGCGCTCCGACTACCCGCAGCACCCAGCGCTCGATGGCATCCTCGCGGTCGAACTGCGCTGCCCGCCGCAGCACGCCGGCGACGAAATCCAGCGGCGGCGGCACGCGCGCAGCCTGCTGCACGGCTTGGAATGCGGCGCGATAGCGGTTCACCCGGGCATCGCTGCCGGGCACCGCGCGATCCTTTTCCTCGGCAAGTGCGCGCTCCTGGGCCTGCCATTCGCGGTCGTCGAATTCGTGCTTGCTCATGCGGCTACTCCCATGGCCTGCTCCAGCCGCTCGCGCAGGCGCTTGCGGGCGCGGAACAGGTAGTTCTTCACGGTGCCTTCCGGTTGCCCGGTGATGGCACTGATCTCGGCGATGCCGAGTTCCTCCAGATGATAGAGACTGACCAAGGTGCGCTGCAGCGGCGGCAAGGCATCCATTTCGGCCGCCACACAGCGCATCAGGTCGGCGTCAGCACAGGCTTGGGCCAGGTCGAAATCGTCGCTGATTTGTGCGAACGCGTCCTCAGCATCCTCGTCATCCCGGCGCAGACCCCGGTCCAGCGGCAGTCGCTTGCGTTCCAGGTGGCGGCTGGCGATAGAGAAGGCGATGCGCCCGATCCAGGTCGCCAGCGAACTCTCGTAGCGGTACTGGTCCAGCTTCTGGTACACCCGCAGGAACACTTCCTGGCTCAGTTCGCGGGTGTCTTCCGGATGCTGCACCATGCGGCCAACCAGGTGCCAGACCAGCTTCTCATGCGCGCGCACCAGACGCTCGAAAGCGCCAGGACGGCGTGCAAGCGCTGCTTCCACCAATGATCGGTCATCGTGCATGCGGGGATGGATACATCGCTCGCGCGATCGGTTGCAGGGTACGCCGCGATTTCCTGCACGCAAGTATTTTCGCCGGCAATGCAACCGCCTGCGTCGGCAGCGTCTCCATCTCCGCAACCGGGCAGTTCCGCCCTGGCCGACTTGAGGAGATTTCCATGGAGTGGCTGATTCCAATCGTGTTGTTTGTCTGCATCGTGGTGGCGATCCACATCATCATGGATGGCCGAGTGCGCCGTCGCATTGCCGAATCCGGCGCATCCGAGGACCTGGTGCGCACGATGCTGGCCGCCGACGAGCGCAACCGCGCGGTGTCCTCGCTGAAATGGGGCCTGGTGCTGGTTCTGGTCGGTATCGCCTTCGGCCTGATCGATCTGCTCAACCTGCGCCAGGACGATCCGGCCACCTTCGGCATCGTGATTGCTGCCGCGGGCCTGGGCATGCTTGGTTTCCACATGCTGGCGGCGCGCAAAGGCTGAAGCTTCAGCCGGACGAGCGCTCCACGCATTCGACGACCCGGCCGACGATGGCCGGGTCGATCTCGCATCCCAGCTCCATCACGTACCAGCCCGGGCGCCGCGGCAGCTTCACGGCGTCCTTGGCGGTGGTCAGACAGGGCAGTTCGTCGTCGAAGGCCGGCACGCCGCTGGCTGCGTAGTCGACATGGTCCGGCAACGGGTGCGGAATCACATCGATCCCGATCTCGCGCGCGCTGGCGAACACCCGCTCCGGGTTCCCCGTGCCGGCCACCACGTGCGCACGCCGGCCGGCCCAGCGGCTGACCGGCTCCACCGGCCCCGCCGCCATCGGCCGCAGGCCCGTGATGCGCAGCCGCATCGCCAGTTCGCCGGCGTGCGGCTCACCGCCGTTGCGCACCCGCAGGTCGACCCGGTCCAGTCGCGACAGCGGCGCACGCAGCGGTCCGGCCGGCAGCAGCCTGCCATTGCCGAAGCCGCGCTGGCCGTCGATCACCACGATCTCGCAGCAGCGCGGCAGCGACAGGTGCTCCAGGCCGTCATCGGCGATCAGCACATCCAGCGGCACCACACCCTGCAGCCGTCGCGCAGCCTCCACGCGGTCCTCGCCGACCGCCACCGGGGCCTTGGTGCGCAGGGCGATCAGCAAGGGTTCGTCACCCACTTCGGCGGCCGTGCTGGTGTGGTCGACCAGCCGGACACCGCGGGTCTTGCGCCCATATCCACGGCTGACCACGCCGACGATCCAGCCGCGTGCGCGCAGGGCTTCGACCAGCGCGATCACCAGCGGCGTCTTGCCGGTGCCGCCGACCGTGAGGTTGCCGACCACCACCACCGGCACATCCAGGCTGGCCGGACGTTTGAGGCGCAGGCGATAGGGCAACTGGGCCAGCCCGCGCAGCGTCGCGTACACCGGCGTCAGCGCGCGCAACCACCCCGGCGCGGGCGTGCCGCCATACCAGATCGCCTGCAGGCGTTCAGGGGAAATCGGCATCGGCTTCGCTGCCATGCGCACGGTAGAGCGCCGCGTACAGGCCGCCGCGCGCCAGCAACTGAACGTGTGCGCCCTGCTCGACGATGCGCCCCTGGTCCATGACCACGATTCGGTCCGCGTGCTCGATGGTGCTCAAGCGATGGGCCACGACGATCGTGGTGCGCCCGGCCATCGCGGTGCGCAGCGCCTGCTGCACCAGGCGTTCGGAATCGTTGTCGAGCGCCGAGGTGGCCTCGTCCAGGATCAGGATCGGTGCGTTCTTGAGCAACGCGCGGGCGATCGCCAGCCGCTGGCGCTGCCCGCCGGACAGGCTCGCCCCGCGCTCGCCGATGGTGGTGTCGATGCCATCCGGCAGCGCCTCGATGAATTCCCAGGCATGCGCGGCGCGCGCGGCCGCCGCCACCGCCGCTGGCTCGCAGCGGCGCAGGTCGCCGTATGCGATGTTGCGACCGATGCTGTCGTTGAACAGCACGATCTGCTGGCTGACCAGCGCCAGTTGCTCACGCAATGACCTCAGCCGGTACTGCTCGATGGGCACGCCATCGATGCACACTTCGCCCGACTCGGCCGCGATGAAGCGCGCCAGCAGGGCCACCAGGGTGCTCTTGCCGCTGCCAGAGCGGCCGACCAGTGCCACGGTCTGGCCTGCCGGGATGTCCAGCGAGACCTCTCGCAGGGCGTAGTCCTCGCGCCCCGGGTAGCGCACGCTCACCTTGCGCAGGCTGATCTCGCCACGTACACGCTCCGGCGCCAGCGTGCCTTCGTCTGCTTCGCCGGGCTGGTCGAGGATCTCGAATACCGACTCGGCCGCCGCCAGCCCGCGCTGGATCAGCGCCTGCGCGCTGGTCAGGCGCTTCAGCGACGGCAGGATCGCCAGCATCGCAGTCATGAAAGCGGTGAACGCGCCGGGCGTCAGGCGCTCCAGTTCGCCGGGGCGCGTGGCCACGTAGACCACCAGCGCCAGGCTGCTCGCGGCGAGGATCTGCACCAGCGCCGAGCTCATCGCGTTGGTCGCCGAGACCTTCAGGTGCTGGCGCCGGTTGTGCTCGTTGACACGGCTGAAGCGCTCCGCCTCGTCGCGCTGACCACCGTAGATCTTGATCTCGCGCTCGCCCAGGATCACGTCCTGGCCGATCTGGGTGACGTCCGCCACCGAGGTCTGGATGCGCCGGCTGATCGCGCGGTAGCGCTTGGACACCAGCCGCACGACCACCGCGATCAGTGGCCCGGCCAACAGCACCGAGAGCGTCAGTTGCGGACTGTAGAAGGTCATCACGCCGAGCAGGCCGGCGATGATCAGGCTGTCGAGCACCAGAATCTTGAGGCCCTCGGTACAGGCCTGCCCGATCTGCTCGACCTGGAAGCTCAGGCGCGCGAGGACATCGCCGCTGGCGCGTTCGGCGAAGAAGCGCGACGGCAGCACGAGGTAACGTCCGAACACTTGCGCGCGCAGGTCGGCAATCACCCGCCGGCTGATCCAGGCCATGCCGTAATCGCCGATGTAGACGCCCAGGCCCCGCGCGACGAACAGGCCGATGATGGCCAGCGGCAGCCAGCGGATCACGCTGCTGTCGCGCGCGCCAAGGGCGTCGTCCAGCAAGGGTTGCATCAGGGCGGTGAAGCCAGCAGCGACGCTCGCCTCCAGCAGCATGCCGCAGAGCGCAGCGAGCGCCACCGGCCAGTGCGGCCGCGCATGGGGCAGCAGCCGCCGGTACAGCTGCGACGTGCCCTGCTCCGCGCTCACGGTTCGCTGCCGCGCACCGTCGCAATCGAAAGGTTGCGGTAGCCGGTTTGCGCCAGTGCGTCCATCGCCGTGACCACGGCCTGGTGTTGCGCGCGCGCATCGGCGCGCAGCACCACCGGCTGGTCGGCCGGCTCGCCACCCAGTTGCTCCAGCGCAGCCTTGAGGGTTTCGATCCGCGAGTTGACCACTTCGCTGTTGTTCACGAAGTAACGGCCTTCGGCATCGATCTGGATGATCAACGGTGTTGCACTGTCTTCCTTCGCCTCGGTCGACGCTTCCGGCAGCTGGACCTTGATCCGCGAGTTCTGGTCGAAAGTCGCGGTGGCCATGAAGAAGATCAGCAGCACCAGGATCACGTCGATCAGCGGGATCACGGTGATCTCGGGCTCGTCGCCCTCGGGGGTGCTGAACTTCACCGCACGGCCCTCACCGGCTGGCCGGGAACCGCCTCAGGCGCGTGCTCGAGGCTGTCGATCAGTGCCGCTGCCTCGCGCTCCAATTCCACCGCCAGGTCCTGCACCCGCGAGCGCAGATAGCGATGAAACAGGTAGGCGAAGATCGCCACGACCAGACCCGCGGCGGTGGCAACCAGCGCCTCACCGATGCCGCCGGCCAGCGCGTTGGCGTCGCCGATGCCGGCCTTGGTGATCACCAGGAACATGCGGATCAGGCCGGACACGGTGCCGAGCAGGCCGAGCAGCGGCGAAATGGTTGCAATGGTGCCGAGCGCGTTCAGGTATTTGCCGAGCCGATGCACCACCTGACGCCCGGTGTCCTCGGCCGCCTGGCGAATCACCTCGCGGGAGCGCTGGCGATGCGCCACCACCGCGGCCAGGATCGCGCCCAGCGGCGAGTTGCTGCGCAGCTTCTCCAGGTGATCGCGCTCGATCTTCGCCGAGCGCGCCCAGGCGCGCACTTCGGCGCCCAGCTTGGGAGGAATCACGGCGCTGCGGCGCAGGGTCCAGAAGCGCTCCAGGATGATGCCCACCATGACGATGGACGCCAGCACCAGCGGGATCATCACCAGGCCGCCGGACTTCAGGATTTCGAACACGCAGACCTCGACGCAGCAATCTTCCAAGGCGCGCGATCATACAGGGCATGTGCGCGCGAGGGGTTCGCGTGCCCTCCCGAATCGGCGACTTCGAGCGCATTCCCGCGCGGTGACAGCCGAAGCATGCTGCCGCCCCGATCAATTGCCCCAAGTTGCGGCGGGCGCCGGCCGGGGTCAGTCCTGCCCGCCATTCAGCGCGGTGCACTCACGATCGATCTGCGCCCGGCTCTTGCGCCATAGCAGTTGCCCGGTCGCCGCCGATATGCGCCGCAGCGAGATCCCGGAATTCTCGAGCGCGAGCAAGCGCAGGTCGCCGCCCGGCTGAATGTCCAGCCGGGCATCGCGCAGTCCGCGCAATACGCGCGACCATTGTCGGCCAGCAGCCGTGTAGTGATCGATTGTGAATTCGTGCACGCCAGTGTTGGCGATGAGCCAGGCCCCGTCGCCGTCGGCGATCAGTTGGGTGGCGACCCTGCGGCCGGTCGGAAAGCGCGCCAGCCCGCCGCCCTCTGTCAGGCGAACCAGCTCCACATCGACATCAGGCTTGCCGGCGAGAAACCAGAGATCGTCCTCTGCGCCCGCCACGGGACGCTCGATCTCCCGTCCGCCGACCAGTTCGAGCCGTTGCGACAGTGGCGTTCCCCACGCACTCATCCGTACGAGCGCTGAAGGCTGACCTCCCTCCGTCGTCAGCAGAGCGCCGAGGTGCCACCAGAAATTGCCCTGTCCATCGTCTGCCAGCGTTGGAATCGAAAATCCACCGCGCGATTGCCGGTGCACCCAGGCAAGTCTGCCGTCGGCATCGAGCATGCCCACTTCAACCTGCCATTGGCGCTCGGATACCGGTCGCGGCAGTGTGAACAGAGCGCGACCGTGCTTGTCGACCATGAATTCGTAGAACGACGGCGGCTGCTCCCCGCGCACCGCGCGGCTCCGCCACAGTTCGTTGCCGCGCGCGTCCAGACGCTGGAACTCGATCAGGTCATCGCCAACCTGCTGCCGGGATATCAGTGCACCACCGGTAGGCACGGCGGCAATGCCACTGAAAAAGGTGCTTTCGACCTGCCATTGGGGAACGCCGCTGCCGCTCCATTGCTCGACGCGAACGGTCGGAGGCAGCGGCCCTTCCGACAGGCGCACAAGAAACCCACTGGCGTCCAGGCGCGGATGGGCCTGCCTGACCATCGCCTGGCCGCATAACCGGACGTTTCCACGCGCGTCCATCAGCCGGGCGCCAGCAATGTCGAGCAGAGTAGAACCGGCGCGGTCCACCGCAAAGGCGTTCGCCAGGAACGGGGATTGAGCCGCTGCAGCCTGGCCGACAATGGCTGCCGCAATCAATGCGGCCAAGCGCGGGAATCTGGGCATGTGTGTACCTGGGGCTGGTCGGGAAATTGGTCGTGACGCGGAAGTCAGGGGAAATCCAGCTCAACACCGAGTGTGTCATGACAATGACCCCTGCCCGTCCGAGGATTTTCACATCAAGGCCTGGCCATGAAACGTGCAGCTACTCGCGCCACCACCTGGGTGCGAGCGTACGCTGTGAAACCGTACCCCGTACGTGGCTGGCCTCGAGCCGCCGTGACAGGGCACCGGAATCGGCCGTGTTCCACTCTCGAGCAGGGACGGCCGCCACGCGTCGGCGCACCTCATCCCGCGGGAAATCGAAGCGGTTGCGGTAGCCGGCCGAGTACCAGACCTCGCCGGGTGATGTCGCCGTCAGGAATGCAGCGCTGGTGGATCCCGCACTGCCGTGGTGCCCGGCGATCAGTATGTCGACGTCAAGTTCCGGGGCGCGCTCTCGGATCAGGCGGCCTTCGATGACGTCGCCGATGTCGCCGGGAATCAGCACGCTTCCCCCGGGGCCGGCAATCCGCACCACGCAGGAGCTTTCGTTGCCGAGATAGGGCAGCGTCGGCGGCGGATGCAGGATCGAGAAATCGATCCCGTCCCAGTGCCATCGCTCGCCCGCGAGGCACGCGCGCGCACCGGGAATCGCCTCCGGCGCCGAAGCGTCGATGCGTCCGACCGGAATCCGTCGCCGCAAGCTCGCGGTACCGCCGGCATGGTCAAGGTCGTCGTGGCTGACGATCAGGCGGTCGAGGCGGCGCACACCCAGCTGTGCCAGCGCTGGCGCAAGGACGCGGTCGCCAAGGTCACCGCCATCCGGGAATCCGGGACCGGTATCGACCAGCAGCGTGTGCTGTCGTGTCTGCACCAGCGCCGCCTGTCCCTGGCCCACATCCAGCAGGGTCAGCTCATAGGCGCCGGCCGGCAACGGTTCCGTCCGCGGCCACAGCAGCGGCAGCAGGCCGAAGGCACCCAGGGCCCGGCCGGGCCAGCCACGCGGCGCCAGCAGCCACAGGGTCCCGACGAGCGCGAGCACCCAGGCCAGCAGCGATGGCGGCGGCAGGGTCCAGCGCGTCAGCGGCCAGTCCGCGGTCGCCAGCACCAGCCAGTCGAAAGCGCCGAGCAGCCAGGCCGCGAGCTGCCACACCGGCGCCGCCAGCGTAGCCAGCGGCGACAGCAGCAGTGCCAGCAGCAGCAAGGGCACCACGACGAAAGTGACCCAGGGCACGGCAAGCAGGTTGACCAATGGCGCGGCGAGGCTGGCCTGCTGGAAGAAGGCGAGCCCGAGCGGCAGCAGTGCCACGGTCAGCCCGAGTTGCGGCAGCAACCACAGGCGCCATCTGGCCTGTGGGCGCCAGGACAGGCCAAAGGCGAGGATCAGCCAGGCCACCGCACCGAAGGACAGCCAGAATCCGGCGCCGAGCGGGGCCAGCGGGTCGAACAGCAGCACCGCCACCAGCGCCAGCGCATAGCGCGTCCACCAACCGAGTTCGCGGCGGCTAAGCACGCCGGCCAGCATCGCCGCAATGGTCAGCCAGGTGCGTTGCGTGGGCAGGGAGAACCCGGCGATCAGCGCATACAACCCGGCGGTCAGCAGCGCACCGAGCGCCATCGCCTGCGGTCGCGGCCAGCGCAGGCCCAGGCCCGGCAGCAGCCAGTAGACCAGCCAGACCAGCCCCGCGCCGAGTGCCGCCGCCAGTCCCACGTGCAGGCCGCTGATCGCGATCAAATGCGTGGTGCCGGTCGCGCGGAACAGATCCCAGTCGCTGTCCTCGATCTCGCGCGTGTCGCCAATGGCCAGACCCTTCAGCGTCGCGCGCACCCGTCCGGGTTCCAAAGCAGCATCGATCTGCGAAGCAATGGTGACCCGCGTGCTATCGATATCGAAGCGCGCGGAACATCCCGTCGATGGCAGCGCGCGCACGATGTATCCGGTCGCGCCGATGCCCTGCGCGAGCGCATGCCGCTCGAAATCGAAGCCTGCCGGATTGACCACGCCCCGCGGCCGCTTGAGGCGCGCAACCACGGTCAGGCAGTCGCCGGGCGCAGGCAGGATGTCCCGCTCATACCAGGACAGGCGGACCCGCCGGGGCAGCGACTGCTCGCCAACGAGCGGCAGGAAATCGAATCGCACCGAACGGGATTCGCGGATCGGCAAGCCGTCGACATGGCCGCTGAACTGGATCTCCTCGCCTTCCAGCTCCGGATGCAGGCGCTCGGCGATGCGCACCTGACCGGTCCAGGCAGCGAAGGCGAAGCCGGCCAGGGCGAACGCGCTGGCGCCGAGCACCAATGCCGTGCGCGCGCGGCTCCCGAGCAGGGTCCAAAGCACCAGCACCAGCGCGAGCACCGCAAGCGTCAGAATCGACGCCCGGCCCGGCAATGCCGCGAGCGGCAGCACGCAGCAGCAGCCCAGCGCGAACGCGAATCCATGCGCCGGATGCAGTCGGAATGCGCGCACCGACTGCCCAGCCCCGCGCCTACAATTCGGCCGCAGCCAGCCGGCCGCCGCGCAGTTCCAGCACGCGATCCATGCGCGCGGCGAGGCGTCGGTCGTGGGTGACGATCACCAGGCTGGTGCCGATCTCCGCATTCAGCTCGAGCATCAGTTCCCACACCGAACCGGCGGTGCGTTCGTCAAGGTTACCGGTGGGTTCGTCGCCGAGCACGCAGGCCGGCCGCGTGACCAGCGCGCGTGCCACCGCGGCGCGCTGGCGCTCGCCGCCGGACAGTTCGCCCGGCTTGTGCCGCAGGCGCTCGCCGAGGCCCACCCGCTTGAGCAGCGCCGAAGCGCGCTCGCTGGCGTCGGTGGCGCTGACCCCGCCGATCATCAGCGGCATCGCCACATTCTCCAGCGCGCTGAACTCGGGCAGCAGGTGGTGGAACTGGTAGACGAAGCCGAGCGCCTGGTTGCGCAGCCGCCCGCGCTCGCGGTCGGAGAGCTTCGACATGGTCTTGCCGAGCACCTCGACCTCGCCACTGGACGGCAGGTCCAGGCCGCCCAGGATGTGCAGCAGGGTGCTTTTTCCGGCACCGGAGGCGCCGATGATCGCGATGCTCTCCCCGCGCGCGACGCTGAGGCTCGCCTCGGCGAGGACTTCGACGCGCAGATCGCCCTCGGCGTAGATCTTGGCGATGCCGCGGGCGGCGATCACGGGTTCACTCATAGCGCAGCGCCTGGGCAGGTTGGGTGCGCGCGGCGCGCCATGCCGGGTACAGCGTCGCCACCACCGAGAACACCACCGAGAGCACGCCGATGCGGCCCACGTCCGGCCAGCGCAGTTGCGAAGGCACGCTGCTGATGTAGTAGATGTCGCCCGGCATTGCCTCGAATCCGAGCGTGCGCTCAAGGAAGGGCACGATCACGTCGATGTTCATGGCAATGGACACGCCGCCGGCCAGGCCCAGCAGGGTGCCGATCAGGCCGACCGCGAGGCCCTGGACCATGAACACCGTCATTACCAGCTGCGGGCTGGCGCCGAGCGTCCTCAGGATGGCGATATCGGCCTGCTTGTCCGTCACCACCATGACCAGGGTCGACACCAGGTTGAACGCGGCCACCGCCACGATCAGCGAGAGGATGATGAACATCACCAGCTTCTCGGTCTGCACCGCGCGGAAGAAGTTGCTGTGCTGTTGCGTCCAGTCGCGCACGCTGTAGATCCCATCGAGGCGCGTGGTGAGGTCCTGGGCCACGCGCCAGGCCTTGAACAGATCGTCCAGCTTCAGGCGCACGCCGGTGACGCCATCGCCTTCGCGGAACAGCTTCGCCGCGTCCTGGACATGGACGAAGGCATACCCGCGGTCGTATTCGTACATTCCGACCTCGAACAAGCCGACCACCTTGAAGCGGCGCATCTGCGGGATCACGCCGACCGGTGTGGCGCGCATCTGCGGCGCCATCAGGGTCACCGAGTCGCCCAGCGATACACCCAGGGTGTGCGCCAGTTCGCTGCCGAGCACCATGTGATAGCTGCCCGGCGTGAGCAACTCGAACTTGCCTTCCTTGGTGCTCTTGCCGACTTCGGAAACGCTCGCCTCCAGCTCTGGCACCACGCCGCGGATCATCGCGCCGCTGATGCGCCGCGCCTGGAGCATGCCCTCGCGCTCGATGTACGGCGCCGCGCCGACCACGTGCGGGTCCTTGCTGGCCTCGTCGATCAGTTTCGGCCAGTCGCGCACGTTCTCGCCATAGGCCGTGATCGTGGCGTGCGAGACCATGCCGAGGATGCGCGCGCGCAGTTCCTGCTCGAAGCCGTTCATCACCGAAATCACCACGATCAGCGCGGTGACCCCGAGCGCAATGCCGAGCATCGACACCAGCGAGATGAACGAGATGAAGTGATTGCGCCGTTTGGCGCCTGTGTAGCGCAGGCCGATCGCCAGCGACAGTGGATGGAACAGCCTCATGCGGCAACACCCACGCCAGCCGGCAGCGGCCGGTGGGTCGCCAGCCAGACGCGCAGGCGCTGGCGCGTCGCGCCGTCGATACGGTCCGGGAACAGCACGGCTGCGTGCGCCGTGCCTGCGCAATCCCACTGCAGTTGCAGCCAACCGGCGAACTGGATCGACTGCTGCAGCGTGGCTGGAAGCCATCCTGCGCCGCTGGCGCATTCGACGCTGCCGTCCGCGTGCAAGCGCAGATTCGCGGGGCGGCGCGCTGCGCGGCGGGCGTCGCGCAGGGCAAGGGCTATCGCGAGCACACCCGCCGGAAGCCGCAGTTCCAGCGGCAGATCTGCCTGCGCGAGCCCGAGCAGCGCCAGCGCCAGGATCAGCCAGCGCGCAGCGTTTTCCATGCGTCCGGGACGCAGGTCGAGGTCAAGCGGGGCCGCGTATGCGCTGGACGAGGGCATCGAGTTCCGGATCCTGAGAATGGCTGCGCCCGACGAACCAGGCCCAGAGCTGGTCGTCTTCGACCTTCAGCAAACGCTCGAAGTTATGCCGGTCCGAGGCTGACGCCCCGATGAAGTGTGCATCCAGCCAGCGCAGCAGCAGGAAATCCAGTTCCTTCATGCCCCGCCGGCACTGCCAGCGCAGACGGCGCAGGCTGGCCTCGTCGTCGTCCGGCGCTTGCGTGCTCACTGTGGCCGCCGGAAGTTCCGGCGGAACCAGGCGGAAATGCGCCCGGTGAACAAGGCCCACAGCAGCCACAACGTCAGGACGTTGAGAACCAGGACCACGAACACCACGATTCCCTTGGCGAACATCCGCGCGTTACAGCGACCGCCGCGCGATCATTGCCTTCTTGATCTCGGCGATGGCCTTGGCCGGATTCAGCCCTTTCGGGCAGGTCTTGGTGCAGTTCATGATGGTGTGACAGCGATACAGCCGGAACGGATCTTCCAGATCGTCCAGGCGCGCACCGGTGTCCTCATCGCGGCTGTCGATGATCCAGCGATAGGCCTGCAGCAGGATCGCCGGGCCGAGGTAACGGTCGCCATTCCACCAGTAGCTCGGGCAAGACGTGCTGCAGCAGGCGCACAGGATGCACTCGTACAGACCGTCGAGCAGTTTGCGGTCTGACGGGGACTGCAGGCGCTCGCGGTCCGGCGGCGGCGAGGACTGGGTGCGGATCCACGGGCGGATCGAAGCGTACTGCGCGTAGAAGGTGGACAGGTCCGGAACCAGGTCCTTGACCACCGGCATGTGTGGCAGCGGGTAGATCTTGACCTCGCCCTTGACCTCGTCGATGGCCTTGGTGCACGCGAGCGTGTTGGTGCCGTCGATATTCATCGCGCACGAGCCGCAGATGCCTTCGCGGCACGAGCGGCGGAAGGTCAGCGTCGGGTCGATCTCGTTCTTGATCTTGATCAGCGCGTCGAGAACCATTGGCCCGCACGACGCCAGGTCCACCTCATAGGTATCGGTGCGCGGATTGGCGCCGCTGTCCGGATCGAAGCGGTAGACCTTGAAGCGTCGCAGCTTGCCGCCGGCGGCTTTGGCCGCGTGGAGCTTGCCCTGCTGGACCTTCGAGTTCTTCGGTAGCGTGAATTCGGCCATTGGATCGTGCCCCTTGCAGTCTGCGCCCGGATCGGCCGGTGCCATCCAGCACCGGCACGCGTCCTTTCACTTTTCACTCTTCACTTTTGACCGCTACATCAATACGTCCGCGCCTTTGGCGGCACCGGATCCACTTCGTCAGTCAGCGTGTACAGGTGCACCGGCCGGTAGTCGAAGTTCACCTTGCCGGCCTCGTCGACGTAGGCCAGGGTGTGCTTCAGCCATTCCTCGTCGTTGCGGTCCTTGTAGTCCTCGCGCGCGTGCGCCCCGCGGCTTTCCTTGCGGTTCTCCGCAGAGTGGATCGACACCAGTGCGCAGCCCAGCAGGTTCTGCAGTTCCAGCGTCTCCACCAGGTCCGAATTCCACACCAGCGAGCGGTCCGAGACACGCACGTCGCTGAAGCTGCGGTTGATCTCGCTGACCTTGCGGCAACCCTCCTGCAGCGACTCGCCAGTGCGGAACACCGCGGCGTGGTTCTGCATCGCCTTCTGCATGGCCAGGCGGATGTCGGCGGTCGGCGTGCTGCCCTTGGCGTGGCGCAGGCGGTCGAAGTTGCCGAGCGCCTTGTCGTAGGCGGAATTCGGCAGCTTCTTGTGCGGCGCCGACGCCCTGACCACCTCGCCGGCGCGGTTGGCCGCGGCGCGGCCGAAAACCACCAGGTCCAGCAGTGAATTGGAGCCCAGGCGGTTGGCGCCATGCACCGAGACGCAGGCGGCCTCGCCGATCGCCATCAAGCCCGGGACCACCGCATCCGGATTGCCATTGCGGATGGTGACGACCTCACCGTGCACATTGGTCTGGATGCCGCCCATGTTGTAGTGCACGGTGGGAAGCACCGGGATCGGCTCACGCGTGACGTCTACGTTGGCGAAGATCCGCGCGGTCTCGGCGATACCCGGCAGGCGTTCGTGGATCACCTCGGGGCCGAGGTGCTCCAGGTGCAGGTGGATGTGGTCCGCTTCGCTGCCGACGCCGCGGCCATCGCGAATCTCCATCGTCATCGCGCGGCTGACCACATCACGCGAAGCGAGGTCCTTGGCGTTGGGCGCGTACCGCTCCATGAAGCGCTCGCCCTTCGAGTTGGTGAGATAACCACCCTCGCCGCGCACGCCTTCGGTGATCAGGCAGCCGGCGCCGTAGATGCCGGTCGGGTGGAACTGGGTGAACTCCATGTCCTGCAGCGGCAGGCCGGCGCGCAGCACCATGCCGTTGCCGTCGCCGGTGCAGGTGTGCGCCGAAGTGCAGGAGAAGTAGGAGCGGCCGTAACCACCCGTGGCCAGCACCACCTGGTGCGCGTGGAACATGTGCAGCGTGCCTTCGGCCAGGTCCCAGGCGAGCACGCCGCGACAGGCGCCATCCTCGTCCATGATCAGGTCGAGCGCGAAGTACTCGATGTAGAAGCGCGCATCGAACTTCAGCGACTGCTGGTACAGCGTGTGCAGCATCGCGTGCCCGGTGCGGTCCGCCGCGGCGCAGGTGCGCTGTGCGGTGCCCTTGCCGTAATGCGTGGTCATGCCGCCGAACGGACGCTGGTAGATCCGGCCGTCCTCGGTGCGCGAGAACGGCACACCGTAATGCTCGAGTTCGATGATGGCCGGAATCGCTTCCTTGCACATGTACTCGATGGCGTCCTGGTCCCCGAGCCAGTCGGAACCCTTGATGGTGTCGTAGAAATGGAAGCGCCAGTCGTCCTCGCCCATGTTGCCGAGCGCCGCACTGATGCCGCCCTGCGCCGCCACCGTGTGGCTGCGCGTCGGGAACACCTTGGTCAGGCAGGCGGTGGCGAGGCCCTTGGCGGCCATGCCCATGGTCGCGCGCAGGCCGGCGCCGCCGGCACCGACGACGACTACGTCGTACTGGTGGTGCTGAATCTTGTAGGACTCGCTCATAGTGGCTCAGCCGCAAGGAAGACCAGACGCATGACGGCAACCGTTCCAGCCATCACTGCCAGTGCAAATGTGAGACGGATGACCACCAGCAGCCCGACTTCGAGCACGCGCTGGTGGATGTAGTCCTCGATCACCACCTGCAGGCCGAGATAGGCGTGGTAGAACATCGCCCAGATGAAGGCCAGCATCAGCGCCGCCGTCAGCGGCTGCCCGATCGCATAGCGGATGGCCAGGTAGTCAGCGCCGTGGACGCTGGCGGCAAAGGTCAGGAACCAGATCGACAGGGGAACCAACGCCACTGCGGAGACTCGCTGCATCCACCAGTGCGCGGCGCCCTCGCGAGCCGACCCGTGACCACGGACGATCTTGAGCTGTGTGCGGAAATCAGTCATGGACGCGCTCCTCAGGTCCAAAGGCACCACAACGCGACTGCCGTCAGCAGCGGCGCCAGGACGACCAGCGACCAGCCCGTGGCATAAGCGCGCTTGAGGTCGAGCCCCCAGCCGGTGTCCCAAGCCAGGTGACGGATGCCATTGAGCAGGTGGTAGATCAGGCAGAACACGAAGGCGCCGGTGAGCAGCCGGCCCAGCTTGCCGTCCACACAGGTCATGAAATGCTCGAAGGTCTCGCGTCCGATGGCGAGCGCCACCAGACCCCAGATGAGCGCGAGCGAGACCGCAGCGAGCGCCACGCCGGTGGCGCGATGGGTGATCGACAACACCGAAGTCAGCTGCGGACGGTAGACCTGCAGGTGCGGTGAGAGCGGACGCGAGCGAGTGGCCATCCTGTATCCCCGAGGCTTTGACCCGGCAGTTGCCGGGCCATCGTTGCCGGCAGTCTGCCGGCCCGAGACGCGGTATAGCGTTACGACGACGATGCGTCAAAAGTCGATGCAACGACCATTCTTCTCCCAGTCGCCGTAGCGGGTCGGATCGGGACCCGCTCGGCCACCAAACTCCCGCACACGCCCCTGTGTCAGCGGCACATCGGGCGCGGGTTCCCGGGTGTACCCAGGATGTTCGCCGTCAGCCGGCGTTGGATCGGTCGATGCGGTCATCCGTATGCTCCGGTGTCCCAGTCGAAGACTACTGCAATGTCGGTCATGCAGACGCCACGATTTGCTGAAATCCTCGTGCACGGCAGCGATGCCGGCAGCTTCCTGCACTCGCAACTGACGAGCGACGTCAAGTCGCTGGCCACGGGCGCCTGCCAGTTCGCCGGATACTGCGGCGCCGATGGACGGTTGCAGGCGCTGCTGCTGCTCGCGCGCACCGGCGACGACGAGTTCCGCCTGTTGTTGCCGCAGGCGCTGGCGCAACCGGTGCTGGAGCGACTGCAGCGCTACCGCCTGCGCGCGCGCTGCACGCTCGCTCTTGCAGACGCCGAGATCGCCGCGGACGCCGGAGATTCGACCCGCGCTGCCGATGCCCGCACCTGGCAGCACGCCGCATTCTGCTGGCGCGTCCGCACCCTGCCTGCGAGCACTACAGCGCCGCCATTACCCATCGACCTGTGGGACGAGCAAGTGGCACTCGGGATTCCCTGGTTGCTGCCGGCGACCAGCGAACGCTTCTTGCCACAGATGCTCGCCCTGGATCGCCTGAATGCCTTCTCGCTGCGCAAGGGCTGCTACCCGGGGCAGGAAGTGATCGCGCGCACGCACTACCTCGGTCGCAGCAAGCGGCGACTGGCGCGCGTGCGAGCGGGGGCAGCCACGCAGTCGCTGGTTGGCAGTGAGTTGGTCCCTGGCGACAGTGAGGCCGCCTCGGGGACACTGATCGCGTCGGATTCGGCGGGCGCAGGCCTTGCAGTACTGCTCGAATCGGCGACCAAAGGGGCGCCCTTGCACACTCCGGACGGCGCCAACATCGCAACATTCGTCATCGAAAGCGACGTCAGTGAAACGATCGGCGACATATCACTGAATGGAAGCTGCACCCCCCATCCAGCGCATAGCGTTTCGCTATCGAAAGTGGTATGACCGAGTTGTCTTCCAGGGGGAGATGCACCATGTCCCACAAGCAACGCGGCGGTCTGTTCAAGGCAATCGGGATCGGGCTGGCGCTTGCCGGCTGCTCCCTCGCCATTCCGGCATCAGCGGCTGACTACAACTTCGCGGTGGAGCCGGTGTACACCCCCGAGCGCGCCCGCGAGGTATACGAACCCCTGATCAACTACCTCAATGCCAGCACTGGGCAGACATTCAAGCTTGTGGTCGCGCGAAACTACGCCTTCTACTGGAACGACCTCCGCAACCGCAAGGATCTGCACTTCGTTTTCGACGAGGCGCACTTCACGGATTTCCGGATCCAGCGCTACGGATACGTCCCGATCGTCAAGTCGTCGATTCCGTCGAGCTACTCGCTGCTGACCCAGGAAGACGTCGCCGAAGGCAACGTGCAGGCCTTTGTTGCCCGCAGCACGGTCACCATGCCGGCGCCGAATCTGGGTTTTGCGCTGTTGCTCGAGTACTTCCCGAACCCGATGCAACAACCGGACCTGCGCTCTCTGGCGACCTCATGGCGCGACACCGTGGAAATCGTTTTCGCTGGCGAGGCGGATGCGGCGATGGTGCCCACCTGGCTGCGCGATCAGTATCCGAATCTGATCCCCGTGATCACCACGCGCGAATTCCCCGGGCCGGCCGTATCCGCCTCACCGGATGTCCCTGACGAGGTGAAGACGGCGGTCCGGGAGGCGCTGCTCAAGCTCCACGAGGACCAGAACCTGTACGAGGTGCTGAACGAGCTGGGCATGCAGCAGTTCGTCGAAGCG
This sequence comes from Rhodanobacteraceae bacterium, assembly GCA_016713135.1. NCBI lineage: Bacteria > Pseudomonadati > Pseudomonadota > Gammaproteobacteria > Lysobacterales > Rhodanobacteraceae > Rhodanobacteraceae bacterium. The sequence continues at coordinate 46,969 of JADJPR010000022.1, read as the reverse complement.
GCAGCCTCGGAGTACAAGGGCTCGGAACTGATGCTCAAGAACTTCTACGGCTACAACAAGCGCTGAAGTCGCGCGCGAGAGCCGGGCCGCGCATCAGATTCGTCGCAGCACGTACACCGAAGCGGGCGGAAGATTCATCAGCGTGAAGTCGACCCGCTGCGAGGTCAACCCGATCCGCTGCAAGGTTGCAGCGGGCACCGGGCACTTCGGCCCGTAAGTGAACTGCACCATCATCCCATCCGCGGGCAGGCAATCGAAGGCTGCTGCAACGATCTGTTCCACCAGTATCGGCGGCATGGAGAGGAAACCCAGGGAGCTGACGACTGCATCGACCATTCCCGAGTCGAAACCGTCGATGCCCGACAAGATCCGTGGCAGGTCGCGGGCATCGCCACACACCACCGGACAGCGCGGAAATGCGATGCGCAGATCGTCGTGCAGTTCCGGGTTCAGCTCGAGTACGAGCAGATTTTCCGGACGCACACGGTGGCGCAGCAATTCGCGCGTGATAGCGCCGGTCCCGGCCCCCAACTCGACCACCCGCCCGACACCCGCGGGCAGCGCCTGTGCCATCGCCCGCCCAAGACGCGGGCTGCTCGGCACCACCGAGGCAGTGGTCAGTGGCGCACGCAACCATTGACGAAAGAACAGCCAGTTGCGCGAGGCTCCGACGCGCCAACGGCTCAACGCGCTTTCCAGGGATGGTTGCATGACTGCCTTCAGATGATGTTCGCCGCAGGTTAGCAAGGACCATCACCACCTGCCAATGTGCCGTTGGGACCGCTCTCAGCGTTCGATCCTTGCCTGCTCCTTGATCTGCCGGCCCAGATCCAGGGCACGCTTGCGCACCAGCGAGCTGCGAATGCCCTCGCGCACCTGCTCGAAGGGCGGCGCGTTGAACGGACGCTTGGAACGCAGCAGCGCCACATGGAAACCGAATTCGCTCGCGATCGGCTGCGGCGTGTAGGCGCCCGGCGCCAACGCGGACAGCGCATCCACCAGCGCCGCAGGCAACTGGGTACGACGAACCCAGCCCAGATCCTTGGCATCGCGAACGCCCGGCTGCCCAGCCTGCGCCGTGATGAGTTCGTCGAAACTGCTGCCGGACTGGAGCGCGGCCAGCACCTGCTGTGCGCGTTCGGCACTGTCGACCAGGATATGCGCAACCAGCATTTCCTCGGCGCCAGTGGTGGCTAGTTCCTGGTCATAGGCGGCGCGCAGGTCCTCTTCCCTCACCGGCTGCGTTCCACGCTCGATCATCAAGCCGCTCAGGCGATTCAGTCGCTCGAGTTCCAGGTCAGCGAGGACCTGGGCATCGTCGAGCATGCCCTGCTTGCGCGCTTCCATAGCCACCGCGAGCAACTCGGCCAACTGATCGTAAGCCTGTTCACGCTGACCCGGGTCGCGCAGTTCCCAGCCGCGCTTGCGCGCGTAGGCCTGCACCAGCGCCTCCGGAATCGCCTCTCCGTTCACCTTCAGGCTGCTGCTGTCGCCGTCCAGCCTTACCAGGCGTGTGTCGGCGGGCACATCGCCGCCGCCGCAACCAGCCAAAATGAACAGCAGCGCGCCTGCGACTGCAAACGGGAGCTTCTTCATGCCTGTTCCTCGGGTGCAAGGGCCTGGATCGCCAGGGCGTGGATATCGGTGTCCATCAGGTCGCCCAGCGCCTGATAGACCAGACGGTGGCGGGCCAGCGGCCGCTGGCCTCGGAAGGCATCCGCGACGATGCGCAAACTGAAATGACCACGCCCATCGCGCGCACCGGCGTGGCCTGCATGCTTGTGGCTGTCGTCGACGATCGCGATGTCGCTGGGTGCGAGCAACGCCAGGCGTTCGCGCATTCGTTGGATGCGATCGCTGGCGGTCATTGGCGGGGCTCGTGGTCGAACATGAACGGGGCTGCTGGCGGCAATGCGGTCGCGCATGGTACGGAATCCGCTTCGTCCGGTACACTCCCGCTCTTTTCCCGCGACGCTGCCTCGCGGCGCCTGCCAGCCACCGCCGACCAGCCGCTCACGCATGTCACGCCGCATCATCATCCATCCGGTTTCGCCGCAGCAGCGCCTGATCGACCAGGCCGTGGCGACCCTGCGCGCGGGCGAGCTGGTGGTCTACCCGACCGATTCCGGCTATGCCGTCGGTTTCGCGCTGGATGCCCGCGATGCGCTCGATCGCGTGGTGCGGCTGCGCCAGTTGAAGCCGCGTCACAATTTCACCCTCGCTTGCCGCGATCTCAAGCAGATCGGACAGTATGCCCGGGTGGACGATGCCGCCTTCCGCCTGATGCGCGCGCACGTTCCTGGCAGCTACACCTTCATCCTGCCGGCCAGCTCGCTGGTGCCCAAACGGGTGGCCACCGAGAAGCGTCGTTCGATCGGCGTGCGCGTGCCGGACAACCGCGTCGCCCAGGCCTTGATCGAATCTCTCGGCGAACCCATCCTCAGCTCCAGCCTGCTGCTGCCGAACCAGGAACTGCACGGGATGGAGGTCGACGAGCTGGTGGAAGCGCTGGATGCGCACGTCGATGTGTTCATCGACGGCGGCCCCTGCGGCGTCGACCCGACGACCGTGGTGTCGATGATCGACCAGCCCTATGAAGTGCTGCGCCACGGCAGCGGCCCGGTGGACTGGGAATGAATGCGGAAACGCTCACGCCGGAACCGGATGGCGCCACCGCGCGCCAGGCGGAGATTCCGTTCGCGGTGGTGCGCGGCGAGGCCTTCTACGAGCTGCCCAAGGACCTCTACATCCCGCCGGACGCACTGGAAGTCATCCTCGAAGCCTTCGAGGGCCCGCTCGATCTGCTGCTGTACCTGATCCGCCGGCAGAACCTGGACATCCTCGACATCCCGATCGCGGCGATCACGCGCCAGTACATCGGCTACATCGAGATGATGCGCGAATTGCGCTTCGAACTGGCCGCCGAGTACCTGGTGATGGCCGCGATCCTGTGCGAGATCAAGTCGCGCCTGCTGTTGCCGCGACCACCCGCGAGCGAGGACGAGGAAGCCGATCCGCGCGCGGAGCTGGTGCGCCGCCTGCAGGAGTACGAACGCTTCAAGAAGGCCGCCGAGGATCTCGACGCCCTCCCGCGGATGGAGCGCGACACGCACCAGGCCACCGCCTATGTGCCGGAGCGCAAGGTCCACGTGGTGCCGCCGGAAGTGGACCTGAAGGAACTGTTGCTGGCCTTCCGCGACGTGCTCAATCGCGCGGATCTCTACATCAGCCATCAGATCCGCCGCGAACCATTGTCCGTACGGCAGAAGATGACCGAGGTGCTGGACGCGCTCGGCAGCGGGGAATTCATAGAGTTCAGCGCGCTGTTCACCGCCACCGAAGGCCGTCTCGGCGTGGTGGTCTGCTTTCTTGCAATGCTCGAACTGGGCAAGGCCGGGCTGGTCGAAATCGTGCAGGACCGGCCATTGGCGCCGATCTACCTGCGCTCGCTGGCCGCGCGCGAACCGGATCTGGAGGAACCTGCCTGATGGAACCGGCGATGCTGAAGCCGATCCTGGAAGCTGCGCTGCTGGCGGCGGGTCAGCCGCTGACCATCGCCCAGCTCTCCGAGCTGTTCGACGAGGACGGCCGCCACACCCACACCGAACTGGCCCAGGCGCTGGAGTCGCTCGCAGCCGACTGCGAAGGCCGCGGCGTGGAACTGGTCGAGGTTGCCAGCGGATTCCGCTACCAGGTGCGTGCCAGCGTGCATGCGCACGTCGCCAGGCTCTGGACCGAGCGCCAGAGCAAGTACTCGCGCGCATTGCTGGAGACGCTGGCACTGATCGCCTATCGCCAACCGATCACGCGCGGCGAGATCGAGGCGGTGCGCGGCGTCGCGGTGTCCACCCAGATCATCAAGACCCTCGAAGAACGCGAGTGGATCCGCGTGATCGGCCACCGCGATGTCCCCGGGCGCCCGGCGCTTTACGGCACCACGCGCGCCTTTCTCGATTACTTCAACCTGCGCAGCCTGGATGAGCTGCCCACGCTGGCCGAGATCCGCGATCTCGACGCGATGGAACCCGAACTCAGTTTTCCCGACAGCAAGCCCGCTGCAGACGCTGCCCCGGCGTCATCGCAGTCGCCGCGGTCGAAGCCCCTTCCACGGAGACACGCTAGTAATCCTGGAATCCTCGATTGACCGCTATGCAAGCGTCACCTGTGGATCATTCAGATGACCCTCGTGCGACTCAATGCCGTTATCTTTCAGGTGGTTCCGCTACGGGGCAGATTGCACGGTCCTGGCGGCGCATGGCGGCGTTGCAACTCGTTGGAATAGGCTAGCTATTCCGCCTCATTGCGCCTTGCCCTGCACCACCATCACCGCACACTCTACCCCGTTCAACGAGGATTCCAGGATTATGAAACGCCGCCCTACCCTGTCGCTCAAGCGCGGCGCCAATGACATCGCGCCCGAGCGCCTGCAGAAGCTGCTCTCCAAGGCGGGCCTGGGCTCGCGCCGGATGATCGAGGAGCGCGTGCTGCGCGGCGAGATCGAGATCGATGGCCGGCCGGCGTCTATCGGCGACACCCTCGGCGACGGCCAGACCGTTCGCCTCGATGGCCGCGAGTTCATCGTGCGTGCGGTGACCCATGAAGGCCCGCGCGTGCTCTGCTACAACAAGCCCGAAGGCGAGGTCACCACCACGGTCGATCCGGAAGGTCGCCCCACGGTGTTCGACCGCCTGCCGAAGCTCAAGGGCGCGCGCTGGATCGTGGTCGGGCGGCTCGATCTCAACACCGCGGGGCTGCTGCTGTTCACCACCGACGGCGAACTCGCCAACCGCCTGATGCACCCCTCGCGCGAGATCGAGCGCGAGTACTTGTGCCGGGTGCACGGGGATGTCGCGGAAAGCGCGCTGCAGCAGTTGCTGAAGGGCGTGGAACTGGACGACGGCCCGGCGAAGTTCGAGGAGATCGAGGCACTCGGCGGTGAGGGCAGCAACAAGTGGTTCAAGGCGGTGATCCGCGAAGGCCGCCAGCGCGAGGTGCGCCGCTTGTGGGAGGCCGTCGGCGCCGAGGTCAGCCGCCTGAAGCGCGTGCGCTACGGCGTAATCGAACTGGGCAAGGACCTCAAGCGCGGCTGGTACCGTGAACTGGAACCGGAGGAGATCGCGGGCCTGCTGGAATCGGTGGAGATGCCGATGACCACGCGCAACGAGTTGCGCATCATGCCGGTGGAAGCCGCGCGCAAGTTCGAACGTGGCCAGCGGCGCGACAAGCGCCCGGGCGAGCGTCCGAACTGGAAGCGCGAGGCGGCCGAAGCGATCGGCGAGCGCGGCGGGGACCGCCGCCCGCCGCGACGCGAAGGCGCGCGCCCGGGCGAGGAATTCCGCGCCCGCAACGCCACATCACGCGGTCCGGGCGGCCCGCGCAGCGACAAGCCGCGCGAGTTCGGCGACCGTGGCCCGCGCAGCGATGCGCCGCGCAGCTACGGCGACCGCGGCCCGCGTCCGACCGGCCCGCAGCCAGCCCGAGTTCGGCGACCGCGGCCCCGCATGCGCCGCGCAGCTACGGCGACCGCGGGCCGCGTCCGACCGGCCCGCGCAGCGACAAGCCGCGCGAGTTCGGCGACCGTGGCCCGCGCAGCGATGCGCCGCGCAGCTACGGCGACCGCGGCCCGCGTCCGACCGGCCCGCGCAGCGACAAGCCGCGCGAGTTCGGCGACCGTGGCCCGCGCAGCGATGCGCCGCGCAGCTACGGCGACCGTGGTCCGCGCCCGGCTGGCCCAAGCAGCGACAAGCCGCGCGAGTTCGGCAGTCGCGGCCCACGCAGTGATTCAACCCGCGCTGGCGCCCCCCGTGGCGCCGGAAAGACCACGTCGAGCGAGACGCGCCCGGCGCGTCCATGGGCGCGCGACGAGGGCTCGGCGCGCCCGGCCCCGCGCGGCGACGCGCCGCGGTCACGCCCCGCCGGACCGGCGCGTGACCGGGCGGGCAATGGCCCGCGCGGCAATACAGACACCCGTGCCACCCCGCGCGGCCCGAAGCCAGGCGGTCGTGGACCGGCCGCACGCACACCCGCCGGAGCGCGCTCCGGACCGGGAGGTCCACGCGGCACGGGATCCGGCCCGCGCAAACCATCCGGCCCGCGCAACCGTGGAGGTGATTGAACCATGAGAAATCGGTCCATTGTCTGGATGACCGGGCTGCTGCTCAGCGCCAGCGCGGCAGTCTCCGCGGGAAGCTCGGATGATCGCGCGCTGGCAGACAGCATCCGCGGGCTCACCAGCAAGTCGAGCGCCGGACTGCTGGCGCGAGCGGACGCCCGCGGCGGGGTTTCCGTCGACCTCGACGGACGCTTTCGTCATGTGCATCTCGGCGCACAGAGCGATAGCGGCGAATTGCGCGCGCAATGCGTCGGCAGCGTGGTGGAAGCCAACCGATTCCTTGGCCGCGATCTCGACACTGGCGCCAAACTGGCCTCTCCAGCGCCAGCGCCGGTCGATGATGGTCTGGCAGCAAGACACGGCATGAGCGCCGCCGAGTACGCCTACATCTGGAATCTGATCGAACAGTCGAAAGCCCTGCCAGCTGCACCGGCCAGCAGCACGTTCACCATCGTCAATGCCGACGGCGCCGATGAGGGTTTCAATTCAACCGCCGCCCGTGCCCCGATTGGTGGCAACCCAGGAACCACCCTCGGCGCGCAGCGACTCAACGTGTTCAACCAGGCCGCTGGAATCTGGGCTGCCTTCCTTGACAGCACGCAGACCATCCGCGTCCAGTCCAACTTCGACCCGCTCTCGCCGTGCAGCAGCAGCGGCGGTGTGTTGGGTTCAGCGGGGCCGAACACCGCGCACCGGGATTTCGCCAATGTCCCCTTTGCAAGCACCTGGTACCCGGCCGCGCTGGCCAACAAGATCAGTAACAGCGACCTGAGCGCCAACAACGACATTGGCGCGACCTTCAACAGCAGCGTGGACACTGGCTGCCTGGGTGCAGGCACCGGTTTCTACTACGGCTTCGACAATGCCACGCCTGCCGGGACGATCAATCTGCTCGTCGTCGTGCTGCACGAACTTGGACATGGTCTCGGTTTCCTTACGTTCACCGACGAAGCGACCGGTGCCTATTTCAACAGCCAGCCTGACGTCTGGGCGCGCCTGATGTTCGACCGCGACCAGAATGCCACCTGGTTCCAGATGAATCAGGCACAACGCGCGGCATCCGCAATCAACACCAACGACCTGCTGTGGGACGGTGCGAATGTGCGTATCGCCTCGTCCTTCCTGAGCGCGGCGCGCGATGCTGCAACCGGTCGGGTCGAACTGTTCACACCCAACCCGATCCAACCCGGTTCATCGGTATCGCACTGGAACACCACGGCGAGCCCGAACCTTCTGATGGAACCGGCAATCAACACCGGCCTGCCGCTCACCGGTGACCTCACTCGCCAGTTGCTCCGCGACATCGGCTGGTTCCGCGACGCCAACAACGATGCCACCGGCGACAACATCAGCAATGTGCAGCCCGCCAGCGGCACGCTCACGCCAGGATCCAACGTCAACATCACCTGGACCAACCCGGCGGGTTTCAGCCGGCGGGTGACCATCGAGCTGTCGACCAACGCCGGATCGACCTTCTCCAGTGTCATTGCCAGCGACATCGCGAACACGGGCAGCTTCACCTGGATGGTGCCGAACACGCCGACCACCCAAGGACGAATTCGAGTGCGCGAGCACGACTTCACCGCGCCGGCGGGTGTTTCCGCAGCAAACTTCACCATCGGCAGCGGCAATACGGCACCGACGTTCACGCCATCAGCCGCAATCACGCGCCAGCGCGGCAGCGCAGCCGGCGCCGCGGTGGTCATCGGAACTGTCATCGACGGCCAGACCGCGGCCGGCAGTCTGACGGTAACTCAGATCGCCGGTGGAACGTCCACAGGGGTCTCTGCGGCATCGATCGTGAATGCCGGCGGCAGCATCAGCGCCACCATTGCGGCCAACTGCACCGCGAATGCCGGCACCCTGCGTTTCCAGGTCAGCGATGGCTCGCTGCAAGGAACGGGCGATTTGCAGGTCAATGTCAACCCCAACACGAATCCCACACTCACCTACGCCGCCAGCAGCGTCGCGCTGAGTGGCGGACGCACCATCAACCCCGCGACCGGGCCCAGTGACAACGGGTCAATTGCGAGTATCCAGCTGCTGCCACAGGCGACCTTCAGCGGCACCATCAGCGTCAGCAACAGCACCGGCGTGATCACGATCAGCAACGCGGGCCCGCTGGGATCGCACACCATCAGTGTGCGCGCCGCCGACAATTGCGGCGCATTCACCGATACCAGTTTCCAGTTGACGGTGACCGCGCAGAACCTGTTCGCGAATGGGTTCGAATGAAGCCTCAATGGTGCGACCGATCCGCAAGGAATGCATGACGGACCGGAATCAGGATGCAATGCGGAAATGCGCCGGCGCAAAGGAGACCGAGGCAGAGACGAGAAGCTCGTGTTCCTCGGTCGCGCGCCGGGCGCCGTAGCACAAGCGCAATGGCCGCCGTCGGGCCAGTTGCATCCTCTCCAAACCCTCGCCGCAGGCTCTCAGCTCAGGCCGGAAGACGCGCTCGCTGCAAGTTGCGAGAAGGAGATGGCCGGAACCTGACGCAGAACGTCCCTCGGTTCATTTTCGTCGCGGCTTCAGCGCCACCACCACCCCCGGACCCGGTACCAGGGTGCGCGCGTCGCTGAGCGCCTGACGCCGGATCTCGCGTCAGAGGGTGATGCCGCTGCGGCACTGAGGCCGCAGCGGCAAGACAACATCAATCATCCAGGTCCAGGGCACCGCGAGTCTTTTCGCGACGACGCTCTTCCTTGGCATCGTACTCATCGAGGCAGCGGTTCTGCTTGACCATCGCGCACTCGAGGTAATCGGTGATCTCGACCAGCGCGGCGCGGATGGCCTTGCCCGCCGGGGTCTTGTTTTCGCTGGCCAGCGAGCCGCCGAAACCGCCGCGGTACAGGCCGAGGCTCATGCCGCCGCCCTTCGCAGTGCCCTCGATGGTGCGGGTGTAGTCGACTTCGCCGGTGGTGGCGTTGATCACGCGCAGGTCGACAGCCAGGTAGGCCTTTTCGCTCTTGCCGCCCACCGAGACACCGCCAAAGCTGATGCCGCCGCCGGTGCTCGCGGTTTCCTCTTCATAGGCCGTCACAGTGCCGGTGACCAGGTATTGCGCCCCGGTCAGCTGACCGATCTTGGCGCCGGTACCCGCGGCCACGCGACCCGAGGCCGCCAGATTCTGCTCGTCCAGCACAGCGCGGATCTGCTCGCGCTCGAGTACCTTGAAGGCGCCAGTCGCCGACAGTTCGTTGCTCAGCATGCCGGCCAGTTCCCAGCCCACACCGCCGCGCCACCAGCCTGCACCCGACTGGTTTTCGAACTCGATCACCGCGAGCACGGGCTTGTCGCCGCGCGCCAACGCCAGATCCGGCGTCGCCGCCAGACCACCGACCATCGCCAGACCACACAACCAGATTGCTCGCATCGATTCGTCCTCAAGGCCATGCCGCCGCAACGGCGGTTACAGTCATTCTATGTGCAAACGCGAAACCGGGCACGAACGCACACACGCCGGCCCGCGTTCGACCAACCTGTAAACGGAAAGTTGCGTCGGATCAGGACAGCAATGTCGCGCTTCAGGCCGAACTCGCGACCCGACGCGCACTCCGGCGAGGGCTACGTTCCTCGGCTTCATCTTCGGCGCCGGGCGCAATCACCAGGCGGCGATCCCATTCCGGCACCGGACCCTGCAGATGCCAGGCGTGCGCGGCATAGCCACCCTGAAGCAGGTGCTCCAACCACTTGTTCGCGAAGTTGTTCATGCGCCGACGATACTGCGCGATCAGGCGTGCAGGGGTGTTCGGTGCGAACAGGCGCACCCGGTGCGCGTCGACGCGGCAGTGGGTCACCTCGGCCTGGCGCGCGTCGTGATAGACCCGCCAGTAGGACTCTGGATCCTCGGCTGGCTCCGATTCGGCGAATCGTACGCTGAGCCGCAGCAACGTGGTGTAAGGCTGCTGCTCCAGCAGGTCCAGTACCAGTGCCGGCTGCCCCTGCCTCTCGTTCACGTAGCGCCCGGGCACCATCTGGCGGGCATCTACCAGCCGCTGCAGCCGCTCGAAGTTGTCGGTGTAGAGGCCGAGCAACCACTCGAAGGGGTTCGGCAGGGGGTTCGTCTTCATCATGATCCGGGCGTCGCCTCGATGCGGGGTCAGCGCCGGGTTGCATGAACCGGCGGACCCCGCCCTGCTTGAGGGCGGGGCCCGCGCTATTCAACCCCGATCAGGCCTCACGCGGCAGGAAGAAGAACTCGCTGCCTTCGTGGCCCGCATGGCGCAGCGCCGAGTATTGCGGGCGCTGCGGCAGCCGGGCGATGGCCGAACGCTGACCGACCAGTTCCGAAACCTCCTCGTATAGGCGATAGCCCTCCGCGAGTCCATCAGCCTGCTTCAGCGCAGTCAGGAACGCATGGGCAAAAATCGAGTGGCCGCTGCCGCCGTCATCCAGCACCGGCTGCAGTCCGCCGGAGGTGATGACCGTGCGCGCCTTGACGCGCGAGATGAACAACAGGTCTTCTTCCTTGGCGTCCAGCGGTATAGGACGGATCGCATTGCCGGACATCGTCCCTGAGTAGCAGGAATCGGCAACCACCATCACGTGCTTGGCCGCCGACGCGCCCAGGAAGTCATTGACCTGATCGTTGCTGATCCAGCTGGCCGGATTGTCAGCGCCACCATCCACCGGGATCCAGTAGCCCTTGCCCTCGGCGTCGATCTGGCCGTGGCCGGCGTAATAAATCAGCAGGTTGTCGGTCTTTTTCATTCCCATCGTCAGCTCGGCCAGCTTGGCGACGATCGCCTCCTTGCCGACATTGGTGAGCTTGCTGACCTTGTAGCCGAACCGCGACTGCAACTGGTCGGCGACCGCATCGGCGTCGGCGACCGCGGTCTTCAGTGCCGGGAATGCCGTGTAGGCATCGTTTCCGATGACCAGTGCGTGGAAGGTACCCAGGTCGTCGCGCATGCGGCGCTGGAACAGCTTGCTGGTGACGCGCTTGGCGGCGGCCGCGCCGCCTCGATCACGCGTGATCAGGAAGCTCTCGACCGAACTCATTCCGTCGTTGGTGATCGCCTGGATCTCGACGGGGGTGTCGCCGGCAGCAAGGTCCAGGTCAATCTGGAACAGACCATCGGCATCCACCTTGTCCTTGAAATCGCGGTCGTTGACCTTGAGGGCCTTCAGGCTCTGCGCCGGGTAGACCCGGCCGACCACCTGGTAACTGGGCACGGCGGCCAGTAGCGGCGCCGCCAGGACGCCCGCGCGGGTGGCCACCAGCTTCGGGGCGATCAGCTGGATCTTGGGCTGGGTGCCCGCCGGCGCCGGGCCGCGCTGGGTCATGTCCACGCCCATCAAGGCAAGCACCTTGTCGGACTCGGCGCGCGAGGCGTCCACCGCCAGTTCCTGGTCGGCGATCTTCTTCTCGAGTTCGGCGATGCGCTGTTGCGCCGCTGCCGCCTTGCCCTGGTCCGACTTGGCCGCGGCCAGTTCGGCGCGCGCGCCGTAAAGCGCCTCGCGCGACTTGTCGAGTTCCGCCTTCTGCTGGCCGAGCTGCGCCCGGGTGTTGTCGAGCTGGCTGCGCAGGCGTTCCACCTCCCCGCGCAAGCGTTCGGTCTCCTCAGCCGCTGCGCGCCGCTTGGCCTGTTCTTCCTCGGTGACCAGTTCCAGGGTACCGGTCGACAGGCCGGAAGCCTTGCGATACCAGTTCATCGCCTGGGTCATGTCCTGCTGCACGCCCTTGCCGGACTCGTACAGGCTGCCGAGGTTGATCATCGCAGATGAGTGGCCCTTGTCCGCCGCCTGGCGGAACCACTCCGCTGCGGTGGCGTAATCAGGCTCTACGCCCAGCCCCTGCTCGTAGATCTCGCCAACATAGTTCATCGCATTGGCGTCGCCTTCCTTGGCCGCTGGCAGCCAGACCTTCAGCGCCGTCGCGTAGTTGGCGCGATCGTAGGCGACGTATTCGCCGCCGCGAATCGCGCAGTCCTTGGCGGTGGTGCGGATCGGGCGGCGCGCCGAGAGGTAGGTGAAGTTGCCGCCGAGCTGGCGCACCTGGCCCGGCAGCAGGCAATCGACCACGTACAACTCGTCGACGCTGATCGCACCCTGCGGCAACTCGGTCTTCTTGGCCAGCAGCGGGCCGCTGCCGAGCAGGCTCACCGCCAGCGCGCTGCCCAGCGTCAGGGCGAGCCGCCGCCAGCCCCGGGGAGGGCGGATCGCAACGGATTCGGGTGCTCGTGGCATGTGCTTGCTCCTTGTCCCTCAGAACTCGAAACGGGCGCCGAGGTTCACCGTGGACTGGCTCAGCCCGTCCACGCCGATGCTCTGGCGCAATTGCATGTAGGCCTGCTTGCCGTTGGCCAGGATGTAGACCAGCCCGAAGCCGACGCTGCCGTAACTCTTGTCCGGGTCTTCCGGGCGCAGGCGGAAGAACTCGCCGGGATTGCCACCGACGTAGGCCGCGTCGATCACGGTGTCGTCGTTGCCGGTCTCCTGGTTCCAGACCAGGTCGAACTGCGGCGTCAGCACGCCGTTGCTCAGGCTGATCACCCGGCTGACCTGCAGTCCGGCGCCAAACACGGTCGAAGTGACCGTCTGGTCGCTGTAGCTGACCGCGAAATCACTGCCGGATTCGGAGAAACCGTCGACTCTGCTGCGCATGTAGCGGATGAAGCCGTTCGGCGTGAAGGTCCACGCACCACGGCTGATGTGGTGGCCGACACTGGCTGCGAACTGCATCTGGGTCGCCGAAGTGCTGCTCTCGAGGGTTTCATCCAGGGTGAAGCCGGTAAGGTTGACACGCAGGCGGCGGCTCTGATCCAGGTCGATCCGGCCATAGCTGAGGCGAGTGTCCACATAGGTGGTGTCGTTGAGGTACCAGGCGCTGAAACCGGTCAGGGTGAATCCGCTGGTATCGAGGCCACCCGCATCGGTGAGCTGCGATTCGAACTTGTTGTAGCCGATCGCACCGCCGAGCACCCAGCGCGCGCTACGCCGGTAGTCCACGCCCGCCGTGATCCCGACCGAGTCGAAATCCTGGACGACGTCGAGCTCGTCCGAGTCGATTTCCTGGTCGCCGCGACTGATGCTTCCGTTCACGAAGAAACCCCACGGACTGATCAGGTCGCCGGGGCCACCAATCTGCGGTTCCTCGTCCTCGAACAGACCCTGCAGCAGCCCCAACGGGATCACCTGGCGACCATTGACCACGCTGAGGCCCGAGATGCTGAGGCCATTGCCGCCGCCATTGCGCAGCTCCAGCAGGCGCTGGTCGATGTTGAATGCCTGCTGTGTCCCCAACTGGTTCAGGGACGCATGGTGCGACAGCACCTCTTCCGGGTACAGGGAGCGCAGGGCCTGGTTGACCTCATCCGTGTTGCCGCTGGCGGCGCCACCCAACAGCGCGTCGCACAGGGCCGAGATCTGGCCGGTGGAGCCGTCGCACAGCGCCACTACCGGCGTCACCGCCGCGCCGGCGACACCGTCGCCCTGGGTGCCCGCGCCGAGGATCTCGGTGGCCGCATTGCCCTCGGGCGCATTGACGCCGGTGGTCTGAGTTGCCCGGTTGTTGCCCGGGACCGGATCCGCCGTAGTGGCCTCTACCGTCGCCTCGTTGGTGATGGTGCCCGCGGTGGTCGGCGCGTCGACAGTGACGGTCACCACCAGCTGTTGCCCGGAAGCCAGCGGCGCCGCGGCACGGCACTCGACCGCCGCACCACCGGTGCACGTCAGCCCCGCGCCGGCCGCACTGACGAAACTCAGCCCTGCGGGCAAGGGATCGCGGATCACGACACCGCTTGCGGCTGCCGGCCCGAGATTGCGCACGGTCAAGGTGTAACTGAAACGCTCGCCGTAGACGACCGGGTCGGCGCTGTCGGCCTTGGTGATTGCCAGGTCGGCGCCCTGGGCGGCGGTCGCGACAAGGCCTACGCTCACCGCGTTGTTGGCAGTACCCGGATCGACCGTCGCGGAGGAGGCTGTCAGGATCGCGCTCAAGTTTCCGACCGCGCCAGGCGAGACAGAACCCTGCAGGCGCAGTTCCACGCTCTCATTGGCTGCCAGAGAGCCTCCAATGCACTCCACGTTGGCGCCGGCAACCGTGCACGTGAAGCCGGGACCGGTGCCACCCGTCAGCCCCCAGGCTCCACTCAACTGCGAGCGCAATACGACGGCGGCAGCCGATGCGGGGCCGAGGTTGCGAATCGACGCGACCAATTCGACTTGACTCCCGGCGATCGCTGCGGAGGGCGCGGAGACACTCAGTTGGATGTCCGCGCCGGTCGGCGTGTTCTCGATGAGCGTGTTCTCGCTGTCGCTGTTGTTGCCTTGCACGGGGTCCGCGGCGCTGCTGGCAATGGAGGCAGACACGATCGCACTGCCGCCACCAATGCCGCGCACGCTCAGCGCCAGTTGCGCTTCCGCGCCGGCAGCCAGCGCGGTGGCCAGCGAGCAGACCGGGGCCGCCCCACCCTGGCAACTCCAGCCTGGTGTGACGCTGCCTACCGACTGCAACGACGCCGGCAACACGAATTGCACACGCACGTCCCCGGCCGGATCCGGACCCAGATTGCGCACGTTCGCGAGATAGTTGAACTCCTCACCGGATGCGACCGGATCGACACTGTCGCTGAGGTCGATAGCGAGATCTGCGGTTGCCAATGGCGCCGGGGCGACAGTGATGGTGTCCCTGGCCACGACCGGCGGCAGGGATCCGCTGACGACACTGCCCTGATTGGTCAAGCTGCCAGCGACGCGCGTGCGTGCTTCGATGACGACCGGGCTGGTCGTTCCCCGCGCCAGGGACGCGCGACGGCATTCGATGCGTGCGCCGGCGGTGGTGCAGGCCCAGCCGTCGCCGCTCGCGCTGACCGGTTCCAGACCAGCGGGCAAATCGTCGACCAACACGACTTCGCCGGCATCGCCCGGCCCGGTGTTGCCGACCGTCAGGTCGAAGACGGCAATGGCCCCGAGCGCGACATTGGCGACCCGCGCGCGCTTGCTCAAGGTCAGCGCCACATTCTCCGTGATCGTGGTCGAGTGGGTGGCCACGGCGCCTTCACTGGACTGGCTGGAGCGCACCTGGGCGCTGTTGATGACGGTGCCGGCAGCGGCACCGCTGACCCGCAGACGCACTGCACTGATGGCGCCAGGCGCCAGGCTGGGCGCAAAACTGCAGGTGACCGTGGCTCCAAGGGCATTGTCGCCGGAACAGTTCCATCCGCCGCCGCTGAAGCCAAGGTAACGCACGCTGGCAGGCATGCTGTCCGTCACGGTCACCCCCGAATGTGCGATTCCGCCTTCGTTGGTCACGGTCAATTCGTACTCAAACTCGGCGTTCACCGGGACCGGATCGATGGTATCGGTCTTCAGCAATGAGAGTGCGGCCGACGCCGACGACACCGAGATCGGAAGACTCGCGGAGTCGTTGATGCTCACGGCATCGAAGCTGCTGGCGGAAATCTGCGCAAACTGCGTGATCGGGCCACTCTCCCCAGCCGGCGCAGTCAACCCCAGGCTGACCACGGACCCGCTTCCTGGCGGCATCGTCGGACGTTGGCAAGTGATCGATTGGCCAGAAGCGAGGCACGACCAATCGGCTCCGCCGCTCACCACGTCGATAGCGAAACCATTGGCGATCGTGGCGTTGACGGTTACATCCGTGCCGGTGTCTGGTCCGGCATTGCTGGCGCTCAGATCGACGTTGAAGCTGGCACCCGCGGATACGCTGGCGGGCCCGGTCCACTGCAGGCCGAGATCGGCACTCGCGCGGATACTGGCGTCGGCGCTCGCCGCATTGTTGCCGGGATTGGGATCGGGCTCGGCAGCGCTGACCTGGGCGACATTGGTCACCATGGTTCCGCCCGAGGAACCGGATCGTCGTAGGTCACGACCAGGTCGAGCGGCACGCTGGACTGACCTATCCCGAGGGTGGGCGCATAACTGCAGACTGCGGCTCCGCTGCAGCTCCAGCCTGCACCGCTGAAGGATTGCAGGGAGATTCCGGCTGGCAGGGTATCGTTGACCAGGACCTCGCTGGCCGTCTGGCTACTCGCCGACGAGTTGCTTGCGACCAGGCGGAAGGTGAACGGCTCACCCCGTGGGACCGGTTGCACGCCGACCACGGATTTGGACAGGCTCAGGTCCACCGAGATCACCGGCGCGGTCACGTTGATCGATGCGCTACCGCTGGCAGGGGTGGGATCGGTGATGGCCGAGGTGGCGGTTGCCGACAACTGTGCAGTTCCTGCCGCGGGTCCGGCAATACCGATGACCACGATGGGCGCGGCATTGATGCCGCTCGCCAGAGTACCTGACGGTGCCCCGCCGATGTAGGTACAGCCGATCGAGCCGCTGGAATGACTGCAACTCCACGCCGGGGAAGCCCCGAAGCTGCTGAAAATGAAGGAGCCGCTCAGCGATCCGTCGACCTGCAGACTGGCGGCACTACCCGGCCCCGCGTTCCCGACGTTGAGGGTGAAGCTGACTGGATCGCCGACCGTTGCACCCGAGCTGCTGGCGGCAACCGACAGGTTCAGATCCGCCGTTCCGGCGATGACCTGGGTGGGCTGGACGCTGGTGTTGTTGGTCGGGTTGAGGTCGGTGATGGCCGATGACGCCGTCGCGCTGATCTGCACCGACTGCGGCGTGGCGGGTGCGGCGAAGCGCAACGAGAGCACCGGCGCGTTGCCGCCGCCGACGATGGCGCCGCTGTCCAGGGTGCATCCGACCCCGCCGTCGAGGATGCAGGTCCAGCCTGGCGTCGCCTGGGGTACATAGCTCAGCGTGGGAGAGAAAAAGACATCGGCCGTGACGCTGGTGGCGGTTCCTCCGCCCAGGTTGCCGATGTTGATGCTGTATTCGACTTGCTGGTTGACCACCACCGGATCCGGGCTGTCGCTGGTCGTCACCACCAGATCCACCTGCGCCAGCGCCGGTGATGCCGCCGCAAGGCACAGCAGACAGAGCGTCCACCACGCCATACCCGCGCGACGCACCCGCGCCCTCCAAGTTCCCAGTCGGCCCTGATTCACCCTGATCCCCTTGAGCATGCTGTCGCCATGCTGCGCATTTCACGCTGAATGCGCCGCAGTAGCAAGCGTGGCGCCATCTGCAACATCCTGTCCAAGCTGCAAACGGACGGATGCGCGCCTGCGGGACACCGCGCGCGCGTTTCCGGCTTGCACCCGGGCAGTGCGCGGGCAGCGCGGTGGCAGCCAGCACAAACGCATCGTGCAAGCGCGGCGCACTCCCTACAATGCGTCCAACCGCATTGCCCTGGAGTCGCGCCATGTCCCGCCGAGCCGCGAATGAACTTCCGGCTGTCCGCCAGCTGGCATCTATCTGGCTGCTGCTCAGCATCCTCCTGCTGAGCGCCTGTGGCGACCAGCCGAACACCGTGAATGCGCCGCCAGCCGCATCCGCGACCAGCGAACCCGCGCCGGCCGCCGGCTTCGTGGTCACCTCGATCACCGGTGAGTCGAGCGAGGGCAGGCCAGCCCTGACCGTGCGCTTCTCGCGCCCGCTGGCCGAGGCGCAGGACCTGTCGCAATACCTCAAGGTCAGCGACAAGGACGGCAAAGCGGTCGACGGCGCCTGGGTGTTCGAGGACGGTTACCGCGCGGCGCGCTTCCCCAACGTCAGCGCCGAACAGAGCTTCACGGTCGAGGTGCTGGCCGGGGTGGGTGCGGCCGACGGGAGCACACTCGCCGCCGGTCAGAAGCAGCAGGTGCAATCGGTCGATCTGCCGCCGGCGGCTGGATTCGCCAGCCAGGGCAGCATCCTGCCAAGCCAGGGCACCGATGGGCTGCCGATCCTCAGTGTCAACGTCGCCGAGGTGGACGTCGAGTTCTTCCGCGTGCGCGCTTCTTCCCTGCCCCGCTTCCTGGCCGAGTTCCAGGGCGGCGGACGGCGCGGCTACTGGGGCCTGGACGAGCTGCGCGGGATGGCCGACTCGGTCTACCTGAACCGCTTCGTGATCAACTCGGCCCCGAACGAGCGCAAGACCTCGCACCTGCCGGTGCACCAGATCGAGGAGTTGTCGGCGCCGGGACTGTACTTCGCGCTGCTCAAGCCCACCGCCAGCTTCGAGGGCGAGTACCAGACCACCTACTTCGTGCGCAGCAATATCGGACTGCACGCGCGCGTCCATCGGGACCAGCTCTGGGTCCTGTCGCGGTCGCTGGCCGATGGTGAGGCGCTCGGTGGGGTGGCCATCGAAGTGCTCGACGAGAATGACGCGGTCGTGGCCAGCGGCGAAACCGACGGCGACGGCACGCTCGCGCTGGACTACCGCATCGACAGCCGCCATGTGCTGGTCGGGCGGCGCGCAGAGCACCTCTCGCTGCTCGCCTTCAGCCAGCCGGCGCTGGACCTGTCGGAATTCGCGGTCGAAGGCAGCACCGCAGCGGACGTCAGCGTGTTCCTGTGGTCCGGGCGCGATCTCTACCGCCCCGGCGAACCCCTGCGCGTGGCTGCGTTGCTGCGCGACTTCGACGGCAAGCCGCTGGCCGGCGCGCAACCGCTGTTCGCCACCCTGAAGCAACCCGATGGACGTCCGTATGCGACCGCGCAGTTGCAGTCGCAGGAGGGCGGCTACTACCTGTACGAGCGCGCGATGCCGGGCGATGTCCCGACCGGCCGTTGGCGCCTGGAGGTCAGCCCGGATCCAGCCGGCAAGCGCGCCGTGCACGGCTACGATCTGCGCATCGAGGAATTCCTCCCCGAGCGCATGAAGCTCAACCTCGACACCGCGCAAGCGCGCCTCGCGCCGGGCGATGCGCTGGACCTGGCCATCGAGGGTGCCTACCTGTACGGCGCGCCCGCGGCCGGCAACCGCTTCACCGCCCAGGTGGTGTACGCGGTCGACGCCGCGCCGGTGCCGGGCCTCAAAGGCTATGTCTTCGGCGATCCGGTCAATCCGCCGGCCAAGGAGCCGGTCGATGCGATCGACGCCACGCTGG
Organism: Rhodanobacteraceae bacterium; assembly: GCA_016713135.1. NCBI lineage: Bacteria > Pseudomonadati > Pseudomonadota > Gammaproteobacteria > Lysobacterales > Rhodanobacteraceae > Rhodanobacteraceae bacterium. The sequence continues at coordinate 27,949 of JADJPR010000022.1, read as the reverse complement.
ATGCCGAAGGGCGCCTGCAGCAGTCGCTGACGCTGGAACCCGGCGCGGTCAACGGGCCGATCTCGGTCGCGGTGATCGGCAGCCTGTTCGAGACTGGCGGCCGGCCGGTCTCGCGGATCCTCAAGCGCACCCTGTGGCCGGCCGGGCAACTGGTCGGGGTGCGCCCGCTGTTCGATCCCGACAATCTGTCCAGCCAGCAGGAAGCCGCCTTCGAGGTGCTCAAGGTCGATGCCGACGGCAAGCGCGTGCCCGCCACCGGACTGCAGGCGAAGCTGATCCGCGAGGACCGCGATTACACCTGGACTTACGACAACTCGCTCGGCTGGCGGGTGGACTACACCCAGCGATTCGTCGAGGTCGAGCAGCGTGCCCTCGACCTTCCCGGCGAGGCGCCGGGCAAGATCGGCTTCACCGTCAACTGGGGCCCGTACCGCCTGGAGATCACCGATCCTGCCACCGGGCTGACCACGCGCTTCCCGTTCACCGCGGGCTGGAGCTATGACGACGACAACCGCGGCCTGGATGCGCGCCCGGACAAAGTCAAGCTGGCGCTCGACAAGAGCAAATACCGCGCCGGCGACACCGTCACCCTGACGGTGACCCCGCCGCATGCGGGCGCCGGCTTGCTGCTGGTCGAGACCGACCAGTTGCTGCACAGCGAATCCTTCGACGCCAAGCCTTCGGGCACCACGCTCAGGTTGACAGTCGACGAGCGCTGGGAGCGCCACGATGTCTATCTCACGGCGCTGGTGTTCCGTCCGGGCACCGCGAGCGACAAGATCACGCCGTCGCGCGCAGTCGGCATCGCCCACGTGCCGATCGACCGCAGCGACCGCACCATCGCGGTGGAGATCGCAGCACCGGACAAGATGCGTCCGAACCAGCCGCTGAAGGTGCAGGTGTCGGCACCGGCGCTGGCCGGCCAGCAGGCGCAGATGACGGTGTCGGCGGTCGACCAGGGCATCCTCAACATCACCCAGTTCGCGCTGCCGGATGCGGTCAGGCATTTCTTCGGCAAGCGCCGCTACGCCATCGACGCCTACGACCTGTACGGCCGCATCATCGAGGCGCTGGCGGGCGAGCGCGCGCGCCTGAAGTTCGGCGGCGACCTCGCGATTCCCGGGCTGCCGCAGGCGCGCCGTCCAACCGCCAAGGTGCTGACCGTCGACCTGTTCAGCGGCCGGGTGCAGCTCGATGCCCAAGGCAAGGCCGAGGTGTCGCTGCCGGTACCCGATTTCAACGGTGCACTGCGCGTCTCCGCGCTGGTGTTCGGTCCCGACCGCTACGGCGCGGCCAGCACCGAAACCCTGGTGCGCGCGCCGCTGGTGGCCGAAGTCAGCACGCCGCGGGTGATGGCGCCGGGCGACCGCGCCACGCTGACGCTCGATCTGCAGAACCTCTCCGGCGCCAGCCAGGCGGTCGAGGTGAAGTTCAGCGCGGACTCGCCGATCGCCATCGGCGACGCCAGCCGCAAACTCACGCTGGCCGACAATGCCCGCAGCACCCTGCGCTTCCCGCTGAACGCGCTGGGCGACACCGGCATCGGCCGCTTCCGCCTGGAGGCCAGCGCCGGCGACATCCGGCTGGTGCGCGAATGGGAAATCAACGTGCGCTCGCCCTACCCCACCGAGCGCCGTTCGCGGGTCGAGCAACTGAAGGGCCCGGGCAATGTGGATCTCGCGGCCAACACCCAGGGCCTGCTGCCGGCCACCGTGCGCTCGCGCGTCAGCGCGTCGACGCGGGTGCCGCTGCCGGTTGGCAAGCTGGTCGGCGACTTGCTCGAATACCCCTATGGCTGCATCGAGCAGACCACCAGCAAGGGCTACCCCTATGTGTTGCTGGACGAAGCCGGCGCGGCTGCGCTGGGCATGCCGGCGGTCGACGCCGAAAAGCGCCGCGCCAATGTGCAGTTCGCGATCGACCGGATCGCCTCGATGCAACTGGACAACGGGCATTTCGGTTTCTGGCCCGGCAGCAGCGACTACTCCGATCCGCAGATCACGCCCTATGTGGTCGAGTTCCTGCAGGACGCCGAGGCGGCTGGCTTCACGGTGCCGGCGCGAGTGATGCAGAAATCGCTGGAACGCCTGCGCGAAGACCTGCTGTCCGGCGGCGCGATCAGTTGGGATCGCGGCTGGGGCGACATCGGCGATCACATGCGCATCGGCTTCAACGCGCACGCCGGCATGGTGCTGGCACGCGTCAACCAGGCGCCGCTCGGGACCCTGCGCAACGTCTACGACAACAGCAAGGACAAGGCGCGCGGCCCGCTGCCGCTGATGCGCCTGGCGGTGGCGCTGAAACTCGCGGGCGACAGCGAGCGCGCCAACGCTGCGGCCAAGCTGGCCTTCGGCGAGATCTACGCACGCGGCAACGACTACTGGGGCGACTACTTCAGCGGCCTCGGCGACCGCGCGGGCACGCTCGCACTGGCCGCCCAGCACGGCTTCCTCGGCGACGCCGAGCGCCAGCGCGTGCTCAAGGTCGGCCAGGAAGCGCAGTCCACCCGCTGGATCGGCACCCACGACTCGCTGGCACTGGTCAAACTGGCGCGGGCGCTGGCGGGCAAGGCCGACAAGTTGAGCGGCAAACTGGCGATCGGCGGTATCGAGGAGGGCTTCGCCACCACGGGCTGGTTCTCGCGCGACCTGGTCATCGAGGACCTGAACGCAGGCGCGCGGCTCGCCATCGACAGCGCTTCCAGCTACTTCCTGGTGCAGGACACGGTCGGCATCGCCGCCACCCCGCCCGCGGCGATGGCGAACGGCGTCAGCCTCGACGTGAACTGGTATCGCCATGATGGCAGCGCCTTCGAAGGCGACACCCTGAAGGAGGGCGAGGGCCTGGTGGTCCACATCAAGGTGAGCGCCAGCGAACGCCTGGCCGACGCGCTGGTCATCGATGCGCTGCCCGGCGGCCTGGAGATCGAGAACCTCAACCTGATGGACAGCAAACAGCTGGCAGATCTGGTGATCGAGGGCACCAACCTCGACGAGTGGCGCAGCTACTCGGCCAATGTGCGTTTCCAGGAGTACCGCGAGGACCGTTATATCGCCGCGGTGTCGCTGGAAGCCGGCGGCGAGGTCAATTTGTACTATCTGGTGCGCGCGGTGTCGCCCGGCGAATTCCTGATCCCGGCGACCTTCGTCGAGGACATGTACCGCCCCGAATTCCGCGCGATCACCGGCACGCCGGCCTCGCGGCTGAAGGTGGTGTCGCCTGGGCCGTGAGGAGTGGCGGGGACGGCTTGTGTTCTTGAGCGTGCAAGGCTGGTTGTTGGTTGTTGGTTGTCGGCTGTTGGCAGCCAGAGCCGGCACGCCGCCGCCCTGTGGGAGCGGGCTCCGCGCGCGATCCTTTCCGTGGCGTAGCCCGGAGTACCGCGCAGCGGTTCTCCGGGTGCTTGCGGCAAGTACCCGGAGAGCGCGCGGTGCGCGCACTCCGGGCTACGCCCATCGGCTCTTGCCGCCAACAACCAGCGCCGTTCAACGATGAGCACCCGTTGGCTGCGCTCCCGCTGGGCATGGTTGCCGCTGCTCGCCGCAGCGCTGGTCCATGCCGCAGACCGCCTGTTTCCACCGCCGCTGGAGCGCATCGACGCGCCCGGCAGCACGCTGGTGCTGGCGCGCGACGGGACGCCGTTGCGCGCCTTTGCCGACCGCGATGGGGTCTGGCGTTACCGCGTGCGGCTGGACGAGGTATCGCAGGCCTACCTGGCCGCGCTGCTGCATTACGAAGACCGCTGGTTCTTCCGCCACCCGGGCGTCAATCCGGCGAGCCTGGTCCGCGCGCTGGCGCAGGCGACCATGAACGGCCGGGTGGTCTCCGGCGGCTCCACGCTGACCATGCAGGTTGCGCGGATGCTGGAGCCGATCCCGCGCACGCCGCTCGGCAAGCTCATGCAGGCGTGGCGCGCGCTGCAACTGGAGTGGCGCTTCGACAAGCGCCAGATCCTCGAGATGTACCTCAACCTGGCGCCCTTCGGCGGTGCCATCGAGGGCGTCCAGGCCGCGAGCCACGCCTACCTCGGCAAACCCGTGGGCGAACTCAGCGATGCCGAGGCCGCGCTGCTGGTGGTGCTGCCGCAGGCGCCCAGCCGGCTGCGGCCGGACCGGCATCCGCAGGCGGCGCAGCGCGCGCGCGACAAGGTGATCGCGCGCCTGGTCGAGTTGGGCCAGTGGAGCGCAGCTCGCGGCGACGATGCGCGCATCGAGCAGGTGGGCGCACGCCAATTGCGCGCGCCGATGCGCGCGGCCCTGCTGGCTCAGCGACTGCGCGCCCGCGCCGATGCCGGCGGCATCGTGCGCAGCACCATCGACGCCGCGCTGCAGCAGCGCGTCGAGGCGCGCGTCGAGGCGCATTTGCGCCGCCTGCCGGAGCGCAACTCGGTGGCCGCGATGGTGGTCGACAATGCCAGCGCCGAGACCCTGGCCTATGTCGGTTCCGCCGCCCTGCTCGATACCACGCGTGCTGGCCACGTCGACATGGTCATGGCCGCGCGCTCGCCCGGCTCCACCCTCAAGCCCTTTCTCTACGGGATGGCGCTGGACCAGGGCCTGATCCATTCGATGAGCCTGCTGATCGACGCGCCGCAGTCCTTCGACGGCTACCAGCCGAGCAACTTCATGGAGCGCTTCCAGGGCCCGGTCAGCGCGACCCAGGCGCTGCGCCTGTCGCTGAATGTGCCAGCCGTGGACCTGCTCGACCGCGTCGGCGTGGTGCGCTTTGCGTCGACGCTGGAGAACGCCGGCCTGAAGCTGCGCATGGCCGACGGTGCCGTGCCCAACCTCGCGCTGATCCTGGGCGGCGGCGCGACGACGCTGGAGGAACTGGTCGGCGCGTATCTCGCGCTGGCGCGCGACGGACTCGCGGCGCGGCCACGCCTCAGGCTGGAGGAGCCGCTGCAATCGCGCTACCTCATGAGTCCGGGAGCCGCCTGGATCGTGCGCCGCATGCTCGAGCGCGACCCCAACGACAACCTCGGCACGCGCAGCTTCGACACCGCCAGCCGCGTCAGCCTGGCCTGGAAGACCGGGACCTCCTACGGCTTCCGCGACAGCTGGGCGCTGGCGGTGACGCCCGAGTACACTCTGGGCGTCTGGATCGGGCGTCCCGACGGCACTCCCCTGCCCGGCCAGTTCGGCGCCATCACTGCGCTGCCGCTGCTGATCGAGATCGCCGACAGCCTGCCGAGCCGGCGCACGCGCGATCTCGCACCACCACCGGCGAGCGTGACCGAAGTTCCGATCTGCTGGCCGCTCAGGGCGCAGCGAGGCCGACACCGAGCCCGCGCACTGCCATCGGCGCTGGCCTGCCTGGGTTCTGGCCGGCACGCTGCCACCGACCTTCCCCGATCGCGAAATCGATACCTGGCGTGGCGGCCTGCTGCAGTACTGGCGAGATCCGGATGCGCTGCGGCGCAACTTGAGCTGCCACCGGGCGGACGCGCTATTGGTCACCGTGGCGCGCTGGCCGGCGCTCGCCTACCCCTGGCTTTCCAAAGCGACCCGCCAGCGCAGCGAGTTGCCACCTTTGGCGAAAGGCTGCACACCGGATGAATACAGCACGGGCTTGCGTATCGCTGGCATCAACGACGGCAGCGTGCTGCGCACCCCGAGCAACCGCAGCGGTCCGATCACGGTGCGGGTGCAGGCCCTGGGGACGGACGGCCAGATCCAGTGGTTGCTGAATGACCGTCTGGCTGGCCAGACGCAGGGTTCGGCTCCGCTGGACCTGAAGCTCGACAGCTGCGGAGACCAGCACCTGGTGGCCCTGGATGCCGCCGGGAGATCCGCCAGCGTGCGCGTGCGGACGTTCTTGAATTGAAATCCGCCGGTCGTTTTCCATTGACCCAGGAAACAACGGTCCGATCGCCCCTTGGGGGAAGCACCGGAAACCAAGGCGCGGTCAAGCATCTCCTTTCAGCCTCAGCGACGCCCAGCGAGCGTCCGGCATGGCCGGGCGCTCGTGGCATCAAGACAAGGCGGCGCGTTTCGCCAGGCCTTCGTCGGCCGCGACGCCGGCGCGGTACTGGGAATAGACGATCACCGGAATCTCGAGTTTGCCCAGGTGCGCCTCGATCAGCGGCTCGACATCGGCCCAGTCGAGCCCGCCAACCCCGGTCGCCAGACGTGGCAGGGCCACACTGTGGTAGCCCTCGCGCTGGATCTCCGCGACCAGCGCCCGCAGCGCGTGGTTGACGTGCGCGACCGTCGCGCGACCGGGCTTGGCGCCATGCCCATAGCTGCCTTCCTGGGTGAACAGGCTGATCACGTGGGTGTCGCCCGCCCCGCTCCAGGTCCACGCCGTGCCGGGCTCGGGATGGCGGGTCTGGCAGAAGTGGCGGAAATCCTTGTACATCGACGGCCAACGCTCGCGCAGTTCATGCGCCAGCCCGTGGGCGAAAGGATCGTTCGGCGCCACGCCATGCACGATGGCCTGCGCCTGGCTCAACAGGATGTCGCCACTGACGAATCGGATCATGGGATTCTCGCTCCGGGAATGAGCCGGCATGGCCGGCGGATGACCCATGCTGCAAGCGCGCGCAGGCCCGCGTCCTGATCCCGATCAAATGGTTCCGCGGTTCCCTAAAGCATCCCGGTTTCGAGCTTGGCCGCCTCGCTCATCATGTTCTGGTTCCAGGGCGGATCGAACACCAGCTCGACATCGGCCTCGCTGATCGTGGGGATCAGCTCGACCTTGGAGCGCACGTCGCTCACCAGGGTTTCCCCCATGCCGCAGCCCGGGGCCGTCAGGGTCATCTTGATCTCCGCCCGCCGGTGGCCGTCGTCCAGGCGGAACAGGTTGCACTCGTAGACCAGTCCGAGTTCGACGATGTTGACCGGGATTTCGGGATCGAAGCAGGTGCGCAGCTGGTCCCAGACCAAGGCCTCGACGTCAGCATCGCTGGCCCCTTCGGCCAGGGCCGGCAAGGGCAGTGGTGTCTTGCCGATCGCGTCGGCGTCCTGTCCGGCGATGCGGAACAGGTTGCCCTCGACATAGACCGTAAAGGCGCCGCCGAGTGCCTGCGTGATGTAACCGACGCTGCCGGCCGGCAGCTCGACCGCATCGCCGCTGGGCACCATCACTGCGGCGCAGTTGCGTTCGAATTTCACCGGTTCGCTGGTTCTGCTGTACATGTCGTGCTGATCTCGTTGTTGCCGCGCGATGGCCGATCGCGCCTGCGCTGCGGATGTTGCGACCGCATGTCGCGGCTGCAGGTTCTGACTACAATCGCGCATTCAACCATCCCGGATGGAACCGTGCAGGCAAGCCTAGCGGCCACCGCGACGTTTCCCCGCACGCGCCTGCCCGGGCCGCGGGTCTGGTGGTGCCTCCTGCTCTGCCTGTGGTCCCTGCCCGGATGGGCGCTGGATCCGGACAAGCCCTTCCGCCAGTACATCCATGACCGCTGGAGCATTGAGGACGGCCTGCCGCAGCTCTCGGTGCTGGCGATCACCCAGGACGCCACCGGCTATCTGTGGCTGACCACCCAGAACGGGGTTGCCCGTTTCGATGGCGTGCGCTTTCGTGTCTACAACGTCGAGAATACGCCAGCGCTGCGTGCAAACATCATCGACAAGGTACATCTGGGCAGCGACGGCAGCCTTTGGTTTGCATCCTCACGCGGACTGACTCGCTACCAGGACAGTCTGTGGGCCGGGATCGAGCTGCAACCGGGGCGCGATGTCGCGGTCACGGCCCTGGCCAACGACATCGACGGCCAACTGCTGGCTGGAACCGACCGCGGCCTGTACCGCATCGATGCCACCGGCGTGCAGTTGCTGGGCCTGCGCGATCTCCCGGTGAGTGCGATCGCCCGCAACGGCAGCACGGTGTACGCCGCAAGCAACCGCGAGGTGCACGAGATCAATGGCGCGCGCGTGCGCCTGTACCCATTGCCGGGAGCAAACGAAGCGCCGGCAGTGACCGCGCTCCTGGCCGCGCCGGAAGGTCTCTACGCCGGAACCCGTCGCGGCATCCTCCAGCTCGACGATACGCGCTGGGTGCAGCCAGGTTGGGCTGCCCCACTGGCGCAGCACCGCGTCGAAGCGCTCTATCGCGATGGCGACGGCAACCTGTGGATCGGCACTACCGAAGGCGCATGGCGTTATCACCCGCGTCGTGGACTGGAGCCGTGCCTGACGTCGAATCTCCCCGGTACCGCGTGGATCGCTTCCTTTTTCGAAGATCGCGAGGGCAATCTGTGGATCGGGAGCCTGACCCACAGCCTGGCCCGCGTGTGGAATGGCTGGGTGGCGCGCTTCAACGTAGAAGACGGTCTGTCGGATCCCTTTGTCTGGAGTGTCGTGGCCGACGACAGCCGGCGCCTCTGGGTCGGCACCAACAGCGGGGTCGAGCGCCTCGATCCCGATGGCAGCATCCGCCTGATCACCAGCACGCGCGAGCTGCCGGACTCGTCTGTCTACAACTTGTTCCGCACCCGCGACGGCGACCTGCTGATCGGCACGCGCGCCGGCCTGGCACGCTGGAACGGCCGCGAGCTGCGGCGTGATCCGCTCTGGGAACCGCTGGCCCGGGCGGGCATCCGCGCGGTGGTCGAGGAGGCGCCCGGCCACTACTGGATCGGTACCAGCCAGGGCCTGTACGAGCAGGACGAAGGCGAACTGCGCCTGCATGCAGCCGAACGTGGCCTGATGGAGACCCGGATCCGGGCCCTTGCGCAGTCGCAACGTGGCGAGCTCTGGGTAGGCACCGAGCGCGGGCTGTACCGCGGCATCGACGGTCGCTTTCGTCGCATCGACCAACCGGCGGAACTGGTACCCGCGCTGGTGACCGCGATCCTGCCCTGGCGCAATGGCAAGCTGCTGGTGGCCACCATGGATGCCGGACTGTTCGTCGGCGCACCCGACAGCCTGCGCCAGATCACCACCCGGCAAGGGTTGCCCTACAACAGCGCGTTCGCACTGGCGAGCGACAGCGGCTTCGTCTACGTGACCAGTCCCGAGGGCGTCTACCGGATCGCCCACGGTGACTTGGATCGATATCACGCCGAAGGGGGCCGGGTGCTTGGCGACATGATCGTCCAGACCGGCGACAGCCATGCCGGCGCACTGCGCTCTCGCTGCTGCAACGGTGGCGCGCAGGCGCGCATCGCACGCAGCAATGGCGAGCTATGGCTGCCGACCCTGGACGGCGTGCTCCGCCTGGACACGGCCAAGGTCCGGCGAAGCGGCTTGTCGCCACCGATCGTCGCCGAATCCATCGAGCATCTCGGCGTGACCTACGAAGGCCCGGGGCCGTTCACCCTGGACGGGCGCAGCGGCGACGTCACGATCCAGTACGCCGGACTGGCGCTGCAGGACCCGACCGGCCTGCGCTTCCGCTACCGCCTGCAGGGCTACGACGACAACTGGCGCTCGGCGCGCTCGCGAAGGACCGCGTACTACACCAACCTCGCCCCCGGCCATTACCGCTTCGAGGTGGTGGCCACCAGCAGTGCGGGGCTCGACAGTCCGCACCCGGCGACCATCGAGTTCCGCCTGGTGCCGCCGTGGTACCGGGCGTGGTGGTTCCGGGCCCTGCTGGTGCTGCTGTCCCTGGCGCTGCTGGTGCTCGGTTGGCTCGGATACCGGCAACGGACGCTGCGTCGTGAGCACGCACTGGAGGAACTGGTGCGCCAGCGCACCGCCGATCTCGACCGCGCCAACGAGCGCCTGCGCTCAGCCAACCGTGCGCTCGTCGAGGAATCTCACACCGACGCGCTGACCGGGCTGCGCAACCGGCGCTTCCTTGCGCACTACATGGGTAACTGGCGCCGCGCGGCCGGCGACGGCGTGCAGCGCCGCCTGGCCTTCGTGCTCATCGACCTCGACCATTTCAAGCGCATCAACGACGTCCACGGCCATCTCGCCGGGGATGAGGTACTGCGGCAACTGGCTTCCTTGCTGCTTGAGTTTGCTGGCGAGGATGGCATCCCGCTGCGCTGGGGTGGCGAGGAATTCATGTTGGTGATGCCAGCGGAATCGATCGCGGACGCGGCGCAGTTCTGCGAGCGCCTGCGCAGCCTTATCTCGCAGAAAGAGTTTGCGCCCAGCGGTGCGTTGCGCACCCGGCTGACGGCGTCGATCGGCTATGCGCTGTTCCCGACGCTGGCCGACAAGAGTGACAGCGACGACTGGAATCTGGCGCTGGAGCTGGCCGATGCCGCGCTCTACCTCATCAAATCGAGCGAACGCAACGGCTGGGCGATCGTGCACGCCCGCGCCCATGCGCGTGCTCGCGACTTCCGCGGCGGGGTCAGCGGCCGTCTGGGCGAACTGGCCCATGCCGGCCTGGTGGCGTTGGAAACCTACCAGCGCACCCGCCCCCGCCCCGGCGGACAGGACACGCACTGACAAGGGGGCGGCACGCCGGACCGCTGTGCTGGCATCATGCGGCGCCCGCGGTTGGCCCTGGATCCATGCGCCTGCTCAATTTCCTGCTCGGCACCTGTGCGGCGCTGCTCGCCGCGGCAGCACTCGGCGCGCTGTGGTCCTTGCTGGCGCTCGCCGCGGGCAATCACGCCGCATGGATGGCGCCACTCGCCGCGCTGCTGCTGGCGGCTCTGCTGCGCTACAACAGCCACCCGCCGGGCGCCCTGCGGGCGCTCGTCTGCGCGCTGCTGGTGCTGCTGACCTCGGCGCATGCGAATTACCTGATCGCGGCGGGATTCATCGCCGGCCAGATGGGCCTGGAACTACCAGATGCGATCCGCGTGATCGGCATCGACATGGCCTGGGCAGTGACGCGTGCGCACGCGGGCGCCGCCGACATGGCGAGCTATGCCATCGCCGTGGCGCTCGCTTTGGTGCTCGGCTGGAGGATACCAGGCGAAGGCGCGAGTTCCCGGCCGCGGCGCCGCTGACGGGCGCGGTCAAGGGCGGACCGAGGGTTCCGAATGGCCGGCCAGCGCGTCGCGGATCGAGCCCTCCGCCACTATCGCCGCCTGGATCCGCAGCACGCCGAAGACACCGACCACCATGCCCGCGATGGCAAACACCGGGCTACGCAGCGCGAGTCCTGTGCACACCCATGCCAGGCCTGCCATGGCAGCGCCGGACCAGAGCGCGCGAGAGAAGTCAGCCGGCGCAACCGGCAGCGCCACGCCCACGCCCAAGGCAAGGCAGACAAGGCCAAACCCGATGATCAATCGCTCATCCAGCTGCACGGCGGCCATCGCGCCGAGCACGCCAGCGGCGAGCAGCAGGAGCAGGTTGAGGCGCCACTGACCGCCGAAACGGAACGCGCGGGAGTTCCACTTCAGCCTGGCCAGGACCACCAGCGAAACGGCAAGAGCCGTCGTACCGGTCAGCACACCGGCCAACGCGAGCAATGCCCGCGCGAAACCGAACTCTCCGGCCGCCTGTTCCATCTCGACCAGCCCAGTGGCTGCCTTCGCAGCCGCCGCCGCCCGGAAGAGTCCGACAGCACCGATCACCAACGCCGTGCCCCCGGCGAATGCGACGTGCGACGCGACAAGCTGCTTGACGCCAGCGCGTCGGCGATGGATCCAGACTGCGCTGGCGGCGACCGCGGTGGCGAGCAGCGGCAGGAGCCAATCGATGGCGGCGATCATGGCCGCACACGCCGCAATCCGCGCAGCGTGTCAGCTGCAGCCGGGAGCCTCTGCAGGCGCATCACCAGAGGCCCCCGATGCGGCAACCGGCCTCAGCCCTTCAGCGCAGCCAGGACCTCGTCCAGCATCTTCTTGGCATCGCCGAACAGCATCCGGTTGTTCTCCTTGTAGAACAACGGGTTGTCGACGCCCGCGTAGCCGGAGGCCATGCTGCGCTTCATCACGATCGAGGTCTTCGCCTTCCACACCTCGAGCACCGGCATGCCGGCGATCGGGCTGGCCGGGTCGTCCTGCGCGGAGGGATTCACGATGTCGTTTGCACCGATCACCATCGACACATCGGTGTTCGGGAAATCGTCGTTCAGCTCGTCCATTTCCTGGACGATGTCGTAGGGCACCTTGGCCTCGGCCAGCAGCACGTTCATGTGGCCAGGCATGCGGCCCGCCACCGGGTGGATGCCAAAGCGGATGTTGACGCCCTTCTCGCGCAGGTGCTTGGTGATTTCGTACACCGTGTGCTGGGCCTGCGCCACCGCCATGCCATAGCCCGGCACGATGATCACGCTCTTGGCCTCGCGCAGCAGTTCGGCGGTCTCGGCGCTGCTGATCGGCACCACCTCGCCCGCCGGCTTGGCGGCACCCGCCGAGGCCGCAGCCCCGCTGGTGGTGCCAAAGCCGCCGGCGATCACGCTGATGAAGTTGCGATTCATTGCCGTGCACATGATGTACGACAGGATCGCGCCGCTCGAACCCACCAGCGCGCCGGTCACGATCAGCAAGTCATTGCTGAGCATGAAGCCGGTCGCCGCCGCCCAGCCCGAGTAGCTGTTGAGCATCGAGACCACCACCGGCATGTCCGCACCACCGATGGCCATCACCATGTGGATGCCGAACAGCAGCGAAACCGTGGTCATCACGATCAGCGGCGTCATGCCCTCGGCCACCGTGTGCGCATGCAGGAACTCGCGCCCGAACCAGATCACCACCAGGAGGCCGGCGAGGTTGATCCAGTGGCGACCCGGCAGCAGCAGCGGGTTGCCGCCGATCTTGCCGGAGAGCTTGCCGAAGGCGATGACCGAGCCTGAGAACGTGACCGCGCCGATCAGGATGCCGACGTAGATCTCGACCTCATGGATGGTCTTCTCGACATCCGTGAGCCCCGCCGAGGCGGACGGATCGATGTAGCTGGCAAAGCCGACCAGGCAGGCCGCCAAGCCGACCAGGCTGTGCATCAGCGCGACCAACTCGGGCATCTGGGTCATCTTGACGGTGCGCGCGGCATACAGGCCGACCGCACCGCCCGCGACCAGGGCGCCGACGATCCACGGAATCCCGGCCATCGTCACGCGCGGACCGAACACCGTGGCCAGCACGGCGATGGTCATGCCGATGATTCCGTAGAGATTGCCGCGACGCGAGGTCTCGGGGTTGGACAACCCGCCGAGACTCAGGATGAAAAGGATGATCGCTCCGATATAGGCGACAGTGACCAGACTCGCAGACATTCGCGTATCCCCTACTTACGGAACATTTGCAGCATGCGCTGCGTGACGGCGAATCCGCCGAACATATTCACCGCGGTCAGTGCGATGGCAGTGACCGCCAGCCAGCGAATCAGGCCCTCCGGCCCCACCTGGATCAGGGCGCCGATCGCGATGATGCTGCTGATGGCGTTGGTGACGCTCATCAGCGGCGTGTGCAGCGCCGGCGTGACATTCCAGACGACCATGTAGCCGACGAAGCAGGCCAGCACGAAGACCGTGAAGTGCCCGAGGAAGGCCGGCGGCGCGCCCGCGCCGATGAACCAGAAGATCAGTGCCGCGGCCGCGAACATCCCGGCGGTGGCCTTCGCCGATGCCGGCTCACTCGCCTTGCCGTGGCCGCCGCTCTTCTTCTGCGCCGGTGCGGCGGGCTTCGCCGCCGGCGGCGCCGCGACCACCTTCGGCGCCGGCGGCGGCCAGGTGATCTCGCCATTCTTGATGACCGTCAGGCCACGGATGGCATCGTCCTCCATGTTGACGTCGATCTTGCCGTCCTTGGTCTTGCACAGCTCTTCGGTCAGGCGGAACAAATTGGTCGCGTACAGGGTGGACGACTGCTTCGACAGGCGGCTGGCCAAATCGGTGTAGCCGACGATGGTCACGCCATGCCGGACCACCGCCTGGCCGGGCTCGGTCAACTCGCAGTTGCCGCCACGCTCGGCCGCCATGTCGACGATCACGCTGCCGGGCTTCATGCTCTTGACCATGTCCGCGGTGATCAACCGCGGCGCCGGCTTGCCCGGGATCAGCGCGGTGGTAATGATGATGTCCACCTCGCGCGCTTGCTTGGCGTACATCTCGCGCTGGGCCTTCTGGAAGCCCTCGCTCATCACCTTGGCGTAGCCGCCGCCACCGGAACCCTCTTCCTCATAGTCGACCTTGACGAACTCGCCGCCGAGGGAGACCACCTGGTCGGCCACCTCCGCGCGCGTGTCGTTGGCGCGCACGATGGCGCCCAAGCCCGCGGCGGTACCAATCGCGGCCAGGCCGGCAACACCAGCGCCGGCAATAAACACCTTGGCCGGCGGCACCTTGCCCGCAGCCGTGATCTGACCGTTGAAGAAGCGGCCGAAAGCATTGGCGGCTTCGATCACCGCGCGATACCCGGCAACGCCCGCCTGGGAGGTCAGCGCATCCATCTTCTGCGCGCGGCTGAGGGTGCGCGGCAGCGAGTCGATGGCGAGCACCGTGGCCTTCTTCGCGGCCAGTTGCTGCATCAGTTCCGGGTTCTGCGCCGGCCAGATGAAGCCGATCAGGGTGCCACCCTCGCGCAGCAGGCCGACTTCCTCGGTGGTCGGAACGGCGACCTTGAAGACGATGTCGGACTCCGCCCACAACTGCGGCGCGGCCTCGACGATGCTGGCGCCCACAGCGCGGTAGCTGTCGTCGCTGCAGTTGGCGGCATCGCCGGCGCCCGCTTCGACCGCGACCTTGAAGCCCAGCTTGATCAGCTTCTCGACCACTTCGGGGACGGTCGCGACGCGCTTTTCGCCTGCGACGATCTCTCTTGGAACTCCGATAGTCAGTGACATTCAGTTCTCCCTAACTCGTTTCGTCAGCATGGCAAAAACGGTGCGGACTGCAAGCGCCAGGCGCAACACGAAGACTCGCCGGATCGATGACGGGTGGCGCGCCCGGGCGGAGCCGGCAGCCCGGGAACTACACAGCGCTGGAGCAACGGGAACCCCCACGATTCCGCCCTCGATCGATCCCCGGACGGGGTCCATCGATCTTCACGAGTCTGCCACACACGGCGACAGCATCCCAAGCGCGCCGAGGCCTCAACCGGCCTGGACTGGGGATGCGGATGGCCGATGCCAGAAGCAGGACGCAGAGAGCGGAGTGGAAGAGCGGAGAGAACGCAGCGGGGAGCACCTTCCCAGGCAGGGTCGCCAGATCTCGCCAAGGCACCTTTTCCCTGCGTTTTTCACCGAACATGCCACAGGTTGTTGAATTATATGAAATTTTCTTCCTGCGCCAAACGACGACCTGTGATTGAGTACGCAAAGGACGCAACGGACGCAAAGACCTCAAGTGCCGGGGGTACCCCAACGCTGTATCGCGTTTGATCTTCTTTGCGTCCTTTGCGTCCTTTGCGTCCAGATACACAGTCCGCGATCTTGCGAGAGTCACGGTTCGCTGCGCGAACAAGCGCACCGGCAGGGGCGACTGGGACTTTCCCCGAGTCCCGAGTCGAGTCCCGGGCCCCATCGACGTAGACTCCGCGCATCGCCGCGCGCCCCTGCCGCCATGAGCATCGAAACCCGCCTGCACCCGCTGACCTCGCGCCGCTCGACGCCGGCCAAGCTGCTCGGCATGCCCGCCCCCACCGAGATCGAACTGCGCGCGCTGGTCGAGGCCGCAGTGCGCGTGTCGGACCATGGGAAATTGCAACCGTGGCGGCTGCTCACGATCCACGGAGCGGCCGGTCCGGCGCTCGGAAGCGCCCTGGTGGCGCTACGCGAGGCGCGCGGCGAGGAACTCGACGAATCCACCCGGCACAAGGACTTGAACCGCTTCGCGCATGCGCCGCTGTCGCTGGTGGTCATCGCAAGGATCACGCCCGGGCACAAGATCCCGGAGGTGGAGCAACTCCTGTCCGCCGGCGCTTTGGCGCAGAACCTGCTGATTGGCGCCTGCGCACTCGGCTACGGCGCCCAGTGGGTCACCGGGTGGCCAGCACACGATGCGCAGGCCACGCGCCTGCTCGGCCTCTCGGAGCACGAGCGTGTGGTGGCCTTCATCCATGTCGGCACGCCGAAGGCGGACGTCCCGGACCGGGAGCGCCCGCGCTACGAGCAGATCGTCAGCGACTGGCGGCCGGCCGACATGCCGGCACTGTGATGGGAGGGAACGGCGATCGCGTCTGCCTCGTCGATGCCAGTCTCTACATCTTCCGCTCCTGGCATGCATTGCCGCCGGACTGGCGCGATCGCGAGGGCTGGCCGACGCATGCGGCGCAGGGCTTCGCCAGCTTCCTGCTGCAGCTGCTCGAACACCTGCGACCGAAGTACCTCGCCGTCTGCTTCGACGAATCCCTGGGCAGCGGCTTTCGCCAGCAAATCTACCCGGCCTACAAGGCCAATCGCGAACCGCCCGACGAGGCGCTGTTGCGCCAGTTCGCGCACTGCCGCGCGATCGCGCGGCACCTCGGCGCCAGCACGCACGCGGATGCCCGCTTCGAAGCCGACGATTTGATCGGATCGCTGGCGCGCGTGGCGCGCACGCACGGGCACCCGGTCCTGGTCATCTCGGCCGACAAGGACCTGACCCAGTTGCTGGGTGAAGGCGACGAACAATGGGATTTCGGGCGCGACCGTCGCTTCGATCGCAAAGCGGTCAAGGAGCGCTTCGGCGTGCGGCCTGAGCAAATGGTCGATCTGCTCGCACTGGCCGGCGACCCGATCGACAACATCCCCGGCGTGCGCGGCATCGGGCAGTTGGGTGCCGCCCGGCTGCTGCAGCATTTCGGAGATCTCGACGAGATCTACCGGCGCATCGATGAAGTCGAGAGAATCGGTATTCGGGGTGCAAAGGCGCTGCAGGCCAGACTTGTGGCACAACGTGAGCAGGCCTATCTGTCGCGACGCCTGAGTGCCATCCATTGCGAGGCACCGGTGCCAGCGGACCTTGCCGCCTTGAAGCCGCGGGCGCCCGACCTGGACGCCCTGCGCACGCTCTTCGACAACCTGGGATTCGGCCCCTTCCTGCGCCGGCGTGCCGAGGCCATCGCGGCCCGCCACGCCGGCGCGGCATGACCCCGGCGCTTACTTCGCCGGAGCGCCCACCTGGCCACCCTTCACGGCCGTCTCCCAGGCGAATCGTGCCGACACTTTGTACAGCACGCGATCTTCCGGCAGCACGCCTTCCATCGGCTTGCCATCCGCTGCGTAGACGTCACGCTGACTGTTGGCGATGAAGTAGAAGTCATCGCCGACCAACGTGCCGAAGGTCGGCATCACCAGTTCGTCCTTGTTCGCTTCCAGCGGCTGGACGCCCACGACGGAGACGCGGTCGTCACCGAGCTTGATGCGAATGACGCGGGTGGGAATGGTGCCGTTCTGCACGGCGATCAGTTGGCCCTGGTAGTAGCTCAGGCCGTCGATGCCACCCAGATTCTGCAAGTCCATCGCCAGCTCGCGGATCTCGCTCTTGCTGAGGTCCGCGACACGCAATCCCAGTTCATAGTCCACAAAGTAGAGGTACCGCTGGTCCGGACTCACCGCCAGACCACGCAGGCTGGTCGATCCGGGATACCGCGAACAACGTGCGCATCTCGCCGCCCTGGACCTGGTAGACCACGTTCGAAATCGCGTCGGTGGCGTAGACCGTCCCGTTGGCGGCAACCGTGATCGCGCCGAACATCCGTGGGGTCTCACCGGGTGCCATCGGATAGGCTTCGAGGATCTTGCCACTCGCCAGATCGAACTTCCGCAGCGCCGCACCGCCGAGTTCCTCTGGGCGGTGCTTCTCATACTGCGGCGCCCCGGCCGTACCCACCCACAGGAAACCGCGGGCGTCGTCCACGGCGAGCGCAAAAACGCTCCGCAGCGCCGGCGTGCGGACCGGCGACGTGAACAGGTTGACACTGCCGTCCATCGCTACGCTCATGATCTCACCCGTACGTACGCTGCCGACCAGGAAGCGCTTGCGCTTGGCGTCATAAGCAACGCTCTCGATGAGCTCCGGCGCATCCTTCAGGGTGATCGCTGCCTTTCCCTCACCGAAGGGCGTGGCATTTACCTTGAGTCCGTCGATGACGTACTGGAAGACCTGGGTGTTGCGGATCGGGTCGAAATCCTTGTCCGCCTCCGGGTTCAACGCCAGCCCTTGTTTCTGAACCTGGATCAGCAGGTTGTATGCCTTGGTCTTCTGATCCTGCATCGCGTACGCCTCCGACAGCCGGTACAGAAAGGTCGGACTGTAGGGGCGCAACTTCAGCAGGCGCTCCATGGCATAGGTGTATCGACGCAAATCCTTGTTGCCCTTCCACTCGTCAGCGCGGCGCATCAACTCGTTGATATCGCTGATCTTTGCCAGCTCGACCTCGGTATCGGTGGGCAACGGCGGCGGTGCCTGACGCAAGGCCTGGGCGGACACCGAGGAGGCTGCGCACCAGAGCGCGGCAGCGGACAGGCTGATCAGCAGAGTCTTGGAGTTCATGGATCCGGTTCGAAAGTGACTGCAGACGAAGGAAAGGCACGCGTCGCGCTGGAGCGAGCGGCGGCAATGGCATTATCGCGGTTGCAAGCTGACTCTCGACCACAGCAAAAGTTCCCGCCCATGTCCCAACAGTCTTCGCAGGTCCTTCACGCCGGCCATCACCTTCGCCTGTGTCGGCGCGGGAACTGGGAGTACGCGGAGCGACTGAACCCCCAGGGTGCGGTTGTGATCGTGGCGATCACGCCCGCGGAGACCGTCCTCATGGTCGAGCAATATCGCATCCCGATCCAGTCGCGTACCCTGGAGTTTCCGGCGGCCTGATCGGCGATGAGGCGCCTTCGCCGACGAGTCTTGGCGCGAAAGCGCCCAGCGCAGGAATTGCTGGAGGAAACCGGCTGGCAGGCCGAACACATCGAGTCGATCATGGCCGGTCCAGCTCTGCGGGCATGACCACCGAGGTCATGCATTTCGTGCGCGCCACCGGCCTCACGCGCGTGCACGCGGGCGGCGGTGCCGGGGACGAGAACATCACGGTGCACGAGGTACCGCGCGCCGGCGTCGCCCGCTTCGTCGCCGAGCGCATGGCCGAAGGCTACGCCGTGGATCCAAAGGTCTACGCCGGCATCTACTTCCTGGAGCGCGACGCCCGCGGTGAGCCGCACGCGCGTGACTGACCACGACCGGATCGCCGACGCCCTCGCCACCGACCGCTGGCTGGTGGTGGGCGACTGGCTCGACACGCACTTGCGGCAGGCACTGCTCGACACCGCCAGGTCGCGCGCCGCCGCAGGCGTCCTGACCCCGGCGCGCGTGGGCCGCGGCAATGCCACCCTGCGCACAACCGAGGTACGCGGTGATTCGATCCAGTGGCTGGAACCGGACGATCCGGCGCCGTGCGTCCGGCGTCCTCCTGGCGCGCCTGGAAGGCCTGCGCTCCGCACTGAATGAGCGCCTGTACCTGGGCTTGATTGCGAGCGAAGCGCATTTTGCCCACTATCCACCAGGAGGCGCCTACCGCCGCCACCTCGACCGTTTCCGCGACGAGGACGCGCGCGCAGTCTCCGCCGTGATCCACCTCGGCGACCCCTGGCAACCGCGTTTTGGTGGCGAGTTGCGCATCTACCTGGAAGGCCCGGACGGCGAGGTCTCGATCGACATCGCACCGGAACCCGGGCAACTGGTGCTGTTCCTGAGCGGCGAAATCGAACACGAGGTACTGGCAACGCAACGAGATCGCTACAGCGTGGCGTGCTGGATGCGCCGGCGGACGGCGCGGACGCTGCCACTGTAGGGAATCCTCCGGACGCGTTGCGAGTCAGGTTCTGCGGCCGCCAGGGGCAATCCGATGGCCCATCCGACCGCCGCTCCGCGGGCGCACCTGGCCACTTGCGTCGGTCGGTTCCGCCCCCATGAACAGCGGTTCCCCGGCGCCGCGCGCCAAACGTCGCCCAATCCGTGTCCGAAAAGTCCCGATCGATCAAGCCATTGGCGGCGCTCGCGCCCTTCCTGCGCCCCTATCGCGGCCTGATCGCAGGCGCCCTGGGCTTCCTGCTGGTGGCATCGGTGGCCTCGCTGTCCCTGCCGAGCGCGATCGGGCAGATGATCGACCATGGTTTCTCCAAGGCGAATGCGGCCTATGTAGACCGCTATTTCCTTGCCCTTCCTGATCTTCGGGCGTCGCGTGGAAAAACTCTCGCGCGAGAGCCAGGACCGCATCGCCGATTCGTCGGCGATTGCCGGCGAAACCTTCAATGCGATCCACACCGTGCAGGCGAATGTGGCCGAGGCGCGCGAGTCGACGCGCTTCGGCGATGCGGTACGGCGCACCCTGGCCACGGCCAAGCGCCGCATTCGCATGCGCGCCAGCCTGACGGCGGCGGTGATCGTGCTGGTGTTCGGCGCGGTCACGGTGGTGCTGTGGATCGGCGCCAAGCAGGTACTGGCGGGCACGCTGTCGGGCGGCGAACTTGGCCAGTTCGTTCTCTATGCGGTGATGGCAGCCGGCTCGGTGGGTGCGGTCAGCGAGGTCTGGGGCGATGTGCAGCGCGCATCCGGCGCCATGGGCCGGCTCGCCGAACTGCTGCAGATGACGCCGAAGATCGCCGATCCCGCTACTCCGGACGCGGCGCCGACTGCGATCCGGGAATCGATCCGCTTCGACGGAGTCGGCTTCCGCTATCCCTCGCGCCCGGACACGCCGGCGCTGAGTGGCATCGACCTCGAAATCCGTGCCGGCGAGACCGTCGCCCTGGTCGGACCGTCCGGTGCCGGCAAGAGCACCCTGTTCCAGTTGCTGCTGCGCTTCCACGATCCCGACCAGGGCTGCATCCGGGTGGACGGCGTGGACCTGCGCGAACTACGCGTCGCTGACCTGCGCCGCCTGTTCGCCCTGGTGCCGCAGGATCCGGTGATCTTCGGCACCAGCGCGCTGGAGAACATCCGCTACGGCCGGCCCGAAGCCAGCCGCGAGGAAGTGGAAGCCGCCGCCCGCGCGGCCGAGGCCTGGGACTTCCTGTCCGCGCTGCCGCAGGGACTGGACACGTATCTTGGCGAGCGCGGTGTGCGTCTGTCGGGTGGGCAGCAGCAGCGTGTGGTGATCGCCCGCGCGCTGCTGCGCGACGCCTCGATCCTGCTGCTCGACGAGGCCACCAGCGCGCTCGACGCGCAGAGCGAGCGCGCCGTGCAGCACGCGCTGGAACACCTGATGGCCGGTCGCACCTCGCTGGTGATCGCGCACCGCCTGGCCACGGTAAAGAAGGCGGACCGCATCGTGGTCCTCGACGCCGGCCGCATCGTCGCCCAGGGCAGCCACGAGGAACTGCTCGCCCAGGGCGGCCTGTACGCCGAACTGGCGCGGTTGCAGCTGGTGTGAGTTTCGCGCCTTTGCCCGGACGAACCAAAGAGCGTTTGACGCAAAGGACGCAAAGGGGAGAAGCAAGGACGCAAAGGAAAGCCGGTCAGATGTTCTGTGCGTCCTGCGCTGACGCTGTGGTCATTGCAACGAGTGTGATTGCCTGGTCGCCATCGATCTCCAACGCAGGCCTTACAGCAAACTGGCTCTCCTTTGCGCCCTTTGCGTCCTTTGCGGACAAGACGTCTCTTGTTCAGTCATTTCCGCCAATTCGGTGCGGCCTCCTCAGGCGCGCGGATCGCTCGCGCACTTGACCTGGGCGCAATGGGGAAGCGCACGCGCACGGTGGTCCCCTTGCCCGGCTCGCTCTCGAACTCGATCGGCCACTGGAAACGATCGGAAAGGCGCTTGACGATGGTCAGTCCGACCCCATGGCCGCCACGGCGCCCGTGCTTGGCGCGGAAAAAGGGCTGGAAGATCTGCTTGAGGTCCTCCGCGGACATGCCGACGCCGGTGTCCTCGACCGTCACCATGCCGAGTTCCACCGTGACCCGGACGTGGCCCTGGTCGGTGTAGGCCACCGCATTGCGGATCAGGTTGCCGATCAGCACCGCGACCACCTTGGAGGGCGCGTGCAGGCGGAACTGCGCACGCTCGACCAGCTCCAGCTTGATCGGCTTGTCGCCGACCAGCGCCTCGGCGCGCTCGATCTCGTCGTGCACCACCGAGTTGACGGCAAAATCGTCCGCCGGCAGAGCGTTCTCGGCCTCGCGCGCCATCAGCAGGAATGCCTCGATCAGCGACTCCATGTCGCGCGCGGCGGCGGCGATCCGCTGTGCGTTGCGCATGCCGTAGTCGTCCAGTTGGCCGTCGCTGATGAGCACCTCGCTGGCCATCTTGATCACCGTCAGCGGCGTGCGCAGCTCGTGGCTGGCGTCGCGGGTGAAGATGCGCTCGCGCTCGACGAACTCGCCGATGCGCTTGCCGAAACCATAGATGGCCTCCGCGAGGCCTCGGTCTCGCCCTCGATCTCCGGGTGGCATGCGCTCAGGGGCCAGGGGTGCTGAAGTCCGGATTCTTCGGGTCCCAGCCGCGCACTTCGCTGGCGAGCCAGATCACCGGTGAAATGGCGCGCCGCGACAGGCGGTAGGTAAGCCAGGTGGCGAGGTAGATGAACAGCAGCACCAGGGTCAGCGGAATCAGGCCGAAAAACAGCGCGAGCTGGCCGATGTGCGCCTGGTCGATCACCAGGAACAGCCGGCCCGGCTTGGCATCGGACACGAACACCAGCGCCCGGCTCCCGCCCTGCCGCAGGACGTGAAATCCGGGGCCGAGGCCACGCAGGTTGTCCGGAATCACCTCGTCGGTGTCGCCAGGCCGCTGCATGTAGCCCTTCATGTTGTGGGTATCCGGTGTCAGGTGCACCGGATTGCGTTCGAGCAACTGGACGTAGTGCGCAGTCTCCTCGCGCAGCGCGCGCTTGATCAGCACGTCTTCGAGCACCGCCGCGGCGGCGTAGACGCCGAGCACGTACCGCAGGAGATGGCGGCCCGCCTGCAGGATGAATGCGACACCGAGCTTGGCGCGCAGGCCGGAGGGTCTGGAATGAGGCATGGATCCGATCCAAGGTCGATTCGGGCGCCAGGCGGGTACCCGGCGATGCGTAGTCTGCCGTCCTGCGCCTGCAAAGCGCGCGAAGACCGGAACATCGGCCACACCGCAGGGGCATGCGCCAGCCGCTATGCTCCGCGGCCATCCTTCTGCCTGCGAGACTCGCCATGGCCGGTTCCAGCCTGTTCGCGCTGCTAGACGACATCGCCACGCTGCTCGATGACGTCGCGGTGATGACCAAGGTCGCCGCGAAGAAGACCGCCGGCGTGCTCGGAGATGACCTCGCGCTCAACGCACAGCAGGTGGCGGGCGTGGCCTCGGAACGCGAGCTGCCGGTGGTCTGGGCGGTGGCCAAGGGCTCGATGATCAACAAGGCCATCCTGGTGCCGGCGGCGCTGGCCATCAGCGCCGTCACGCCGTGGGCGATCGTCCCGCTGCTGATGCTCGGCGGCCTGTTCCTCTGCTACGAGGGCGTGGAGAAGCTGGCGCACAAATACCTGCACAGCCCGGCGGAAGACGAGCAGCATCACAAGGAACTGCTGCACGCGGTGGCCGATCCGAAAGTGGACCTCGTGGCCTTCGAGAAAGAGAAGATCAAAGGCGCGGTGCGCACCGACTTCATTCTGTCGGCCGAGATCATCGTGATCACGCTCGGCAGCGTGGCCGCCGCGAGTTTCGGCAAGCAGGTCGCGGTGCTGTGCGCCATCGCCATCCTGATGACGGTGGGCGTTTACGGCCTGGTTGGTGCGATCGTCAAGCTGGACGACTTCGGCTACTACCTGAACCGCATGGAGGGCGCGGGCAAGGTGCTGCAGCGCAAGCTCGGCGCCTTGATCCTGCGCGCGGCGCCGCTGCTGATGAAGTCGCTGTCGGTGCTCGGCACCGCGGCGATGTTCATGGTCGGCGGCGCGATCATCGTCCATGGCGTGCCGGCGCTGCACCATTTCGTCGAACATGCGAGCGCGGTGGCCGGCGCCAGCGGCAGCGCGCTGAACCTGCTGACCGCAATCGCCCTGGAGGCCATCATCGGCATCATTGCAGGTGCGATCGTGCTCGCGATCGTGGGCCTGGGCAAGAAGCTGTTCGGCAAGAAGGGCGCGAGCGCGCACTGACCGCCTTGGCTGGCGTTCCCTACTGGCGGCTGTCGGCGTTCTATTTCGCCTACCTCGGCGCGCTGGGCGCCTTCGCCCCCTATTTCGCGCCGTACCTGGAGACGCGCGGGCTCAGCGCCTGGCAGATCGGTGTGGTGATGAGCCTGTGGTACGGCTCGCGCGTGCTGGCGCCGTCGCTGTGGGGATTGGCCACCGCGCGCGCGGCCCGTCCGATCCTGGTGCTGCGCGCGGGCGCGCCTGGCTACGCTGGCCTGCTTCGCGCTGTTCCTGCTGCCGCTCGGTTTTGCGGGCGTGGTGCTGGTGATGCTGGCCTATGCCAGCGTCTACAACGCGATCATGCCGCAGTTCGAGGCGCTCACGCTCGCGCGACTGGGCGAGCGCAAATCGGCCTACGGGCGCATCCGGGTGTGGGGATCCGTGGGCTTCGTGCTGGCCAACCTGGGCTTCGGCTGGCTGCTCAGATCCTCGGCTACGGCTGGCTGGTCGCCACCCTGCTGCCGGTGTTCGCGCGCTGCTGGTGGCGGCGCGTGGATCAACGACGACGCGCCGACGCTGGCAAAGGAGTCCGGCGGCGGCTTCCGCACCGATGTGCTGCCGCGCTGGCGCGAGCGTCCGCTCTGGATCTTCCTGGCCCACCGCCCTGGCGATGCAGTTGAGCCACGGTGCCTTCTATGTGTTCCTGTCGCTGCACCTGGACCGGCACGGCTACGCGCCGCAGGCGGTGGGACTGATGTGGTCGATCGGCGTGATCGCCGAGATCGGCATGTTCCTGGTGATCCCGCGCCTGCAGGCGCGAGTCGATCCGCGGCGGCTGATGGTCGTTTGTTTCGCCATCGGCAGCCTGCGCTGGGTGGTCACCGCGATGCTGCCGCACTACCCGCTGGCGATCGGCCTGGCGCAGCTCGGGCATGCCTTCACTTTCGCCGCTTTCCACAGCACCAGCATGCAGGCGATCAGCCAGTTCTTTCCCGGGCGGACCGGCGTGCATGGTCAGGGCTTGCTGTACGGGTTCAGCTCAGGCCTCGGCGGCGTACTCGGCGCATTGCTGGCGGGCGCCCTGTGGGAACTCGGCGATGGCCGTGCGAGCTTTCTTGGCGCCGCGGCGATCTCCCTGGCCGGGGCGCTGCTCGCATCACGGGTGAGCCTGCCAAGGCGCGACGCGCACGAATGTTGACGATTTCGAATCACCCCGTTCGATATATGCGATCAATCGCCGCGACTCCCATTCAGACCCATACCTGACCGTGGGGTCAGGCTCTCGCGGATCTGGCCGTTCGTCTGATTTTTCGCGCCTTTGCCGCGATTTCCGTCACATTTCGGCGCCCGCTGATGGATCGCACTAAACCTTGTGGTTCATGATGCATTCATCCGCCACATCTCGTGCCAGGAGAACCGCATGACGCTGAATCGCACCCTGCTCACCGCCACCCTCACCGGTCTGCTCGTGTCGACCTCGGCGCAATCGACGACCATCTTCCCGGTCGAATCGACCGATGGCCTGGTCGCCGCGATCAACGCCGCCAATCAGACACCCGAAGCAGACATCATCACCCTGGAGCGTGGGCTGTACTCGCTGGACAAGGTGAATGCCGAGAACCAGAAGGCCGCGCTGCCGGAGATCACCACGCCGATCGTGATCCGCGGCAACGGCGCCGAACTGCGGCGCTATTCCAACAGCGATTTCGCCTGTTCCATGTCGCCGAAACGGGTCATCTGCGACTCGAGCAGGTCATCCTCGCGGAAGGTTCGATGGGCTCGATCCGCAACCACGGCACCACCGAACTGCGCCGGGTGGCGCTGGTCGACAGCACCGCGCGCGGCGCCTCGGCCATCGTCGAGAACTACGGCGAGATGCGCCTGTCGCATTGCGAGATCAGCTTCAACACGGTGGCCGGCGCCTCGCGCGATGCCGGCACCATCGTCAACTGGGGCAAGCTCTGGCTGAATTCGACCACTTTCCAGGGCAGTTCAGCCTGCGCCGCCATGAAGGCGTAACGCTGGCGTCCACCGTCCTGAACTACGGCACGGCGGATATCGAGGATGTGGTGATTGCCGAAAACGCGGGCCGGTGATGTCGATATTGGCGGTAACGCCGCAGGCGCCGTTGGTGAACCTCGGCAATGGTCGGCTTGATTTGCGCCTGGTGCGCGAGCACGATAACCCGCCCGGCGAAGCCTTGGTGGCGCTTTCCGCTGGCGCCCTGAGCCAGGGAGCGCTGGACGAGTCTCGCAACACGCCTGAAACGCGGAAGCGGGCCATCTGCTTGCCTTTCGCGTTTGATAGCCTGTAATCTACTGATCCGTCCACGCGCAGGTCGCCCTGATGTCCGTCGGCACTCCTGAACCGCATCCGCTGATGATACTTGCCGGCCTGAGCCTGGTCGCCGCAGTGCCTCGCGTATTTCCGCGGTTCGGCTTGACCGCGCCGCTGGAAACCTCGCGGTGTTCTTCCACGAGTCCGCACACGCGGCGATGACTCCGCTGACTGGCGGTGGGTCGTGGTGATGCAAGTCACGGTCGACCGCGGCGGCGAGGTGCCGAGCGCGGGCGGAAACCGCTTCGACCCTGAGCGCCGGCTACCTCGGCTCGTTGGTGATCGGCGCTGCGCTGCTGGTCGCCAGCAGCCGCAGCCGGCATGACCGCGCGATCCTCGCCAGCGTGGCGCTGTGCATGGCGCTTCGCCACCGTGTTTTTATGCGGCAATGCCTTTCGGGCTCGCTTACGGCATCGGTACGGCCGCCGCGATGTTGGTCATCGCCCGCTGGCTACCGCCGGTCGCCAGCGACTATTCGCCGCTGCGCTTGATCGGCGTGATGAGCCTGCTGTACGTGCCACGACATCTTCAGCGACACCATCGAACGCTGCACCCGGCTTCGGACGCGCGCGCATGTTGGCCGAGGAGATCGGCGGCACCACCTGGCTGTGGGGCGATCTGGCTGCGGTGTCGCTGGTGACTTCGTCATCGCGGTGCGCTGGAGCCTGGCGGCGGCGCGCTGATCCGGCGCCGCTGCCCTGAGGCTCACTTCTTCGCGGTGTCTCCCGATCTTCTGGTCGGCTTCGAGGTTCTTGCCTACGCCCCGCACGGGTGTTGCAGGCGGTCAGCGGCAGCAGCAGGCCCGCGGCCAGCAGCCAGATCTTCCGGACGCAGCTTGTTCATTGTCGGCTCTCCTTCGGGTCGGTCCGCGGTTCGAAACGGCGCGGAAGCGATAGGAACAGCGCGTCGGCATGCAGACGCGAACGGTGCGCGATTTGGTTTAGGGCACGATCTCGCCGCCGGGTACTGCCGCGCGGCTCAGCTGATCGTGCACCGCCGCCCAGTCTCACCACCGGCGGCAGCACCACCATTACGGCGCGGCCGGGCCTGCATCCAGCGATGCAGCGCGTATGCACAGCCTGCGGCCAGCCGGCCGGGTCGGCGTGGTGCTGGTCCACTATTGCAGCCTTGCGGCAAGGGTCCCGCTGACCAGCCATAAAGCGATGTCGGCGCCCGCATCGTTGAGACAGCGCGCCACCCTCGATGGCGCCACTCAGTCTGAGCGTGGCTTGCCGGGCGCGTAGTGCGCTGGCGAGTCGCCCGCTCGCGCAAAGCGGGCCTTCAGCATCCTCGCAGTGCCAGCGACCAACCACCGGGGCTTCTGATGGCGCTGGTTGCAATGCTCGCCCGGGCGCAACAGCGGCAGCGCCCGCCTGAACGACGACCGTCGACTCAGGCCGACCGTGCAGGGGCCGCCGTCGAGGACGAGCAGGTCGACACCGGCGAACTCGCTGGCCACGTGCGCGGCGGTGGTCGGGCTCACGCGGCCGGACCGGTTTGCGCTCGGCGCGACGAGCGGGCCGCCGAACGCGTGCAGCAGGCGGGAGGGCCAGAACGTGGTCCGGCTGGCGGACGGCGAGGGTGTCCAGCCCGTCCCCGGCGAGCAGGCTGACCGGGAGGTCGGGCCGGCGGGGCAGGACCAGCGTCAGCGGGCCGGGCCAGAACGCTCTGCCAGCGCGCGCGCTGGCGGCACTCGCCCGCCCAGTCGCCCACCCGGTCCACGCTGGCCAGATGCACGATCATCAGCGGGTGATCCGCGGACGTCCCTTGGCTGCGAAGATGC